>DASQPE010000339.1:0-9498 GCA_035644115.1 Gemmatimonadales bacterium
GGTGTACCAGAGGCCGGGGTGGCCCTCGTACTTGATGTGCCGGAACAGCTCCAGGAGCGAGCCGCTGTGGAGGGCGACCAGCCACGGCTGGGCCTCGTCGCGCCAGAGCTCGTGGCTCGCCATGGCGAATCCGGCGACGCCGAGAAAGGCGAGCGTCAGCGCCGGCGGGAGCCGGCGCTGGCCTCGGTCTCCGTCGACTGCCCGCCCAGCTGACTCCGCGGTTTCGTCTCGCCGGATCACCGGTCGAGGTTATCGCGGTAGGGGAGACAGAGCAATTGCCTCGAGCCCGGCAACGGCCTGCGCCAGCAGGAGCACTGTGAGACCGGCCCCTCCGGCGAGTGCCCACGCGCGGCGTACCACCGGGCCCTCCCGATCGGGCGCGGGCTGGCTTCGACCCAGCCAGATGGCGGCAACCAGGACCACGTAGAGATGACCGCTGTAGTTGACGCCACCGAGCCACTTCAGATAGAAGAAGGCGAGCAGGCCACCGGTCGCGAGTCCGTAGAACACGAGCGCCCGTCGCCGCCCGAGGAGGCCGATCGCCGTCAGCGCTGCGAAGCCCCAGGCGACGATGCCGAAGACGAGCGGCAAGCTCTCGCGAGCCCGCGCGTACGCCGGCCACCTCTCGTATCCCGCGTCGCGGAACGGGAGCAGCGCGACCGGAATGGTCTCGGCGATGTCGAGCAGCCGGTCCTGCTCCAGGTCGAAGTACCACCGGGTGGGATGGGCGCCGTGCGCCGCCGGCCACGCCACCACCAGCGCCACCGCCAATGCCGCCGCACAGACCGCGACAGGTACCCAGGGTCGTCCGCCGGGCGCCACGGCATCGGTCGGATCCGGTCGCCGGAGCTGGTCGCCCAGCAGCGCCACCGCGAGGGCGAGGCCAATGATCCATCCGAAGATGCTGACCTGCGCCAGCAAGCCGATGATGACCGCGAGCGCCAGCATCCGGACCGGGCGCCGGGCCGCCAGCGCGCAGCAAGCCCAAACGCCCAGCATGCCCATCGCGTAATTCTGGCTGACCGCGGTGTACTGGTAGGCCGGAAAATAGCCCAGGGTGAAGAGGGCTTTATGAAGCGGCGTGAAGGGACTGTAGCGGGTGAAGATGTAGATGCCTGCGATGGCGATGACCAGGTTCAGCGCCTCCATCGAGGCGGGCGCGAGGTCGTGGTGCAGCACCGCGTAGGTGGCGACCGACACGAACCCGAGCGTGAGAAAACCCGCGAGCAGGCGATCGTCGGCGGCGTTTGGCTGAGTGGAGACGTATGGAGCGGCCATGGGCTTCAACTTAACGAGCGACGGCAGTCACGGCGTAGAGGTAGAAGTCTTCGTCGCCGACCGTGGAGCCGACCAAGCGGGCCAGCTCGCGGGTCCCAAGCGAGTCCGCAGCCGCCACGGCGAGCGGGTGGTCCATCATCAATACGGCCGGGCCACCCTGTTCGGCGGCCAGTCGCCGGGCGCGCGCGACGCAGGTCGAATCCGTGACGGGGGCCACGCGTACCTGGTCCCAGATGACAAACGCCCCGGTCCGGTCTCCTCGCGGGAAGTAGGCGTCCCGCCAGTGCAGGTAGACCAGGACCGACTCTGCCAGGTAGTCGGGCTCCGCGACCAGCGGGGCGCGATCGAGGCCGTGCTGGACTAAGTACGCAGCGGCCGGCTTGCCGTTGGAGAACACGTAGCGGTGGTCGAGAAAGACAGCCAGGAGGCCGCCGACCATCTGCACCGCAAGCAGGATCGTGAACAGAATTCCCTGAGTAGAGGCCCACGCCCGCCCGATCCAACCATTGCCGACACCTCCCCGGCGCACCGCTTCGATCTTGGCGAGCCACAGGGCCACGACCAGCGCCACGAAGAAGTGGCCGATGTGCCGGATCTCGCCGGGAAACCTCAGGTATATGAAAGCCAGCGTGCTGCCCATCGCCGTGATGAGGAAGATCAATGCCCGGGGCAGCCGCACCAGGCCCAGCCCCATCCAAGAGAGTAGAGCGTAGACTGCGACAGTGACCGGGAATCGGTAAGGATGTAATTCCGACAGGTTCCAGAGGAACGGTCTTATCCACCAGTGGAGCTCGACCTGGGGGATGGGGAACAGTGCCGGTGTCACGGAACGAAGCCGTTTGGCGAGGAAGCTGAGCTCGAAGCGTGGGCGCCAGCCTAGATCGATCTGAAGGTCGGCCGGCGGCGCGGTCTGGAAGACCGCGAGCCCGGCGCTGATCGCGACCACGAGCAGGCCGGCGGCGAGCTGGGTGCCGGTGACGTCCTCGGCGAGAACCGGCCCGCCGGGGAGCCAGCGGTCCGCGAGAAGCGCGATCCCTAGGGCGAGGCCGAGGATCGCGGCGAATGCGTTGGTGTGGGGAATCAGCGCGAACAGGAGCACCACGAGGGGGAAACGGGCCGGTCGGGCGCCGAGGGCGGCACAGGTCGCGAGCAGGAGTACCATGCCGAGGCCGTAGTCTCGGCTCACCACCGTGTATTCGTAGAGCGGGAAGTATCCGAAGGCGAACAGCACCCGCTGGAGCGGCGTGAACGGCGCAAAGCGGGCAAAGATCCACACACCGGCCGCGCCGATCGCGAGGTGCAGCAGCTGCATCGCGACCGGCGACCCCGTCACCCGGGTGAGCAGGAAAAGGCAGGTGAACCACAGGCCGGGGTGGCCCTCGTACTTGACGTGCTGGAACAGCTCCAGGAGTGAGCCGCTATGGAGGGCGACAAGCCATGGCTCGGCTTCGTCGCGCCACAGCTCGTGGCTCGTCATGGGCGAATCCGGCGACGCAGAGAAAGGTGAGCGTCACTCCAAGCGGGAGCCACGGCTGGTGGTCTACGTTGGCCGCCCGCCCAGCTGACTCCGCCGCTTCGTCGCGCCGGCTCACCCGTCGAGGTTATCCGGGTGATTCGTACGCGGCAAGTCGTGGACTCAACTGCGTAAACGCACTTGTCCCGCCGTTGCTGCCGCCCAGCCCCCGGTATAGGATTCCCGCCGTCCCGACCTCAATCACGCCGATGAGCCTCGCCGCCGGACCTGCTTCCGTTCCCGCACCTCAACTCGACGGCGTAATCGCGACCCAGTCCTCCATCTGCCTCCTCTCGGCCGAGGAGAATCGGCTCGCGTACCGCGGCTATGACGTGGGCGAGCTGGCCGAGAAGGGGAGTTACGAGGAAACGGCCTACCTGCTCCTGGCCGGCCGGTTGCCCTCGCGGGATCAGCTTGCCGACTTGGTGCGCTCGCTCCGGGAGCGCCGGAAGCTGCCGCGCCGGATTCTCCGGCTGCTGCGGGACGCGCCGGCCGCAACCGATCTCATGGCCCTGCTGCGCACCGCGGTGAGCGCGCTCGGCCTCGAGCCGGCGGCCCCGAGCACCCTGGAAATTCCGGCGGCGGCGCTCGACCTGCTCGCACTCATGCCTACGCTGGTTGGGGCGCTGCATCGGACGGCTCGCGGCGAGAAGCCGGTCACGCCGCGGCGGGGTCTGGGCACGGCGGCGAATCTGCTGTACCTGATCCACGGACAGCAACCGGATCGGGCTCTCGCCGCCGCGTTTGACGTTGCGTTGAGCCTTCGGGCCGACAATGAGCTGAACCCGTCCACCTTTGCGGCCCGCGTCGCCGCCGCGACCAGGGCCGACGTGCACGGGTGCATCACCGCCGCTCTGGCGGCGCTGGCCGGGCCGCTTCACGGCGGCCACGCGCTCGCGGTGTACCGGCTGCTCGAGGAGATCGGCTCCGCCGAGCGGCTCGCCGCCGTGGTGGACGCACGGCTCGCGACCGGCAAGAGCCTTCCCGGGTTCGGGCATCCGGTCTACCGGGGTGAAGATCCGCGGACTGCCCCCATGCGGCGGGCGGCCGAGGCGGCGGCAGACGCTGTGGCCGACCAGGCCTGGCTCGACCTTGCTCGGGCGGTTGAGGCCCGGGCACGAGAGGCGACCGGCAAGTTCGCCAACGTAGACTTCTACCTTGCGCCACTCTACCGCGCCGCGGGTGTCCCGCCCGAGCTCTTTCCCCCCGTTTTCGCGGTGGCGCGCATGCCCGGATGGCTGGCCCATGTGCTCGAGCAGCAAGGCCAAGAGGGGTTGATCCGTCCCCGGGCGGCTTACGTAGGGCAGAGGTGGCAAGAGTTCGTTCCGCTTCGCCGCCGCTAGCCCGTACCGATATTCGACCGCAGTCAGACCCCGAACTCGGCGAGCGGCAATCCCATGCCTTTCGAAACCACCGTCGCGGCCACGGCACCGGCCGCCTTCCAGACCCCGCTCCTGGGGATCGCGGTTCCTCAGGGCAACGCGCTTCCTGTCTCGCTGACGGCGCTCGATGCCGCCACCGGAGGAGCGGTGGGCCGGGTCTACGCCTCCGGCGACTTCACCGGCAAGCGGGACGAGACGACAGTTTTGTACCCCAGCGGCCCCGCGGGCCGGATCGTCCTCGTCGGGCTCGGCAAGGTCGAGGCTGCGACCAAGCCGGACGTTCGGCGGGCCGCGGCCATCGTTGCCAAGCGCGCGCGGAGCCTCGGCGTGCCGTCCGGCGGGTTCCATGTCGCGGCTGAAGCGAAGGGCGATCTGTCTCCCCGCGACGCCGGCCAGTTCGCGGCGGAGGGGCTGGCTCAGGGGGCGTGGATCTTCACCGAGATGAAGAAGCCGCCGGAAGATCAGAAGCCACCGCTGACGGGTTTCACCATCCTGGCGCCGGACGCGACCGCGGAGGTCGAAGCCGGGCACCGGGTGGGCGCCGCGATCGGCGCGGGCCAGAGCCTCACCCGCGGGCTCCAGGTGTTGCCCGGCAATGTCTGTACGCCGTCCTTTCTGGGAAAGACGGCGCAGGATCTCGCCAAGCGCCACGGCTTCGAGGTCACCGTCCTCGACAAGGCGGCGATCATCCGCGAGAAGATGGGCGCGCTCTTGTCCATCGCCCAGGGGAGCGCCGAAGAGCCGCGCTTCATCGTGCTCGAGTACAAGGGAACGGACACCGCGCCGGTGGTGCTGGTGGGGAAGGGCGTCACCTTCGACACCGGCGGCATCTCGATCAAGCCGGCCCAGAGCATGGAGGAGATGAAGTTCGACATGTCCGGCGCCGCCGCGGTGCTGGGGACGTTCGAGATGCTGGGCCGGCTCAAGCCCAAGGTGCACGTGGTAGGCCTGATTCCGTCCACCGAGAACATGCCGTCAGGCACCGCGGTCAAGCCGGGCGACGTGATCACCAGCCACTTCGGGAAGACGATCGAGATGATCAACACCGACGCCGAGGGGCGACTGATCCTCTGCGACGCGCTCTCCTATGCCCGCCGGTACCAGCCTGCCGCGGTGATCGACGTCGCGACGCTCACCGGAGCCATCGTGATCGCGCTGGGCCACACGGCCACCGGGGTCATGGGCAACGACGACGCGCTGATCGAGGAGATCCGGGCCGCGGGGGAGCGGTCCGGCGAGCGGGCCTGGCCGCTCCCGATGTGGGACGATTATCGCGAGCTCATGAAGTCCGACATCGCCGACGTGAAGAACGCCGGTGGCCGGCCCGCCGGCAGCATCTCAGCCGGGTGGTTCCTGCGCGAGTTCGTGGACGGCTTCCCCTGGGCCCATCTCGACATCGCCGGCACGGCCTACACCGAGCGGGATGAGCCGGGTCGGGTCAAGGGGCCGACGGGCGTGGGGGTGAGGATGTTTAGTGAGTTTGTGCTGAATCGAGCGGCAAAAGCGTGAAAAGTGAAAAGTGAAAAGGGATGGCTGGGCGGGGTTGTAGCGCGCGCTGCGACGGTGGCGGCCCTCCTTTTCACTTTTCACTTTTCACCTTTCACGCAGCTGGTTTACGCCCAGCAGCCCGACACTCTCCGTCCGCTCGTGCCCGGTCAGGATACGGTTCCCGTCTTCCAGGGCGACACCGGGCTGATACCGTTCGACTCCACCATGTTTCCGGCCGAAGCCGCTGCGGCCCGCGATTCGATGCGCGCCCGGAACGACTCCGGCAAGGTCCAGCGCTATCTCGCAATCGAAAAACTGAAGGAAACGAAGACCCTTACCCCGCCGCCGCTCGACCCGCCGGGGCCGGAGCCGCCGTTCGGCCGGTTGGTCTTCACCCGCGACTCCATGGACTGGGCTCACGCGGTGTCCTTGGCGGACCTGCTCCAGCGCGTGCCGGGGGTCTATCTGTGGCGCGGAGGCTGGGTGGGCCAGCCGGAATACCCGAACTTCCAGGCCCGCGGCGCCACGTCGGTCGAGTATTGGCTCGACGGTGTCCCTTATCTCGCGGCCGGAGCAGATTCGGTGGGGGTCGATCCGTCGATCTTCTCGCTCAGCATGCTGGATCGGGTCGAGATCGAGCGCTGGCCGGGCCTGCTTCGGGTTCGGCTCTATACTCGCAATCTCGACCGCCTCGCTCCCCGCTCGCGCATCGCGGTCTCGCGCGGGGTGGCAAGCTTCGCCCGGTACCAGGCATCGCTCGAGCGGAAAACGCGCTCCGGACTCGGGTTCGTGATCGCGGGTGACAACGTGAGCGTGCCGACCGTCCAGACCATCCGCACCAAGTACGCGAACACCGCGTTTTTCCTGCAGGGGACGTATTTGCCTTCTCCGCGCTGGGGGCTGGTGCTCCAGGGATTGCGCACCCGGCCCGATCGCGACCCCGTGCTCGGGTCGGCCTCCGACACCCTGAGCCGCGGGTTTCCCAACGCGCACCGCATGGACTGGCAGCTCCGCACCTTCTGGCGGGCCGACACGAGCGGGCTCGGCCCACGCGCCGATCTGGTGGTGACGCGCACTACGGCAAGCGACAGTCTCACCCCGGGCCAGACCATCAACTCGGCGGGGCTGGTCGCCTCGCTTCGGCGGCCGGCGTACGCGATGGGCGCATCTGCGTTCTACCGCTCGCGGTGGACCTCGACCGATTTTCGGGGCACGGTCGCCTGGGCGCCCCTGGGCGGTGCCGCCCTGAGCGGCGAAGCCGGATATCAGCGGCACGACGGCGGCCGTTCGTCGAAGTGGGTCGGGCTCCGCGGCGGGATCAGGCTCCCGCTGGGCCTCGAGGGCAGCGCGAGCTTGCGTGCCGGCAGCGTGGTTGCCGCGCCCGCGGTGCTCACCGACCAGGCGCAGACTCTGCGAGACTGGCAGCTGCTCGCCGGTTGGGAACGGAGCTGGTTTGCGCTCGAGGGAGGGCTGGCTCACTCGGCGGCCTACCAGCCGCAACCCTATCAGCCTTATGCCCAGATCCCGATTCTCTCACCCAGCGCCGCGACCGACTGGCTTACGGCCCGGGCCCGTCTCACGCCGCTCCGGTGGATCTCGTTCGAAGGCTGGGTGAGTGATCCGCGCAAGCCTACGCCGGAGGGTCTTCCTCCGCGCCACTTTCTCGGAAGCGGAACGATCCGCACCAAATTTCTGCGGGTCTTTCCCAGCGGAACGCTCGACGTGGAGCTGCGACTCGCGGTCGAGCACTGGGAGACGGGCGTGATCGGCCGGGACCCGTTTGGCGCACCGGTGATCCTGCCCAGCGCTACCTATTTCCGGAGCCTGGTGCAGGTGGCCCTGGGCTCGTTCCAGTTCTTCTGGGACCGCGCCAATCTGACGGCGAAGGAGAATCCGTACGTCCCAGGGCTACCGATCGTCGGCCGGCCCAGCGAGTTCGGCATGCGGTGGACCTTCGCCAATTAGCTGGTTCAGCCGAGACACTGCCTGAGAGCGCTCGCGCAACATCTTTGCAGAGCGGCGGTTGCCTCAATCACCTGACAATCTGCAGCAACTCCCCCTAAAGGTTTTCCACCCGCCGTGTTTGTGATGTGCATTGCGATTTGGTTGCTTGAGCTCAACGCTCCAGAGTTCTGCCCGGCGACCTACCCGTAACCTCCATCGACCGCTACATTTCCTGGCTTTCCCGCGCTCGGGGGTCGCCGTGCCGCTCAGCATGACGGGGTTCGGCGCCGGAGAGGGGCCGGTCGCAGGGGGGCGCCTCCGGATCGAGATCCGGACCGTCAATCACCGGTACTTCAATCTCGCCGCCCGGCTCCCGCCCGAGTTATTGGGCCTCGAGGGAGAGTTGCGTGAGCGACTCCGGCGCGACTTCGATCGAGGCCACGTCGCCCTGCAGGCCCGGTGGGTCGCGCAGCCAGTGCGGGTGGTGGAGAGCCGGATCGATCTCGACCGGGTACGGACCGTCGTCGCCCGCCTGCGCGAGCTGCAGAGCGCGCTCGGCCTCTCCGGCGAGCTGTCGCTCGACCTGGTGGCGCGGCAGCCGGACGTGCTGGGCACTGACAGCAGCCAGCCGCTCGAGGTGAGCTGGGCCGAGCTCGAGCCGGTAGTGGCCACCGCCGCGGCCGAGTGCCGGGCCATGCGGCGGCGCGAGGGCGAGTTGCTCGGGCTCGAGCTTCGCCAGCGGCTCGATCTGCTGGACCAGGCGGCGAAGGTCATCGCGGCACGCGTTCCCGAGCGCCTGGTCCGAGAGCGCGATCGGCTGCGGGGAGCCGTGCGCGAGCTGCTGGACGGACGCTCGGTGGACGAACAGCGCCTCGCGCAGGAGCTCGCATTCACGGCCGACCGGCTCGACATCACCGAAGAGCTGGTGCGCCTCGATGCCCACGTGAAGGCGGCGCGCGAGGCGCTCGCCGGCGAGCGGCCGGTCGGCAAGCAGCTTGGCTTTCTCGCGCAGGAGCTTGGCCGCGAGGTGAACACGATGGGCGCCAAGGCCAACGACGCCGAGATCGCCCACCGGGTGATCGCCATGAAGGGCGAGCTGGAGAAATTCCGCGAGCAGCTCGAGAACCTCGAGTGAGGCCGCTGCTGCTCGTGCTGTCGTCGCCGTCCGGGGGCGGGAAGACCAGCATCGCGCGCCAGCTGCTCGCCGATCGCGCCGACGTGGGCTATTCGGTGTCCGCCACCACCCGGTCGCCCCGGCCCGGCGAGCAGGACGGGCAGGACTACCACTTTCTCACCCGGGCCGAGTTCGAGCGCCGGGTGGGGGCGGGCGAGTTCCTCGAGCATGCGGCGTACGGGGGCAACCTCTACGGGACGCTGCGAGAGGAGATCGAGCGGATCTTCGCCGCTGGCAAGCATGCGGTGCTCGACATCGAGGTCGAGGGCGCGCGCCAGATTCGTCGGACGGTGCCCGACGCCGTGCAGATCTTCGTGCTGCCGCCGTCCGGCGGCGAGCTGGTCCGCCGGCTGGAGGGTCGCCGAACCGAAGATCGGGCCGCGCTGCGGAGCCGGCTCGACCGAGCCGAAGAAGAGCTGGCGGCCGTGGGTGAATACGACTACGCGATCGTGAACGACGATCTTCGGCATGCGGTGGCGCAGGTGGCGGCGATTCTCGACGCCGAGCTGCAGCGGGTGGGGCGGCAGGACGGACTGAGCGAGCTGGTGGCGGGACTGAAACGCGAGATACAGAGAGTGAGAAGTAAGAAGTAAGAAGTGATAAGTAAGAGGGGGGCGGTAGAAGCCCTCCCGTCTTCGGAGCGTCCCTCTCACTTCTTACTTCTTACTTCTCACCGGGCTTAACGGGCTAAAGGAGATTCGGGCATGCATATCACCACT
>DASQPE010000340.1:0-3367 GCA_035644115.1 Gemmatimonadales bacterium
CGACGTCGGTCGAGCTTCGGGCCCCGGGCGGCTACCGGATCGGCGAGCGGCGGGTCGAGATCATCGAGAATGAGACCTGGAGCGTCGCCCGCGATCACCCGGCCCAGGCTGGATTCCTCGGCGAGGAAGCGCACCGCATTCGAATGCCCGGGCGCGAGGTCGAGCTCAAGACCCGGATGGAGGTCCGGTCAGACTCGGCCTACATCCATGCCCGGTTCGAGCGCGAGATCAGGGAGAACGGGGCAACGCTGCGGCGGCGGGTATGGGCGGACTCGGTGCCGCGACACTGGCACTAAACTGCAACTGAACACCACAGAGGCACGGAGGCACCTGGGTCCATCGGGACTCCGCTCACACATCCAGCAAAATTCTTCGTCTGTGCCTCTGTGGTTCAAATACAACAACGAAAACGGCCGCCGGACCGAAGTCCGGCGGCCGCTTTCCACATCGACTACCCGAGGTCAGGACCCTTAGGGCCGCTGTTCTTCTCTCGCGTGCCATCGCGGCTGCTGCGCCGCGGGAGGGCTGTTTGCGAGGCCTCGGCTTCCATCCCCAGGCCGGATGGCCGTCCCACCTGGTTCGTCGTTGCGAGCGCTACGAGTCGATCAGGTCGCGGACCGATCTCCCGCACTGCGTTCCGTTGCGCTATCTCGGAACGGATGGAGCGCGCGACTGGCTCCATCTGTCCAACCAGGGTGACCACCGGTATCATCAGGCGCCTAAGCCCTTGGTTGCGTCGGCGTCCTCCTCCGATATCCCGATCGGACCGCCTGCCGTTCGCCGTTGAAGCCGGAGGCCTCAACACGTTTCCGGCGAAGCGTGAGCTCAATATAGGACCCTCGAGAAACCGCGCAAGTGCCTGTCTTTCTTCGGTTTAGGCACACTGCTTGTGGATTCGATGTGGACCGCTAACTACCACGCGCATAATGCAGTCGGCGGCTCGGTCCACATCGTGTGAAGATGTGCGCGCACCTCTTCACACGCGTCCACATTCATGTGGGCAACCCGCTCACGGCTTGGTGGAGTCCTTGCCGGCGGGTTGCGCCTTCTGGAACAGTTTCATCAGGCCCTTCTGCACGCCTTGCTGGACCTGCTCCTTGACCTGCTGCTTCGCCACCGATCCCACGTCCACCGCGTACTTGGGAGCGAGCGTCGTCCCGCTCACGTTCACTGGGATCACGAGCTCGCCCTGGGCGTTTCTGAGCCGGCCGGCAGGACCCAGCTTGCCAAGCAGTTGCTGCGCCTTGGCCGCTGACACCACGGTCTTCAACTTGAAGTCGAGCGACTGGTCGAAGCCAAGCTGACCGGCCCCGGTCATGCTCAGCTCCCCGGCCTTGAGGAGTAGGTCGTTGGTCTGCGCCTTGCCGCCCCCGATCGCGGCCGTCGCTGACAAACTCTCGAACTTGGTGTCCTTCCCGGTGCCTTCGGTCATGCCGAGCGCCTGATTGACCGCGGCGAGTAGCGGGAAGTTCTTGATCACGCCGTTGGTCAACTGGAACTTCGCGGTGCCGGCGAGGGTCTTCTGAATCGCCGGTGCGGAGCTCCCGCTCCCCTTCACGTTGGTCGAGAGGTTGGCGGTGCCGAACAGGAAGTCCTTGTTAGATGTCGTGGCACTGAGGGCCCGGTTCACGTCGAGCCCGGTGACCGACGACTTGATGGTGTAGACCGGGGCAGGCTGGTTGAGGTCGATCGCCACAGTCCCCTGCTGCTTCCCGCCAAAGAACGTGAAGACAAAGGGATCGAGGGTGAAGACGCCCTTGTCGAAGCGGAACGACGAGGACATGCGGTCCAGGATGAACGTGCCGAACTTGACCCGCTCGATCGATGCCTTACCGGTGGCGACGAACGTCTTGAAGTCGGGTGCAATGTTGGTGTTGAGCTCGAACGGGGCCTTGCCCGAGATCGAGAGATCGGGGTACGGCGGCATCGCCGCGAGCGCGAACAGCGCGGGCAGGTCGGCATTCTCGATCGACTGCGAGGCGAGGTGCAGGGTGGCGCCCTTCGGGCCCGCCTCCGCCGAGCCGTTGACCGAGGTCTGGCCCAGCTTTCCCGTAAAGCTCGGCACCTTGAGCGTGCCTCCCGCGGCCTGCAGCTCCGCATCGATGTCGCTGATCGTGGTGACGGTGGGACCGCCGCTCTTGGTGACCAGACTGTCATCCACCACCCGGATCCGGCCTCCGCTGATCTGGAGCTTGCGCAACTCCACTCCGGGCCCGCCCGGTCCGCCGCCGGTTGGCGCCGGCGCTACCGGCAGGAGCCATTTCCCGGATTTGTCTTTACGGAGGGAGATCGTGAGCCCGCGGAGATCGACCCCGTTGACCGTCAGCGTCCGGCCAGGCAGCAGCGAGGTCAGCTCGGGCAGAACCCGAAGCTTGGAGAGGGCCAGCCCCGGTGCCGCGTTGGAGTCCGCCCCGCCGATCCGGACGTCGCCTGCCTCGAGCGCAGGTAGTGGCAGGAGGCTAATGCCAAAGCTCCCAATCGTGACCGGCTGACCGAGCGCCGAGGTCAGCGTGCTCGCGATCTTCGTGCGCGCGGCCCCCGAGTTGATCAGCCCAAAGGCGACACCCACGAGAACCACAACGGCCACAACCAGGCCTATCAGAACAAGCACCAAGCGCCGCATTGCTCCTCCGCACCGGGTCTGGGATGGAAGAGTATGGGGCGGATCAGCCTTCTCGCACAACGAGCCAGCTTACTCACCCCCGACCCGGCTGTTCTGCCCGCCCGGGCAGGGCCGGGTCGCGTTCCGTCGTGGTTCTATGCGGCTTTCCGCAATCCGCATCGACCCGGCAGCCCCAGCCGGCCGACCAGCTGAGGTCAACCGATTACCGTACAGTGACTTATAGACCAGCATCCTCCCGGCACCTCTCTTGCCCCCTCACGGGTGTCGGATTTGTGATCAGCAAATACTGTAGTCCTTTCGACTAGGGCACCCCGGCCGCGAGGCCGGTCCGCAAAGCCAAGGGTCTCTCGGAGACAGCCTGGTTGTCGAAAGGGAGCCGCCGGCACACCGGTGCAGCCCTTGCGCGTCGAAGGAGTCTTCCCATGCAACGCTTTCCTCTCGTGGCCACGATCCTGGCCGCCCTCACCCTCTCCGCCTGCAGCAAGGATGCGTCAACGCTGGCCGGTCCCTCCGACCCGGGATCGGGCACCACCGCGACGGGCGGCTCCGGCAGCGGCAGTGGTTCCGGCAGCGGCAGCGGTTCGGGCGGCGGCAGCACCGTGCCCTCGATCCAGCCGGTCGATCCGGGCACCTTCACACCCACCGACACCGGCTCCGCGGCGAACGCGGGCGGCAGCACGTCCCTGCTGTTCTCCACCTCCGGCACCGCCCAGTTCGGCAACGGTACCTGTGGCGGCAACGGTG
>DASQPE010000341.1:0-2988 GCA_035644115.1 Gemmatimonadales bacterium
CCGGCAATCGACAAGTCCGCCTGACCCGCTCCGACGGGCTTGAAGGTCACCGTCGCAGCACCGCCATCCGATTCGACACTGATCATTTTCAAGAGCTGTGACTGCAGGTTGAACCGATTGCGCATCTTCTGGATCATCCGCGCCAGCTCCGCCGTGGGTACCGGGTTGCCATACGCGTCCTGCGTGGACACCCGCAGCGTGAACGTGGCGCCGGCCGTCGCTACCACCGTGCCGCCGTCCACCCGAGTCCCGCCCCGCTCGATGATGACGCCGGCGGGAGCGGCCGGATCCACCGAGAGCGCCGCGGGGCGCTGGAGCGAGTCCACGGTGGCGGTGACGAGGGCCGCGCCGGCCTGTTTGCCCAGGGTCACCTCTACCCGGGCCAGCCCGGCCGTGTCCGTCACGACGCTGTCGGTCCCGACCTCGGCGTTCACCGCTCGGAACGTCACGATCTTCCCGACCAGCGGCCCGCCGAGGCTCGAGCGCACCTGAAACACCAGCGGCTCGTTCAGCCGGGTTCGGGCAATGCCGCGTTGTCCCACCCCCGACACGAAGCCGGTGGTCGCCGGCGCCAAGACGTCGGTCCGAACCATGTCCACCGATCCCAGCAGCTGGCCCCGCACTCGAATCGTGAGCCTTCCCGCGTGGTGTACCCCGGCCCGCTCGATGACGAACGTCGTCTTCCCGAGTGAGTCGGTGGACCGAGCCTCCGCGGCCACTCCCATGTCCGGGCTGTCCGGCTGCAACGCGACCGTCTCACCCGGCACGGCGTTCCCCAGCGAGTCCCGCACCGTCACCAGCAGGGAGATCGGCCCGCGCTCACCAGCTCGCAGCTCCACGCGGCCGGGCTGTACCGCCGCGACGGCTGGCCCCGATGGGCCGACGACCAAATCCAACGGCGGGGTTCCGGGGATCGACGCACCCGAGCCCGTGACCACCTCGAGGGTGTAGGCCGCCGGGACCCGGCCGACCGGGAAGCGGAATACGGCGACGCCGTTCGCATCGGTGCTGGCCCGCACGTCCTGCGGGGGCCCGCCGGGAATTCCGGAGGTCCCACGCAATACCAGCGGCACGCCCGCCTGCGGCAGCTCACCCCGCCTCACCTGCACGCGCGCCACCGCCTCGCTCCCAACGGTGACCGCCAGCCGGGCCGGGAGCGGCACGGCCGCAAGGGGAAGCGTGGGTGCGGCGCGCTGCGGGGCGGACGTCGTCGCGCACGCGCCGATGCTGTTCAGTACCTCGGAGTCCGCGCCGAAGTCGCGCAGATCTGCCCAATCCCGTGGTGTGGGTCGAAAGGCGACGCAGTTGCGCCGGATCAAATCCGCAACCTCGCTCCTCGAGATCAGCGGATTCGACAGCAGGCGGATCACATCTGTTTTGCGCAGCGGCTGGGACCCCTGGATGATCAGCAGGGCGAGCAAAGCAACGGCGTGTGTCACGGTCGCGAGCAGGCCGAGCGCTCGAAACGCTTCTCGACCCCGTCGACATCGGCATACAGCGCCCGGTCCCGGGCCGTGCGAGCCGAGTCGAGTGCGACACCGCTCTCCTTCCCCACGCCGTTGTACGTGGTCCAACGTTCTTCGACCTGGACGAGCCCGCGCGCCAACTCTGGGCAATGCATCTGGCGGCTGGCGAACAGCTGCGCCCGCAGGTCGAACGCGGCGATCGCCAGGCCGAGCGTATCAGCGGCCCGATCCAACCGCGCGAGGGACGACGCAGCCACGGCCGCGGGCGCGCCCGGCGCGGGCCCGGTCACCGCAGGCGATGCGAGCGCCGCATAGAGGCGAAACAGGCCGCCGACTGCCAAGAGACCCGCTCCAGCGTACGCGGCCCAACGCGCGATGCGCGCCACCGGAACGCCGCGCGCCAAACGCCCACGATCCTGATCGGCGCCAAACTCATCGGGCAGGAAAACGCGAGGTGGTAGCGACGCCGTCGCGCGCCGCGCACCGGGGATGGGAGCCGGTACGGCGGATACCGCGGGCAGCGGAAGTGCCGGGGGCGGAACGAGCGCGGTTTCTTCCGTGCGGTAGTTGTCCCAGCGCAACCGTGTCGGCTTGCTGCCGTCGAGTCGGAAGGAGCCCGGATCGACCAGCTCATAGAAGGGCAAGCACTCTTGCGCCCAGCCGCTAGTCGCCGAATGGCGCAGCACCCCGCCGACGGTGGTGTCGCCCGCCCCCACCACCACGGCGACCTGCCACGGCTGGCCGAACAGAGCGGTGTGCGTCTCCGCCTCCGCCGGCGCGAGGCCCGTCTCGGCGGACCAGCGACCGCGGTACCAGCCGACCAGTTGGTCGCCGGTCCGGTGCACCACGTGCTGCGCCACGACCCACCCTTGCATCAGCGCAGCCTTGGCGTCTTCGCCGACTCCGCCCGGGAGGCGGATCGTCGACTCCACGACGACGTAGGGCGCGCTCGTGTCGGGTGAGCAAAACAGGTTGCCGGTGAGGAGCCCGAAGCACGTCTCCCGCGTCGTCGCGCAGTGATCGTGCACGGCGGCGAGGGCGCGCTGCGTGATGAAGATAGGGAGCTCGGCATCCTGGTCCGCCGGGCCGTCGATCGGCTTCCAGAGGATGGACGCCGCGACCGGCATCGGCCGGTCGTCGTAGCCGGCTTCGGCCGGCTGCGGATCGGCTCCGGCCTCGACGAGCTCCGCCCCGCCGGGTACGCGGAATCGCGCTACCCTCCCCTGTACTCCGGTCTTCACGCGCTTCCACATGGGGCTACCCGACGGCCTCGTCCACCGATGTTGAAATACCGCGCTTCGGTCACCGCGTCAACTGTTCCGATGCGAACGCTCGTATCATCCGGTACCAGAACTCGAGCGCATCGTAGAAGCTCTGCACACTGAGCCGCTCATCACGACCATGCGCCCGCACGTCGTTCTGCTCCTCAAACACCGCCGAGACGCCGTAGGTGGGGATCCCGGCGTTGCGGAGGAACAGTCCGTCCGTCGCGCCCGCCTCCATCACCGGCACGACGGGGACG
>DASQPE010000342.1:0-4017 GCA_035644115.1 Gemmatimonadales bacterium
AGGGTGAGCCCGTCGAGCGCCAGCGCCGGCACCTGGAAGCAGATGGATTTTCCGGCTCCCGTCGGCAGCACGGCCAGCACGTCGTGGCCCGCCAGCACTGATTCGACGACCTCCCGCTGGGCGCGGCGGAACGCCCCATAGCCGAAGTGGCGCAGGAGCAGCTGCCGGGCGTCGGCGAGCGAGGCCATTCTCCAACCCTGGCGCCCGGCCTGGCGCCGGCCCAACCCCACCGCCGCACTCCGGCGCCCGGTCGCGCCGGGCTACTCCGCCTTGCGATCCCGGTTGAAACGGGTGGCGGGATCCTCCTCGAGCGCCTCGACCGCGGGGTCGCAGCGGAGCTTGGCAACCGCGCTGGACGACAGTCCCGCGGCGAAGCCCCGCTTGTCGGGCTCGTAGCCTCGAGTTCTGAGGCCGTATCGGTCCGCGAGCGTCTTGGTGACGCTGACCGGATCGTCGCCTCGAGCCGCCAGGATGACGATGAAAGCCTCCGGCAGGGTGCCGGCGTCGAAGATGTACACCGCCGCGGGAGTCGCGCAGCGGGCGGTGAAGCCGAAAGCCCGGACCCGGGGGACCTGGCTCGGTGGCGGAGGCCCCGCGTGGACGAACCCGGCCTGCGAATCGCCGCTGCGCCGGTAGCGGTCGTACAGTCCCCAGGCCGCGGCGACCAGCAGCAGCCCGAGGAGGGCGCTGCCCATAGCCCGCCATGGGACGGCACGACCGAGCGGATTCCTGGCGCCGCACACTGGACAGACGGCCGCCCGGCCCCGCAGCTCCGTCCCGCATTGCCGGCAGCTCGCGCCCGGCATGCCTGGAGACGTTGCGGAGACCAGCGGCAGGTTCGGTCGCAGGGTCTGCTGAGCTGCGGGATGGCGGAACCCACAGTTGGGGCACTGCTGAGCCTTGGGGCTGACCGGGTGGCGGCATTCCGGACAGAGCTTCTGGCTCATGCGCCGGCCTCGGTAGCGAAGCTCAGGTGCTCGGGGGGACGGCGTCGGCTACCGACGGGCAGGACCCACGACCCTTTCCTCGATGGACTTGACCGACGGTTCGCACCGGAGCTTCCTGACCACATCAGGCTTGAGCTCCGCGGTAAAGCCCCGCCTGGCGTCCAGGTACCGCGGCTTGAAGTCGTACCTCTTGGCAAACACCTTGGTGAGGCTGTCGCCTTGGGCGACGCCCCGGACCTCGAGGAAGACGGTGAAGTTCCGGGGAACGCTGCCCACGACGACGACGTAAACCGGGGCCGGAGCGCGGCACCGGGCCGGGAAGGCGGCGGTGTTCACCCGAGGCAGCGACGTCTCGATCTGCGGCAACTCGGAGCCGGCGGAACGGGTTGTCCTCACCAATCCGGAGTCGAGACCGGGCACGAAATACCCCTGCGCCACCCGTAACCCGATCAGGCCGATGACCGGGAGGGTAATGACCGCCAGGCCGGCCACGAGCACCCAGCGCGGCAGCGAACGACGTACCGGGTCCTTGACGCCGCAGAAGGGGCAGACCTTGGCCGACTCCCGGACCGCTCCGCCGCACTCGCGGCAACGCGCAGCCGGCCCGGCAGCAGCGATGGACGAAAACAGCACCGGCGCCACGGGATCGCCCACCACGGTGGGCTCCTTACGCCCACAGTTGGGGCAGCGGGCTGCTCTCGTACTGACGGGCTGTCCGCACTCGGTACAGGGCTTGAGGCTCATGCTGAGAACGGCACAGCACTGCCCGCTGGGGTCCGAAAATGCATGGTGTGGGTCCTGCTAGCATACGTGACGCGCGGCGCTCGTCAAGCACCATTTCTGCGACAGGCACAGCCGGATCTGCGCCGCGCCGGTGACGCGGTGCCAAGGCACGGCAAAAAGGGGTTCCGACCCGTGCCGAAACCCCTGTTTCGGTCGCTCCACGACTGGCCCGGTCTACGGGCCGGTGAACTTGAATCCCGCGGTGATCGGGATCAGCTGAGCCGAGGCCGAGGACCCGTCGGCCCCGAAGCCGGCGCCAAAGACGTTGTGGAACCGGCTTTCAAGGAACAGCAAGCCGGGGCCGAAGTTCAGGTTGAGGCCCGCCCCCGCGTTGAGCCCGAAGCGGGTAGAGCTCGAGTCGAAATGCCCCCGGAAGCTATACACGCCGGCGCCGCCAATTACGTAGGGGACCACCCGGGTGGTCCGGGTGTGGCCGAACTCGTAAATGACATTGGCCGTGCTATTGAACTCCTGACGACCCGCGAAGCTGCCGGCGCCCATGCCGACCCGCTGGTAGGTGCCGTCGAGCTGAAAGCCGAGGGTATTACCAAACGGACGGATCTGAAACAGGCCCATGCCCTGCCAGCCCGGGGCGAGGGAGGGGCCGAGGTCACCCAGGGTGCCTTCGCGGGCATCGCCGACGGGTACGGTGACGCTGCCTCCGAAGCCGAAGGTGAAAGGGGACTGCTGCTGCCCACCGGCGCGGCCGGCGGCGAGCAACAGAGCGAGACTCGTGGCAAGTGGACGTAGCAGGCGCATAACTGCGCTCCGGTGGACGGCTATAGACAACGTTCGGAGACGGTCCTCGTTTCGTCAAGCCCACAGGCGCCGGTTGACCCCCAAAAACGCCGACTGCCCCGCCGGGAAGGCGGGGCAGTCGGCGAGCACCTGCCGGCCTGGAAACTACCTGACGTGATAGCGGAGGCCGACGTTGATTGGGATGAACTTCAGGTTGCTCCCGCCAGAGATAGCGTCGGTGTCCGAGAAGAAGACGTCGTGGAACCGGCCCTCGATGTACACCCCGGCGTTCTGGCCGAAGTCGAAGTCGAAGCCGGCACCAGCGTTGATGCCGAACTTGGTCTTCGAGATCGACGATAGCGCAGTCGGCTTCACCTTGTAGTTGTACACGCCGCCACCGCCAAGGATGTACGGGCGGATGCGGGTCTCGGCCGCGACGCGGAGCCAAAACACGATGTTCCCAGTCCCATACCACCACTCGGTCTTGCCGAAGGAGGATGGGTCAAACTTGTTCTGCTGGTAGGCGCCGTCGATCTGGAATCCAACGGGACTCTTAGCCGGCTTGAATTGGAACGCCGCGCCCAAGTCCCAGCCGGTCTTGGTCGCGTCGCTATAATCCCCAAGCGGGATCGCGATGCCGCCGCCCGCCCCGACCGTGATCAGGTTTCCGCTTTCATTCTGTGCCTGCTGTGCCTGAGCCGACGTCGCCCCCAGGGCCGCCACCACACCGAGCGCTGCAATAGCCTTGAACAGACCCTTCATAACGCAGGTGCCTCCTTCGAGGTTTGCCAGACTTCCAGACAGCTGCCGAACGACCCGTAATGGAAAAATTGCGCAGCCGGCCGCTTCGCAAGAGGCTTGCCGCCGTGCAACCGCTCGCAAGCCCTGCAAACTCGTCACGCAGCCTCAGTTGGGTCGCCAACCTGGCCCATTACTCGTCCCGCGAGGCGGACAGACTGTCCCGCTCGGAGACCGAGCGCCGGGCCCGGACGGCCGCCACCAGGCGAAGAACAAACGCCAGTCCCAACAGCGAGATAGCAGCCCAGGTAAGGGGGGCGCGGTCGGCTGCGACCGCCAGGGCAGCCATCCCGAACCCGGCCCACGCGAATACCTGCTTCCACCGGTTCATCGGGCTAGGAACCGAGCCACCAGCTGGCGGAATTCCGGCGTGCTGCGGGCCAGTGCATTGACCCTCGCCCCCAGCCGAATGCCATCCGCCACGCTCGGGCCGTCGAGCTCATAGAGCAGCTTCTTGGTCAGTCCCAACGCCGTTGCGCTCCCGCCCGCCAGGGCCGCGGCGACCGACGCGACTCCGTCCTCGAAAGTCTCAGGAGGGAGGACCCTCGAGACCAGTCCTGCCTCGCGGGCTTCGGTGGCCGAGAGCAGGCGGCCGGTCGCGGCCAGGTCGAAGGCGACCTTCTCGCCGACCTGGCGGCGAAGCAGGGCCAGCACCATCGCCGGCACGAAGCCACGCTGGATCTCGGGATAGCCGAAACGGGCCTCGGTGCTGGCGAGCACGAGATCACAGGCGGTGGCGAGGCCGCACCCG
>DASQPE010000343.1:0-10143 GCA_035644115.1 Gemmatimonadales bacterium
CCTCGCCGAAGCGGGGCTCGGGCCCCTCGATGACCCGGCCGAGGTCGCCCAGGCGCAGCACGGCCCCGGCCTTCTCCCGCACCACCGAGCGCGCCAGCTCGCCGGGAGCGAGGAGCTGGCCTTCGGACCGGACCACGATGCGCTGATTGGGGGTGTCCAGCACGCCGGCCCCGCGCACGCCGGTGGCCCGGCCGGCGGCAGCCAGCACCTCGGGCACGCCAATCTGGTAGAGCCGGAGCCGCTCGGGGTCGAGCTGGATCTGGAGCTGGCGCACTTCGCCGCCGAAGACGGCGACCTTCGCCACGCCCCGGGTCGCCAGGAGCCGCGGCCGCAGGGTCCAATCGACGAAGGTCCGCTGGTCCATGAGTGAGCGCGTCTTCGAGGTGATGCCGACGACCAGAACGGTGCTGGAGGACGAGGTAAGAGGGCTGATCACCGGCGGCGGGACCGTGCGCGGCAGTCGATTCTGCGCCTCGCCCAGCCGCTCGGCGAGCGACTGGCGGGCCCGGTAGATGTCGGTGTGCTCCGCCAGCACGGCGGTGATGACCGAGAGACCCTGGATGGATTGGGATCGGACCGCGGCGATCCCGGTCACGCCGTTGATCGCGTCCTCGATCGGCTTGGTGACCAGAATCTCGACCTGCTCGGCCGAGAACCCGGGTGCTTCGGTCTGGATGGAGACTTGTGGTGGGGCGAACTCGGGGAAGACATCGAGCTTGGCGCCGGCGAGCACATTCAAGCCGTAGACGATCACCGCGAGCGCGAGGCCGATGACGATCCCGCGGTGGCGGACCGAGAAGCCGACGATCGCGCCGAGCATCGGCGCTATTCGCCGGGCTCGTCGCCCACGGTCACCCGAGCGCGGAACTCCTCCGAGAGGAGCTGTTCGGCGCCCTGCACCACCACCGTGTCGCCCGCCGCAACCTCGCCCGCCGCCAGAAACCCGCCCGCCACCGGGCGGTCGATCGGCACCCGTACCCGCCGAAACCGTCCGGCGCCGCGCTCGAGGAAAGCCCAGGTCAGACCCTCCCACTGCACGACGGCATGATCGGGCACGATCACGCCCCGGCTGGGCGCCGCGCGATCCCGAATCGAGGCGACGACGGCGGCCCCCGGCCGGGCGCCGGCCCAGGTGCGCTCGGCCCGATAGAGGTAGGCCGGAAGCCGGGTCACCGGGTCGGCGCTCGGCGCCGCGCCGACCAGCCTGGCTCGCACGCTGGTGGCACCGGGTGTGGCCAGCGCCAGCTCGACCTCGGGCGCAGCGGGCGGGGCGTCCGGGGGCCACGCAATGCGGGCGAGGGGGCGATCGTAGTCGGTGATCTCCAGCAGCAGCTGGCCGGCCTGCACCATCTCGCCCGGTTGGGCGCCCACCTGGGTCACCACCCCGCCCCGCGGCACCACAAGTGGTCTCGCGTCCGACACCTGGGCGATCTCACCGCCGGGAGAGACCCGGTCGCCGAAGGCGGGCCAGTGTACGCCTTCCGCGACCGCCAACCGCCCCGCGATGGGAGCCCGGACAGTGGTGATGCGGTCGGGCTCGGGAATCAGCTCGCCGGCCAACCGGCGTACCGGCGTGGCGCTGCTCGACCTCAACGCCGCGGTGCGAAGTCCCAGCCGGGCAATGTCGGCGGTGTCGAGCACCAGCATGGCCTGGCCCTCCACGTCCTTTAGCCGACTGGGCGCAACGACGGGCTGGTCCCGCGCGGCCTGGGCCGCGAGCTGCGCCTGATGCTCGCGGTAGGTGACCACGAGGAACACGGCGAGCACCACGAGGCCCGCCAGCACAAGGACCCGCACCGGCCAACGCATCAGCGTGACGCCTCCTGTGCCCTCCGCACCGGGTCCCGCGGATCCGGCCAGTGAATCTCCCCCGGGGGCCACTCGCCGACCGCGGTCTCGAGGGCAAGACCCGCGGCGGCGAGCCGTTGGCGGGCCGCGTGCAGATCGCGTAATGCCCGGGTCTCGATGAGCTCCAGCGGCTCGAGCGCGGTCGCGCTCAGCTCGCCGCGCTCGTAGGCGGCCCGGGCCAGCTCGGCCTGGCGTCGGTTGGCCTGCCGCACCGAGTCGGTCCCGGCGACGTCCACCAGCGCGAGCCGGCACGCCGCCACCGCTCCCGCCACTTCCTCCAGGACCGCCTGCTGTTGCTCGGCAAAGCGCGCTCCCGCCTCCTTGCGCCGAGCCAGCGCCTCACCGATCGGTCCGCGGTTTCGATTGAGCGCGAGCCGCGGCAGTCCCAGCAGCAGGGACCAGCGCCCGATGCCCTGGTCCCAGACGAAGCCCGGTCCGAGGCTCAGGTCCGGATATGCGTCCGCTACCGCGACGCGCAAGTCGCCCTCGGCCACGGCGTACTCCGCCAGCCCGCGACCCACCTCCGGGCGGCGGCGGAGGGCGACGGCTTGCAAGCTGTCTTCACCCGCGGTCGGACATGCCGGTGCGGGCTCAGCGGCGATCGGCAGACTGTCCAGCTCCCTCGGGGGGAGCCCGGCCGCCTGCGCTAATGCCACTCGCGCAGCGGCCACCGCCTCGCGCTCGCGGGATGCCGCGGCTCGCGCATCCGCCTCCTCGCTCTCGATCGCGGCGAGCTCCGAGCGCGACAGGGTGCCCTCCGCGTAGCGCCGCCGGAGACGCTCGGCAAAGGCGGCCACCCGCCCCGCCCCGGCCGCAGCGTCAGCGAGCCGCTCTCGCGCGGCCGCCAGCCCGACGGCGGCAGCCCGAACGGCGCGAGTCATGCGCCACGCCGTTTCGTCGAGATCCGTTTCCGCGACCGCGGTGCGGGCACGAGCCGCGATCACCCGGGCGCCCCGCTTGCCCCCGAGCTCCAGCGTGAAGATCGCGTTGACGCTGGAGTACCAGCGGGACTGGAACACGTCGGCCGATGTGGCGTACCCCAGCTCACTCTGGAGACCGGGTTGCGGTCGGGCACCGGCGGTGCGTTCGGCCGCTTGAACCGCGAGCCACCCAGCCCGGGCGCGCTCGATCGCCGGCTGATAGTAGAGCGCTACCAGCGAGAGATCGGCCGCGCCCCAGCCGCTGCTCGACGGCCTCGATCCGTGCGCGGCCAGCCAGTCGGTTAAGTCAGAGGCGTCCAGCCGGCGCGCGGTGTAGGCCTGCGCGGTGGCGACGGGATCGAGCGGCGCGGGCGTGTAGTGGGCGCACCCACCGGCGGTGAGCCACGCCAGCCAGACGAGCAGGCGGGAGCGGGCGGGAGCAGGCGGGAGCAGGCGGGACCGGTCGAGGGGCGCGACGCGCGGGGCGGGCGGTCCGAAGGGCGCGTCAGTTCCCGCCACCGGATCGAGAAGGCCGCGCCGCAAAAGCTGCGGGAAGTGCAGCGCCCCAAGGGCCGCCCGCCCCGCCGGAGCGCCCCGACCTGGCACCCCGCTCCCGCCCGTTCCCGGCCTCACGGTGACGCCGTCACGGTCACGCCCGCGGGTGGTACTGCTTGTGAACCGACCGCAGGTATTCCCGGTCGACGTGGGTGTAGATCTGGGTGGTCGAGAGGTCGGCATGACCCAGCATTTCCTGCACCGCCCGAAGATCGGCGCCGCCCTCGAGCAGGTGGGTCGCGAAGGAGTGGCGGAGCGTATGCGGTGTTACCCGCTTGGTGATGCCCGCGCGCCGAGCACAACGCTTCACGACGCCCCAGGCGCCGACCCGGGACAGGGGCTCGCCCCGTGCGTTGAGCAGCAGCCGTCCTCCCGACTTGCCGCGATCCAGGGACGGCCGCAGGGTGTGAAGGTAGGTCGAGACAGCCCCGATCACGGCTCTCCCGATCGGCACCAGCCGTTCCTTGCTGCCTTTCCCGAACGCCCGCACGAGCCCCTCTGCCAGGAGCAGGTCGGTGAGGCCGAGCCCGCAAAGCTCCGATACGCGGAGGCCGGCCCCGTAGCCGAGCTCGAGCAGCGCGCGATCGCGCCAGGCGAGCGGCTCTTCGACCTGAGGCGCGGCCAGGAGCTTCTCGACCTCCGGCACGCTCAGCACTTCGGGAAGCCGGCGCCAGCGCTGCGGGCTCTGCAGCCGGTCGCTCGGATCGTCGGTGACCCGGCCATCGCCGACCAGAAAGCCGAAATAGGTGCGGATCGCGGACACTTCCCGCCGGATGGTCGCCGGACTCAGTCCGAGGTCCTTCAAGAGATAGACGAAGTCCCGCAGCAGCGGCCGCGTGATCTGGGCCGGACCGTGCACACCCTTGGATGCCGCGAACTCGCCCAGCCGGCGAAGGTCACGCAGGTATGCGGCGACCGTGTTCGGGCTGTGCCCGGCCTCGAGGGAGAGGTGGTCCCGAAATGGCTCGAGCGCGAACTCACGCTCGATCTGCTCCAGGGCGGGAGTCACGCTTCCGCCGACCCGACACTCGCCCGCGAATGGCGCAGCGCTTCACTCACTTCCGCGGGCGTCAGTCCGAGCAACTCGCCGGCTCGCTGCATCAAGCGATCCTCCTGGGCGCCGATCGCGCCGCCGCGGAACGCCGCCTGCCACATGCTCTCGACCAGCGCGAGTCGCTGGTCCTGGCCAAAGCGACCGGTCAGCCGCTCGCGATACTGCGCGAACCGGCCCGGCACCTGCGCGGGCTCCGGCGCCCTCGCCGGAAGCGTATCCAGCCCCCAGCGCGCCCGCAGATGGCTCTCCACCACATCCCGGTCGGACGGCGTCAGCGCCTCGTCGGCGTATGCCAGCTCCAGCACCAGCATCGCCGCGGCTCGAGGATCGATGACCGGATGTTCGCCGGTGGGCAATCGGTCTCCCAGCGCGCGGGTCGCCGCGTCCCAAACCCGCTCCCGGCGTCGCCGGCGCGCGCGCAGCCAAGTGGCCACCGCCCACCCCACGATCACGACGAGCGCGATCCACCCGAGCGTGCGGTTCACGCCCGACAGGATCGTCCTGATGCGCTCCCAGTTCGCGCCCAGCGCCGTGCCGAGAACGGTGAGGCCGCCGTACCAGATGCCCGAGGCCAGGGCGATCGGGATCCCGGCGCGGGTGGGCGAGAGATTCGCGATCCCCGCGAACGGCGGCACCACCGCGCGGATGCCGGGCAGAAAGCGGGCGAAGAAGATCCCTACGACGCCGAACCGGAGGTACTCACGCTCGATGACCGCCAGCGATTCGGGGGTCAGCAGCCGGCGGCCGGTCGCCGTGGCGAACAGACGGCGCCCGTAGCGTCGAGCCGCGAAGTACACCCCCAAGGCTCCGGCCACGTTGGCCAACCAGACCAGGAGGAAGACCAGGAGAGGTGAGGTGACGCCCCGGTGTGAAAGAAAGGCGCCGAGCAGCACGGCCAGGTCTGCCGGGACCGGCGGCAGGACGTTTTCGACCGCGGCAATCGTTGCCAGGAATGCGTACACCGCAACCGGCGGAAGTCCCGTCAGCCACTGGAGGATCGATTCGATCAGCGCCCCTCCAGAGTGGCTACGGCGATCACCGCGAGCCCTTCGCCCCGACCGATGAATCCCATTCCTTCGTTGGTCTTCGCTTTCACACCGATGTCACCCGCAGCCACACCGAGGCGGCTGGCCAGGCCTTGGGCCATCGTGCCGAGGTGCGACGCGAGCTTGGGCTGTTCGGTGATGATGGTCAGGTCAGCCTGGCGGAGAGTCCAACCCCGGTCCTGCACCACCTCGTGCGCCGAGCGCAGCAGCTCCATCGAGTCGGCGTCGCGCCAGCGTGGGTCGGTGTCGGGAAAGAGCTGGCCGATGTCTCCCGCGCCGGCGGCTCCAAGAATCGCGTCGGTGAGAGCGTGAGCGACGGCGTCGGCGTCGGAGTGGCCGGCGAGCCCTTGCGAGTGCGGAATGGTGACCCCGCCGAGCACGAGCGGGCGACCGATGACGAAGCGATGCGAGTCGTAGCCGATGCCGACGCGGATCACGGGAGCGGGCGGGAGCAGACGGGAGCGGGCGGGAGCAGACGGGAGCGGGCTGGGGCCGCGACGCGCGGGGCGGACGGCCCGAAGCGCGCGTCAGTTCCCGCCAATGGATCGAGAAGCCCGCTCCGCGAAAGCAGCGGGAAGTGCAGCGCCCGGAGGGCCGCCCGCCCCGTTGGAGCGCCCCGCCTCCGGAAGGACCGCCCGCTCGCGCCCGCTCCCGCCCGCTCCCGCCTGCTCCCGCTCATGCCGCCACCGGCTGGTCGATCACCGTGTAGTCCTGTCGCCGGCGGCGAGGCTCGAACCCCGCATCGGTGATCAGCCGCTCGATCTCGGCCAGCGTAGTGCGATGGGTCGTACCCGCCGCGGACACCACGTTCTCTTCCATCATCAGGCTGCCGTAGTCGTTGGCCCCGAAGCGGAGCGCTACCTGTCCCACCTTGTGCCCCATCGTGACCCAGGACGACTGGAGGTTGGGCACATTGCCCAGCACGATGCGGGCGATCGCGAGCGTGCGGAGATAGGTGACCGCGTCGGTCTTCCGATAATGCGACATGCCCGGGGTGCCCTCGGGCTGCAGCGGCCAGCAGATGAATGCAGTGAAGCCGCCGGTGCGGGCCTGAAGGTCCCGCACCCGGAAGAGGTGCTCGATCCGGTCGGCGTTGCTCTCGCCCAGGCCGTACATCATCGTGACCGACGTCTTCATGCCCTGCCGGTGCGCTTCCTCCTGCACCCCCAGCCATTCCTCGGTCTGCGCCTTCTTCTTCGCGACCCGTTCCCGCACTTCGTCCACCAGGATCTCGCCCCCGCCGCCGGGGATGCTGTCGAGGCCCGCCCCGCGCAGCTCGCGGATCACGTCGGCCACCGACAAGCCGAAGCGTTCGCTGAAGAACACCACCTCGGACGGCGAGAACCCGTGGATGTGGATCGGATGGTGCTGCTTGATGTAGCGCATCAGGTCGAGATACCACTCGAACGGGATGTACGGGTTATGCCCGCCCTGCATCAGGATCTGGACCCCGCCGAGCGCCCTGCACTCGTCGATCTTGCGGCCGATCTCCTCGAAGCTCAGCACATAGCCTTCGGCGTGCTTGGGACGACGGTAGAACGCGCAGAACTGACAGTCGGCCACGCAGACATTGGTGTAGTTGATGTTCCGGTCGATGATGTAGGTGACCACGGGCTCCGGGTGGAGCCGCCAGCGCTCGGCATCGGCCAGGGAGCCCAACTCGAGCAGGTCGGCCCGCTCATAGAGCTCCAGATAGCTCGCGAACTCACTCGAAGTGCGATCGACAACGCTCATAGGATCAAACGCTTACGCTGCAGAGATAAAGGAAAGTGACCCGTCGGGGACCAACCCGTCATCGGCCAGCCGGCGGAAGAAGTCGGTCAGACCAGCCAGATGGCGGTACGAGAGCGCATAATCGAGGTCACCCAGGTACGCCCGGCAGACCGGCTCGGCTACCCCGGTCCGGCGTGCGGCATCGGCGGCCAGCTCATCCAGATGCGCGAGACCCCAGGCCCGCGACTCGAGCAGTCCCGCATGGACTGCTCGAACCGGCGCCGCGGGCCCATCACGCCGTGCCGCCCAGACCGCGAACACGAAGGGGAGGCCGGTCCAGGCTCGCCACTCGGCGCCCAGATCCACCTTGATCGGATAGTCGCGACGGGCGGTGAGGAGCAGCGCCGCGTCTCCGATCACCAGCACCGCTTCGTGCGGCAGGCCGGCCAGGCTTTCCAGATCCATCGCTTCGGCCCGCACCGTGGCGAAGCGCGGCGCGATCTTCCAGCGATGGCGGCAAAGCAGCTCGAGCAGGAGCACGGAGGTACGCGACGACGCGGAGAGCAGCATCGTGGCTCCGGTGAGCTCCTCGACCGGGCGCCGGGAAAAGACCGCCACGCTGTGGACCGGGCCGTCGCAGGTGATGGCGAGGTCCGGCAGGAGATGATACGCGGCGGCATTCCGCGCGTATTCCACCGCGGAGACCGCGCTCACGTCGAGCTCGCCGGCCGCCAGCAGATCGTTCAGCTCGGACGCCGTCCCGGTGACCAACTCAGCCGGCATCCCCACCAGCCCGCGGTCGATGGCGCCGTACACCGGATAGCAGTTGATCCAGGGAATCCGGCCGAGCCTCATGCGGCGTGCACCACAGGCAGGCCGCGGGGGCGGGCGGGAGCAGGCGGGAGCGGGTCGTCGAAGGTCTCGCGCAGTTCGCGATAGAGGCTGTCGCGCTCGACCGGCCGCTTCCCTGCCCCGCGGATGAGCTGCACCAGATCCAGGTATGCCATCCCCATCTCGGTGCGCGCGCCCGCCTCGTGATAGATCCGCTCGTAGACCACCGTACCCTCGACGTCGTCGCAGCCGAAGCCGAGCGCGATCTGGGACAGGAACGGCGTCACCATCGGCCAGTGGGTTTTGATGTGCGGGATGTTGTCGAGGAACAGCCGGCCCACGGCAATGGCCTTCAAGTCCTCGTAGCCGGTGGTCGCGGTGCCGACCCGGCCCAGCTCTTCGCCCAGCTCGTTGTGGTCGGGGTGATAGGCCAGCGGGATGTAGGTGAGGAATCCGCCGGTGTCGTCCTGCAGCTCGCGCAGCATGCTCAGGTGCTCGATCCGGTCCTGCGCCGTCTCCACGTGACCGTAGAGCATAGTGCAGTTGCTCGGGATCCCCAGCTGGTGCGCGACCCGGTGCACCTCGAGCCACTCCTGCCCGGTGAGCTTCCGCTCCGCGATCGTAGCGCGGACGGCAGTGCTGAACACCTCGGCCCCGCCGCCGGGGAGACTGGTCAGCCCGGCCTCCTTGAGCGCGAGCAGAACCTCGCGCGCCGTGGACTTCTCGATCCGCGCCAGGTGCGCGATCTCGACCGCAGTGAGCGCCTTGATGTGCACGTCGGGGTGGCGCTCTCTGAGCCCGCGGATCATTTCGGTGTAATAGCTCAGCCGGAGCTTGGGGTGGAGCCCGCCCACGATGTGAAACTCCCGGGTGGGCTCACCCGTGGCCTGCGCCGCTTCGGCGTACACCTCCTCCAACGATCGGGTGTAGGCGCCGTCCTCCTTGGGTGTCCGCGCAAACGAGCAGAACACGCAGGTGGTTCGCAACACGCAGACGTTGGTCGGATTGATGTGCTGATTGGCGGAGAAGAAGACGCGATCGCCGTTGCGACGCCGATTGGCGAAGTCGGCGAGCAGGCCGAGCCCGAGGAGATCGCGGGTCGCGTAAAGGGCGAGCCCGTCGGCCGGGGTCAGCCGCTCGCCCCGCGCCACGGCCTCGCCAATGGGACGCAGGGCGGGATCGCGCAACCGGGCCAGCTCGAGCTCGATGGGCATGCTGTCTCCTCCGAACGGCGAATTCAAAGGCCGCCGGTAATGTACAGCCCCGCGTCGGGCGTGGGCTAGGGAAAACCGGGCGTGCTCAGTCCGGTCCGGACGTCCTTCTCGCCCGGGCTGGGCCTCCTCTCGTGCGCGGAGCTCGGCCCCACATCCGCCGCAGCGCCGACCCCGCCTGATCGGCCGGTCGGCCCCGGCCGCTCAACACCGGGAGTGCCATCCGCCCGGCGCGGGTGCCCAGCACGACAATGGCGTACGCCCCGAAGAGCAGCAACATCGGCTCGAGCGGGTAGCGGTAACGGTACGAATAGGGGATGGTCAGCACGTACGGCACTGCCTGGGAGAGAGCGGTGAGAAACACCACGACCGCCGACGAGGTCCGGAGGCTGAGCGCGAGGCCGATGAGCGCCGCCAGCGTGATTGCGGTCGCGTGATGTCCGGTCCGAAAGAAGAAGTGTCCCGGCTTGGCCAGGGCGAGCCGCGCCGCGATCCCAGGCTCCGCCGCGATGAACCGCCAGCCCGCGGCACCCCAGTAGCGATCCCGCTCCGCTTCGTTCATCGAGAAGTACCGGCCATTCGGATCCCGCGCTCCGCAGTCGACGGGCCGAGAGTCCATTCGCTTCGCGTCGCCCGCTGCCGTTGCCCGCTCCACCGCCTCCCAGGCACCGCGGGCGGCAAACACGGGTCGCTCGAATCCCGAGCAGCCGCCCTTCTCCGGCGCAATGGTCTGGCCGAGGATCGGGTTGCCGCTCATGAGGATGAGCCCGAATCCCGTGCGGATCGGCACCAGCTCGCCGAACACGTGGTAGTTCCGCACCGACCAGGGCAGGATCACCGCGACCCAGGCGCACAGCAACGCCAGCGCGGTCTTTCGGGCCTGGAGCAGCACCGCAGCCGCGATGGGCGCCATCAGCATTGTCACGGACCCGGTCAGGGCGGTAATGCCGAGAAGGGCGCCCAGC
>DASQPE010000344.1:0-4828 GCA_035644115.1 Gemmatimonadales bacterium
CGCGGCTCAGGCGCGGGCAGCTTCGCCGCGAACCCGACCTCGCCGGGAACCACCGGCAGCCGGAGCACCGCCTCGGCGCCGGTGCGGAGCGTAGTGAGCATCGGGAAGGGCGTAGGCCAGATCATGGGGAACTGGGCATTGGCGACCGCGAGTCTGATCCGATGCCCGGGCCGCAGGGTCCAAGTGGTGAAGTGCAGGTCGATCACGAGTCGCTCGGGGCGGCCGGGCACGAGGCGCTGGGGCTCGAGCCGGGAGCCGAGTTGAGTCCCATTCATCGCCGCGCCCGTTATCAGCGCCACCTCGCCCGAAGGACCGACATCCTCCAGTCGGACCGTCCAGTTCGCGAGTGGTGCAGAAGTGGTCACCACCAGCTCGACCCGGGGAAAGCCGGCCAGGACCAGGGTCTCTCGCAGGGGAAGGCCGTCGTATATCAGGCTGCCGGCGTCGTCCGGCCCCATGTCGCCGGTGCGATCGCCCCACCAGTCCCCCGCCGCCGATCCCGCGCCGGCGCGGTAGCGCAACGAATCGGTGCCTGGCCGGGCGGACCCCGACACGAGCCGCCCGCCCGATGCGGGATGGAGGACGAGCCACCTCGTCGCGGAGATGGGCCAGCCGGTGAAGCGCCAGCGCCCGGGGACCAGCGAGATCGTGTCGCTCGGGAGATGGGCGTCCCGCAGGAAGAGCAACAGGCGGGGCTCCCGCAGGAGGCCGGTGTCCCGGCCCTTGAGCCAGTGGTCCCACCATTGGACGGCCCGCGAGCGCCATTCGTAGTTGGGGCCCGGGAACCCGTTGTCGGGCCAGTCGTGCTCCCAGGGGCCGATCTCCGCTTTCACCGGGCCGGGCAGGCTGGCCAGCAGCCGCAGGATGGCATCACGATACCCGTCGAGCAGCCCCCCGATCAGATAAACCGGGATGGTGACCCGCTCGGGATGAAACCGCACCGAGCGGTCGCGCCAGAACTCGCCGTCCCGATCGTGACGGAGATAGGTGAAGATCCACGGCTCGACCTCGAAGCGATCGGCAAAGTAGGCCGAGTCGAGCGGATAGTCGGGCGTGCGGGGCAGGCCATTCTCGTGATCGATCTCGAGGGCGTAGGGGTCGACGTGCAGGGCTCCGTCGATGTAGTGGACGTCGTCGTGAAAGAGGTCGTCGGAGGCGTGAAGCGCGAGAATCGCCTTGAGCCCCGGCGGCTGCCGCATCGCGACCTGCAGCGCGTTGAAGCCGCCCCAGGAGATGCCCCACATCCCCACGGCGCCGTTGGCACCCGCGAGCCGGGCGAGCTGGGCGATGATCTGGACCGCGTCCTCCAGCTCGGCGTCGGAGTATTCGCGACTCGGGAGCCGGCCCTCGGACCCGCCGCTGCCACGCACGTCGACCTTGGCCAGGATGTAGCCGCGCTGGACGAAGTATTGGTAGAGGGGATAGTCGCGGCGATAGAACGAGTCATCCTTTCGGTAGGGCAGCAGCTCGAGCAGGACCGGAAACCGCTCCGCCGGATCGCGCGGCACGGGCCGCCACAACGTGACGGCGAGACGGACTCCGTCCGGCATCGTGAGCCAGTCCCGGCTGACAGTGAATTGGTAGAGCGGCGCCGGCGGGCCGGCGAGAGCTGCCGCAATCGCGAGAGTGGCGAGAAGCACGGCCCAATGATAGGTGGAACCGGGCGGGCGCGCCGCCTCCCCGACTCGACCTTTTCACCCAGAGGCACAGGGGCACAGAGTTTTACCGCAGAGGCGCAGAGGCTCGATCGATATTGGGGATTCTGCGCGCCACCCACAACAGATTATGGGTGGGTTAGCCGGCGGAGCTCTGAGGTCACTGAGTCCTCTGTGTCTCTGCGGTAAAAACTCTGTGGCTCTGTGCCTCTGTGGTTTGCAGTTGTGGCGGGGATGTCAGCGGGTCGAGGGCCGGCGCGCCGCCGCGCTCGGCGTGCTCCAGCGCCACCGCGCGGGACGCAACCGTGTCGAGGTCGCCGCCCAGCCGGTCCATCCGACCCTGGAACTGGAAATCGATCAGCAGCAGTCCGATCACGTAGGCCGCGAGGTTGACCCCGAAGATGAGGGCGAACAGCGTGGGGTAGGGGATCCAGGCCCCGAAGTAGAGCGCAACCCGCTTCACGCCCGGATCGAATCCCGAGCGATCGCACACCGTCGTGAGGAGCAGAACCGCCGCGACGGCAAGCAGCGCGTGGCCCAGCGGCACCAGTCCCGCGGCGCCGAAGGCCAGGAAGATCAGGGTTTCGGACGCGCGATCCAGCAGGGTGTCGAGCCGGTGCCCCGCCTCCGATCCGAGACCGTACGCTCGCGCCACGGTTCCGTCCAGCCCATCCAGGGCCTGCCCCAGGGCCATCAGGAGCAACCCGGCGGCCGTGTGGTGGGCGGCGATGGCTACGGCGGCCGCCCCGCTCAGCCAGAACGCGCCCCAGGTGAGCTGAGTGGGCGAAAGGCCGAATCGTTCGTGCATCAACCGGGCGAGCGGGCCGGCGAGCCAATCGGCTAGTCGCTTCACCGACGGGCCCACCACAGCGCGACGTTCGCCACTACGAGCACCGAGCAGAGAATCGCTTCCTTTACCTTGTCGGGTATCGCCACCAGCCAGCCGCGGGTCACCCAGTGGGAGTAGGGGTAGAACGGCATCTTCTCGAAGCTCACCGAGTAGTCCATGAGCAGATGAATCGCAAAGAACAGCAGCGGCACCGCCGTGCCGAGCCAGAGACAAAGCGGCACGATCCAGAGAAACGCGACCGGCTCCTGCAGCGACGACCGCCAGTAATAGCCCCGCTTATCCTGCAGGCCGACCGCCCGCAGGTAGAACGGCGCCTTGAGGGCGTGGTCCACGTCCACCGCTACGCCGAAGCCGTAGGCCAGTGCCGTGTCGCGACCGTGAAGGTCCAGGGCCTGCACGCCCAGCGTGGTGGCGAGGATATGGGTGAAGACGGTCACAGAGCGGGCTCCGCGGGAGTTGCGAGGGCCGGCGCCGTCGTGCGCCGGTGGCGGGTGATCGCGAGCAATCCGAGGCCCGCGCCGATCCACAGCAGGTCGCGCGCTCGGCTCACGATGGCGGTGTACACGCCGGCGCGGGGATCGAGGCCGGCCAGTGCGAACAGCGCATACAGCGACCCTTCCTTGGTTCCCACCTCGTAGGGCACCACGAACAGCGCGTTCTGGATCAGGGACGAGAGCCCGCCGATCAGGAACGCCTGCACGAACGTGGCGTGAATGCCCACGCCGATGCAGATGAGCCAGTACTCCACCATCCAGAGTGACCGGCTCAGATACTCGAACCCGAGGGCGGTCCAGAATCGCCCGGGGGAGGCGTGATAGAACTCGGCGATCTGCTCATCCATCTCGACCAGCGCCGGGCGCTTGGGCTCCAACGTTTGCGCCAGGCGATCGAGCAGCGGAAGCCGATGGAGCAGATCGAGCAGGTGCGCCAGCCCCCCGCGCTGATGCCCGGTCAGCACCAGCGCCGCCAGGGCACTGACCGCGGTCAACGCGACGGCGATGGGGGCCACCACGGGGGCCGTCCGGGGCAGCATGCCGAGCGCGAGAAGCAGGGCGGTGAGCCAGACCAGGAGCAGTGCCAGCGAATGGAGCATCTTGTGCAGCACCACCGAGCTCGCCGCTCGCCGCCGCCCGAGCCATCCGGCCAGGGCCGCTATGCGGTATGGCTCTCCCCCCGCGTTGACCACTGGGGTCACGAAGTTGAGCGAGAACCCCGACACGGTGATCGCATAGGTCCGCCAGAACCCGGGCCGCGCTCCCTTGCCCATCGTGAGCCGCCACGCGACGACATTGCAGGCGTAAGCCACCCCGTACAGCAGAACAATCGGCAGGAAGAGCCACCCGACCGCCGCGGCGTTGTCCACGATCCGCGCCGGCCCGATCCGCCGGACCAGCAGCGCGAACAGCGCGGCCCCAACCGCGAAGAGGCCGAGCTGAATGCGGCGGCTCACGCCGAAGCCGCGAGCGTGACGCTGTCGCCGGGGGACGAGTACGCGAGATCCAGGATGCTCGCCACTCGTGCGATATCGTTCATCGGCTCCGGATCTCCCGTGTCCATCGCGTCTGCGAACGCGCCGAAGAGATCGGCGAACCATGTCGCGTACGACTCCTTTCGCAACTCGGCGGAGTGGTCGAACCGCTCCATCGTACCGGCCCGATCCAACGTCAGTATGCCGCCGGTCCAATCGATGGTGCCCAGCTCGCCGGTGAAGCGAATCCGGTTCTCCCGATGTTGGCCGGCCCAGGTGAGAAACATCTTGGCCATGCGACCGGGAAACTCGAACAGCAGGTGCGCCGTGTCTTCGACGTCATAGGCCGCATGCCGCAGGCGACCGGACCAGGCCTGCACTAGCGAGGGCGGGCCGGCCACGTCGAGCAGCTGGTAGATGAGGTGGGTGCCGTGGTCGAGCACCACGCCGCCCCTGGCGTCGGCTACGCGGCTGCGCCACGGCTCTGCTGTCCGGCCCGCGCCGGGGTCGGCTCGGACGCGATAGACGTCGAACTCCGCCAGGTACCACGGCCCGATCGCGCCGGTGTCCAACCATTGGCGCACCCGCCGCCAGACCGGGTTGAACCGGTACTGGTGGCACGGCATCACCACTCGGCCGGCCGCGACAGCGGCCCGGCGAATCTGCTCAGCTTCCGCGGGAGTGAGCGCGACCGGTTTCTCGCACAGCACGTGCATGCCGTGCGCGAGCGCCCAGAGTGTGAGGTCGAGATGCGACGCGGTCGGGGTGCAGATGTCCACGAAATCGAGCTCCAGAGCGGCCAGGCCCGAGAGATCGCGAACGATCGGAATGCCGGCGAGCGGGACCGCGTCCGGC
>DASQPE010000345.1:0-2315 GCA_035644115.1 Gemmatimonadales bacterium
GTGGGCCGGGCGGACGTGGTGGAGGACCGGCTCGTCGGGATGAAATCGCGCGGTGTCTACGAGACGCCCGGAGGCACGCTGCTCTATGCCGCGCACCGCGAGCTCGAGCAGCTGGTGCTCGACCGGCGCACGCTCAGGCTCAAGGACGAGCTGGCACTCCGCTACGCCGACCTGGTGTACGACGGCCGCTGGTGGACCCCGGAGCGCGAGGCGCTCGACGCCGCGGTCGCGAGCACCCAGAAACGGGTCACGGGCGCTGTGCGGCTTAAGCTCTTCAAGGGCGGCCTCACGGTCGCGGGGCGGGAAAGCCCGTACGCGCTGTACCAGCCCTCGTACGCGACCTTCGGCAAGGACAACGTCTACGATCAGAAGGATGCCGAGGGCTTCATCCACCTCTACGGCCTATCGATCCGAATCGGGTCCGGCCTCGAGGCGGCGCGCCGCCAAGAAGTCGGCGCGGCGGCGGACTGATGCCGCGCCGGCCTACGGAGGCCCCTCCCCCGGACCCGGCACCGACTCCCGCGCCGCCCGTCGCGGCGCATCAGATGTGGGGCGGCCGCTTCAGCCTCGGCCCGAGTGAAGCGCTCGACGCGCTGAATCGCAGCCTGCCGGTCGACCACCGGCTCTGGCCCCAGGACGTGGCCGCGAGCAAGGCCTGGGTGCATGCGCTGGGCCGGGTGGGAGTGCTCACCCCCGATGAAGAGAACCAGCTACTCGAAGGCCTCGACCGGGTGGCGGAGCGGTTGGCCGATGGTGCCGCGGTTGGTGCCCCGGACGAAGACGTACACACTCTCGTGGAGCGGCTGCTGTACGCGGAGGTGGGTACCGTCGCCGGCAAGCTGCACACGGGCCGGTCCCGCAACGACCAGGTGGCGACCGACCTGCGTTTGTGGACGCTCGGCGCGATCGATCAGCTCGACTCGGACCTCGCCGCGCTCGGGCGCGCGCTGGTGGCGCGCGCCGAGGACGGCGTGAACATCCTGCTGCCCGGTTATACGCACGGGCAGCGCGCCCAGCCGGTGCGCTGGGCGTACGTGCTGCTCGCGCACGCGTGGCCGCTGCTGCGCGATCGCCAGCGCCTGGCGGACGCGCGGCGCAGAGTGGCGGAGCTGCCCCTCGGATCCGGGGCGCTCGCGGGATCAGGGTTTGCCGTCGACCGTGTGCTGCTGAAAGAAGCACTCGGGTTTCGCTCCGTCTCCGCGAACGCCCTGGATGCCACCGGCGACCGCGACTTCGTCGCCGAAGTGTTGTTCGGGTTGACCCTCGTAGGCACGCACCTCTCGCGCCTCGCGGCCGAGCTCGTGCTCTATACGAGCGCGGAGTTCGGGTTCGTGCGGTTGTCGGACGACTTCAGTACCGGCTCGAGCTTGCTGCCGCAGAAGCGCAACCCCGACATCTTCGAGCTGGCGCGTGCAAAGTCGGGCCGGCTGCTGGGCGACCTGGTGGCGTTGCTCACGACCCTGAAAGGCCTCCCGGCGGGCTACAGCAAGGACCTGCAAGAGGACAAGGCACTGCTGTTCGACGGCTTCGACACCCTGGCGCTGGTGCTGCCGGCGGCGACCGGAGCCATCACCGCGCTGACCGTCGATGCCGAGCGGATGCGGGGCGCGCTCGACGCCTCGCTCCGCGCGACGGACCTCGCCGACCTGCTGGTGGAAGCCGGCGTGCCGTTCCGAGAGAGTCACGGCCTGGTGGGACGGCTGGTGCGCGAGGCGGAGCGCTCCGGCGTGCCGCTCGATCGCGTGCCCGGTCCGGTGGCGGCGGGAATCCATCCTGCAATCGCGGTGGCGCTGTCGCAGTTGGGAACGTGGGAGGACTCGGTCGAGAGCCGCTCAACCCCCGGGGGGTCGTCGCGCCGCTCGGTGGCGGAGCAGCTGGAGGCATTGCGGCTTGCATTCGCCGAGGGCGGAGGGACTTAACCCAAGGTCTTGCCTCGCCTTAGCCGGTAAGGTAGCATACGTGGCCGTCTGGCTCGAAGCCGTGAGCGAGACGGCCGCTTTTCACCGAGGGAGTCCCTTGCGCTGCCTAGCGCTCAACGCCTCATTCGAGCCGCTGACCATGGTGCCCGTACGCCGGGCGCTGCGGCTCGTGATCGACCGTAAGGCGGAGATCGTCGAGGCGGAGGGACCGGTTGTGAAGAGCGAGCGCCTGGCGATTCCGCGGCCGGCGGTCATCCGGCTCGTCAAGTTCGTCCACGTGCCGCGCCGGTTCCGGCGCCAGGTGACCAACACCTTCCTCTTCGCCCGCGACAACTACCGTTGCCAGTTCTGCGGCCGCAGCCAGCAGGAGCTGCGTCACCGGGAGTGCCTCACCCG
>DASQPE010000346.1:0-3611 GCA_035644115.1 Gemmatimonadales bacterium
TCGCGGCGCAGCGGGTGCCGTTCGCCGGCCAGCCCTACGTATCTCGGCGGTAACGATCAGGAGGAAGGAATGAGTCAGGACGAATCGTCGACCAGGCTCCCGGTTCTGCAGGAGGCACCGGTGCGCTCGGCTCCGGGCCCCGAGAGCCCAACGCCGAAGCCTCCGGTGCCCCGGCGGAACTTCCTGCTTCGGGTCGGCATCGGGCTGAGCGCGCTGGCCGGCGCTGCCGCTTCCGTTCCGATCGTGGGCTATCTCTTGTCCCCGCTTCGGAACGCCGGAAAGCGTGACTGGGTTCGGGTCGGAGCGTTGAGCGAGTTTCCCATCGGCGAAACCAGGCTGACCACGTTCGCGAATCCGAGCCACGAGGCATGGGACGGTCCGACCTCGATGGTGCCTTGTTACGTGCGGCGGATGGCCAATGATCGCTTCCAGGTGTTCGCGGTGAACTGCGCCCACCTCGGATGCCCGGTCCGCTGGTTCCCGGAATCCGGGCTCTTCATGTGCCCCTGCCACGGCGGGGTCTACTACGACAACGGGTCGCGCGCTTCGGGGCCGCCGCCTCGCGGACTCTTCGAGTACCAGTGGCAGATCCGGCGCGACGAGCTCTGGGTCCGGGGCGGCGCGCTCCCCACGCTCGCCACACCGGCCTGAGGAGGACGCAATGGCTAGTTGGCTGAGCAAAGTCGGCAAAGTCGGCGCCTGGCTCGATGCGAGGCTCCAGGTGGGTGGGACGATCCGTGGCACCATGGCCCACCCCGTACCTCGGGACACAGCGAGCTGGTTCTACGTGTTCGGGAGCGCCACGTTCGTGCTCATGGTGATGCAGTTCGTCACCGGAATCCTGCTTGCGTTGGTCTATGTACCCTCCGCGGCCGACGCGTGGCAGAGCCTGCAGGTGCTGAATCACCAGATCGCCTTCGGCTGGTTTCTTCGCGCAGTACACGGCTGGGGCTCGAACTTCATGGTGGCCTTGCTGCTGATCCACATGAGCCAGGTGTTTCTGTTCGGTGCCTTCAAGTACCCCCGGGAGCTCACCTGGATGATTGGGGTGGGGCTGCTCCTGCTCACGCTCGGGATGGCATTCACCGGGCAGATCATGCGCTTCGACGCGGACGCGTACTGGGGACTCGGGATCGGAGCGTCCGTGTCGGCTCGGGTCCCCTTCGTCGGATCGTGGCTGGTCGGCCTGCTCCTTGGAGGGCCGATTATCGCGGGCCAGACGCTGTCCCGGTTCTTCACCCTCCATGTGTTCGTGGTGCCCGGACTCCTGATCGGCGCCGCGCTGGTGCACGTTCTCCTGGTGGTCAAGGTCGGGATCAACGAGTGGCCCATGCCGGGGCGCCTGGTGAATCGGAAGACCTATCTCACCAGATATCAGCGACTGGTTCACGAGGATGGGGTCCCGTTCGTGCCCGATGCGTTCCAGCGAGATCTGGTCTTCAGCGCGCTCATCATCCTTGCGGTCCTCGTTTGCGCAGCCGTATTCGGCCCGTTCGGCCCGTCGGGCCGGCCCGATCCAAGGATGATCGACATCGCGCCCAAGCCCGACGTCTTCTTTCTCTGGATGTACGCCGCGCTGGCCCTGCTTCCCGCGGAGCTCGAGACCGCGCTGATTCTGATCGTCCCTGTAGTAGCGATCGCGGTGCTGCTCCTCCTGCCGTTCATTTCCGGCACCGGAGAAAAGAGCTGGAAGCGACGGCCGTTCGCCGTGCTGGTGGTAGTTCTCCTCGCCAGCGGCTTCATCGCGCTCACCTGGCTGGGCCTCGCGCCACCCTGGTCGCCCTCCATGACCGCCTGGAGTGGAACGCCACTGCCGCCCCGGCTGCTGAAAGAGCGAACGCCGCTCGAGCTCCAGGGCGCCCTGGTGTTTCAGAACAAGCAGTGTCGGAACTGCCATGCCCTCGGCGGGACTGGAGGCGATCGGGGACCCCCGCTCGACAACGTCGCCGTGCATTTGACCAGGGATCAACTGATCCGGCAGGTGCTCCAGGGGAGCGGCGAGATGCCGGCGTACGGTGACCACCTGCACCCGGCGGAAGTGGCGGCCCTGGTGTCCTACCTCGAGACCCTGCATCCGGCGCATCAGCCGGCGGCCCGGGTGTCGGCCGCGTCGTCGGGCTCGAGCCCGTAGCCGATGCTGTTGCACGGCGACCTGCCGCTCGGGTGGGTGGGACCGGGCACGGTGCCGGCCGGTCTCGCGGTCGCCGGGGTTGTCTATGCCCGAGGGTGGCGCCGGTATCGCCACAGGCTGCCGGAGCGCTTCGCCGCGCGGCAACTCACCGCCTTTCTGGCCGGACTTGCATGCCTGTGTATCGCGATCGCCTCCCCGCTGGACGAGGCCGCGGACACCAAGCTGAGCGCGCACATGATGCAGCACATCCTGCTGCTCACCGTGGCCCCTGCCCTGCTCCTGCTGGGCGATCCACTCCTGCCGCTCCTGCGCGGTCTTCCCGATTCATTGCGCCGGTGGCTGGTGGCCCCCCTCCTCCGCTGGCGCTCGCTCCGAGATGCGGCGCACGCGCTGGCGCATCCGCTCGCTGCGCTTCTCCTCAGCTCAGTGATTTTCTGGAGCTGGCACGTGCCGGCGCTGTACCAGCTCGCTCTTCGCGTGCCTGCCATTCACGTGGTGGAGCATGCGTCGTTCGTCGCGGGGGGACTCCTGTTCTGGTACCCCGTTGTGCAGCCCTGGCCGAGCCGCCCCGAGTGGCCGAGAGGGGCCATGATTCCGTACTTGCTGGCTGCCGACGTGCAGAACACCGTTCTCGCGGCGGTGCTGACCTTCTCCGATCGGGTGCTCTACCCGTTCTACGAGTTCCACAGCCGGGCAGCGGAAGCGGCCGCGCTCGATGACCAGGTGCTGGCGGGTGTCATCATGTGGGTCCCGATGTCGCTCGCGTACCTGGTCCCCGCGGCGCTGCTCACCATCCGGCTGCTGTCGCCGGCCAAGCCGCCGAGCGGCCGAACCGCGGGGCTTGTCCTTTCCAGAACACGCAGCCCCTGAGGCCAATCATGATTCTCGTCACTGGAAGCACCGGTCTGATCGGAAGTGAGGTGCTCCGGTTACTCTCGCAGGCGGGCGTGTCCGCCCGTGCGCTGGTCCGCAACCCGAACGGCGGACAAAAGCTACCGGACATAGCCTGGGTGATTGGAGATCTCGCGAAGCCGGAGACTCTACCCTCGGTGTTCGCGGGTTGCACCAAACTGTTTCTGCTCACCGGCAACAGCGAGAACGCGGCCGAGTTGCAACGCCATGCCCTTGCGGCAGCCCGCCAGGCCGGGGTCACTCAGGTGGTGAAGGCTTCCGCGTTTGGCGCGTCGCCCCATTCGAATTCCCCGATCGGTCGGATGCACTATCAGATCGAGAGCGAGCTGCAGGAATCGGGATTGGCGTGGACCATGCTTCGGCCGCACCATTTCATGCAGAGCCTCCTGGGCCAGGCTGACAACATCATCACCGATGGCGTCGTCTACTCCTCTTCCGGCGACGGCAGGATTCCCTTCGTCGACACCCGCGACATCGCGGCGGTTGCGCTCGTCGCCCTGACCCAACCAGGGCACCTCGAGAAGAAGTACGTCATGACAGGGAGTGAAGCACTCTCGTACCGGCAAGC
>DASQPE010000347.1:0-7159 GCA_035644115.1 Gemmatimonadales bacterium
GTGGGTCATGCGCCCCGCCAAGCCTACCCGCGCGAGCAGCTCTTCGGCCCGCGACCGCGCGGCTGCTTCGCCCGCCCCGGCGATCAGGAGCGGGAGCATCACATTCTCGAGCGCGGTAAACTCTCGGAGCAGGTGATGGAACTGGAAGACGAATCCCAGCTTTCGGTTTCGCACCGCGGCCAGCTCCGTCGCGCTCAGGTCGGCGTACGCCTGGCCGTCGAGCCGGACGCTGCCGGCAGTGGGCCGGTCGAGAGCCCCGAGCAGGTGGAGCAGCGTGCTCTTGCCGGCGCCGCTTGCCCCGACGATCGCGACGAATTCCCCCCGGGCTACCCCGAGATCGGCGCCGGTGAGGACGTCAATCGGGCTGCCGTCGCCACCGCGGTAGACCTTCCGAAGCCCGGTCGCCTCAAGAATCGGCACGGCACCCTCCGCTCACTCGTGCCGGATCGCCTCGACCGGCGTGAGTCGCGCGGCCGAGCGGGAGGGATAGAGGGTCGCGAGCACCGCGATCGCGAGACTGGAGAGCACCACCACACCGACATCGACCAGCTCGACGTGTACCGGCAGATGATCGATGAAGTAGACGGCGGGATTGATCCGGATCCATCCCGAGCGGTCCACGACGTAGGAGACCGCCAGGCCGCCCAGCAACCCGAGCATGGTGCCGACCAGGCCGATGATGGCGCCCTGAGCCAGGAAGATCCGCGCCACCGACGGGGCGGTGAGCCCCATGGCCTGGAGGATCCCGATTTCCCTGGTCTTGTCCGTCACGACCATGGTCAGCGTCCCCACGATATTGAAGGCAGCGACCACCATGATGAAGAAGATAATCAGCCCCATGGCCAGCTTCTCGAGCTCCAGGGCGCTGAAGAGGCTGGCATTCTGGGTCTGCCAGTCGAGCGTCCGGTAAGGGTAGCCGAGCCGTTGCTCGAGCCGCCTACCGACCTCGGGCGCGAGCTCGGGATCCGTCACCCGAACCGCGATGCCCGAGACCGCATCGCCCAACCCGGTGAACTGCTGCGCGGTCGCCCGCGACACGACGACGAACTGGTTGTCGTATTGGAACATCCCGGTCTCGTAGAGTCCGGTCACCTCGAACTTCCAGAACTTCGGCACAGCGACGCCAACGGCCGGGTTCATCTTGGCCTGGGTGACCGGAACCAGCGTCACGACATCGCCCGGATACACCGTGAGGCGGTTTGCCAGCCGGCTTCCCAGCAGCACGGCGCCGTCGACGTCCTTTCGGGTGGGCCGGAACGAGAGATCCCCCTTCTTGATCGACTGGGGGAAGCTGGTCACCGAGCGGGTGCCGGTATCCGGATCGAAGCCGAGCAGGTTTACGCCTTCGCCGTAGTCATGACCGGCGCTGATCCCGGCCTGACTGATCACTTCGGGTGCCGCAGCCACCACGTCCGGGTCCCGCTTCACCGCCGCCAGAACCGCTCGCCAGTCGTCGAGCCGCAGGCCTGCCCCGAAGGTCAGTACCCGGAGATGGGGGCTCGCCACCAGGATACGCTCTCGAAGATCGTCGCGCAGGCCGTTCATGACTCCCAGCACCACGATCAGGGCCAGGACGCCGACGGCCACTCCGCCGGTCGCGATGATAGTGTTGAGCGAGGCAGCCCGCTTGGTCTGGCGCGAGCGGAGGTAGCGACCCGCGATCCGCCGCTCGAGGGCTGTGGGCCACCGTAGAATGGACAGGTACCCCGCCGCTCCGGCGACAGCCAGCTCATCCGGCTGCCCGCCTGCCCGCCTGTCCGCCTGTCCGCCCGTCATCACGCCTCCGGCCGCATCGCCGGGAACAGGATCACGTCCCGGATCGAGGGCTGATCGGTGAGCACCATGATGAGCCGGTCCACTCCGATCCCGACCCCTCCGGCGGGCGGCATGCCGTACTCCAGCGCTCGGACGTAGTCGGCGTCGTATTGCTGAGCCTCCTCGTCCCCAGCCGCGCGCTGGCGGCGCTGGTCCTCGAACCGGGCCCGCTGGTCGTCGGGGTCGTTGAGCTCGCTGAACGCGTTCGCCAGCTCGTGACCCTGAACGAACAGCTCGAACCGCTCCGTCAGGGTGGGCTCTTCGCGGTGCAGCCGCGCGAGGGGAGACAAGGCCTTGGGATAGTCGACGACGAACGTCGGCTGTACCAGATGCGGCTCGAGGTACACCTTGAAAACCTCGTCTACCAGCTTGGCGCCGGAGTGCTGGCTCTCCGGCTCGGCCGGGTCATCCGTTAGTTCGCGTCTCCGCTGCGCCAGGAGATCCCGCAATTCCGCCTCTGACGCCGTTCGGACATCAACGCCCGTGCGCTCTCGGAGCCCATCCACGAATCGGACCCGAGGCCAGGGCGGCGTGAAGTCGAGGGTGACCCCGCCCTGCTCGACCTGGAGCGACCCGCAGCAATGTTGCACCACGCCGGAGATCATGGCCTCGACCGTCGTCATCATCTCCTCGTAATCGGCGTAGGCCTGGTAGAACTCGAGCATGGTGAACTCGGGATTGTGGGTCCGGTCCATGCCCTCGTTGCGGAAGTCGTGCCCGATCTCGTAGACCCGCTCCAGACCACCCACCAGGAGTCGCTTGAGGTAGAGCTCGTCAGCGATACGTAGATACAGCGGCATGTCCAGCGCGTTGTGGTGGGTCACAAACGGCCGTGCTGCCGCCCCGCCATAGAGGGACTGGAGGATCGGCGTCTCCACCTCCAGGAAGCTGCGCTCATCCAGAAAGCGGCGGAGATAGGAGATGGCCCTGGCCCGGACCCGGAAGATTTCCCGTACCTCGGCGTGCACCGCCAGGTCGGCGTAGCGCTGCCGGTAGCGGACCTCCGGGTCGGCGAGCGCCGTGTCCACGCTGGTGCCGTCGTCCCGGACGTAGCTCTTTCCTCGCGGGAGCGGGCGCAGCGACTTGGCCAGCAGGTCGAACTGTTCGACTCGAACCGTGATCTCGCCCATCTTGGTCCGGAACAGCCGGCCGTGCGCGCCAATGTGGTCGTCCAGGTCGAGCAGCTTGATCAGATCGTATCGGTCGGCCAGCTGGTCGCGGCGGAAGTAGACCTGGATCTTGCCCGACGCGTCCTCGAGGTGGGCGAAGGTAGTCTTCCCCTGCGATCGCCATGCCGAGATCCGGCCGGCCACCCGCACCTCGGGACCGTGTTCCCCCATGCTGTCGTCGTAGGCTGCGAGCGCCTGGGCGGCGGTGTGGGTGCGGTCGAAGCGATAGGCGAATGGCGCGACGCCAAGCTGCTGCAGCTCGGCCAGCTTCTCGCGCCGGGCGGCCTCGACGTAATTCCGCTCCTCGGTGGCGCTCACGCCGCTTTGCCCCCGAACCGCTTCAGGTAGGCCTGGATGAACCCGTCCAGGTCGCCATCCATCACCCGCTGGACATCCGAGACCTTGAGCTCGGTGCGATGGTCGTTCACCATCGTGTACGGCTGAAAGACGTACGATCGGATCTGATTGCCCCACGAGTTGTCGGTCTTGGTCGCCTCAACGATCGCGCGGGCCGCCTCCTGCTCGTCGAGCTTCTTCTGGTAGAGCGCGGCACGAAGCATCTTGTACGCGGTCGCTTTGTTCTTGCCCTGGCTCCGCTCCTGCTGGCAGGACACCACGATACCGGTGGGGATGTGAGTCAGCCGCACGGCCGACGAGGTCTTGTTGACATGCTGGCCGCCCGCGCCGGAAGCGCGAAACACATCCATCTTGATGTCCTCCTCCCGGAGGTCGATCTCGATGGTGTCGTCCACCTCGGGATACACGAAAACGGAGGCGAATGATGTGTGCCGCCGCGCCTGCGAATCGTAAGGCGAGATCCGTACCAAGCGGTGCACGCCCTTTTCCGCCTTGAGGTAGCCGTAGGCGTACTGGCCTTTGATCTCGATCGACGCCGACTTGATCCCGGCTTCCTCGCCGGGGAGGAGGTCGAGCACCGTCACCTCGAAGCCATGACGCTCGGCCCACCGCACGTACATCCGCATCAGCATCTCGGCCCAGTCCTGCGACTCAGTGCCGCCGGCTCCCGGATGGATCGTGAGCAGCGCGTCCTTCTCGTCCTCCGGGCCCTGCAGCATGGCCTGCAGCTCGAACGCTTCCACCGCCCGCACGAGCTCGCTGCTCTCCGCCTCCAGCTCGGCCGACATGGCGTCGTCTGGCTCGTGCTCCACCAGCTCCGCCATCTCCCGGGTTGACTGGAGCCGTTGTCGCAACGACTCGTACGGCGTCAGCCAGCCCTTCAGCTGCTTCAGCTCCTGCACTGCCGTTCGCGCCGCTTCGGCGTTGGACCAGAAGCCCGGCTCGGACTGCTTCGCCTCGAGCACGGCCAGACGCTGCGACTTGCCGGTCAGGTCAAAGGAAGTCTCGGAGTTCGGTGACGCGGTGCTCCAACTCGGCCAAACGGTCGGCGAGATCAGACATGGTGAGGACTCCGGCGGTGGTGACGCTACGAAGCGGGCCGTTCGTCCGCCCCTGGCGGACGAACGGCCCCCAATCCCAGGCAAGATAAGGGCAAGGAGGCCGGGTAAGAAGTGAGAGGTAAGAGGTGAGAGGGGCACTCTTAACTCTCACCTCTTACCTCTCACCTAGAAGATTTGCCGCCCGTCGGCCAGGATTTCGTTGAGCGCTTCTTTGAAGTACGAGGTGGACTCCGCAACCTCCTTGCCCACCTGGTCCGAGTATTCCTCCCAACTCTTCTTAATCTCCTCGTCGAAGAGATCCTTGAGCGTGCCTTCACGGAGCCCTTCCTGCCGTTTCGCCGGATGGTAAACCACCATGTCCGAGATCAGCGCCCGGGCAAGGCGCCGGGCCTTGGCCGCCGGATCCTGCGAGAGAAACGGGTTGATCGGGCGGGACGCCGGCGCCGGCGGCGGGGCGACGGGGGCCTCGTCGGCGGCCTCGGGAGGAGGGGCTGCCGGGGATGCAGGCGCGGGCAAGGGCGGAGCCGGCGAGGCTATTGGGGCGGTTGCGGCAGCGGGGGCGCGGGCCCCCGCCGGCGCGGCGGGGCGCATTGCCGGCGGGACCGGGAACCCGGCCGGGCCAGCCCGAGAACCCCCCGCGGGAGGCGTTGCAGGCCGCGACAACCCCCGGCTTGGTGTGGCGGGCGGCGCGGCAGCTCCGGGCCCGCCCCGCATAGAAGCGGCCGGGAGCGAAGCGGGCGGCGACGGCGGGAACACCGGTCGTTCCACTGCCGGTGGAGCCGGTGGCATGGGCGGGGGGGCAGGCTCGGCAGCTTCGGGCGTTGGCTCCATCACCCGCTCTTGCTCGGCGTCGGCGTCCACCCGCTGGATGGGCTCGGGCAGGGCAGTCGTCACCGGAGCTGCTGCCGCCGGTGCGGCCGGTGCAGCGGGGGCCCTGGTGGTGGGGGCGGTGCCGTCGCGACGAACCGCGAAGACGGCCGAGCACACCGCGCAACGCGCCCGGACCCCATTCTCCGGCACCTTGCCCGGATCGACCCGGTACAGAGTGTTGCAGTTGGGACAAAAGACGTTCATCTGGGCATCCTCACCGCTGGTCCCGTGCTTCAGGCCCTGGACGGAGGTCGGCCTCCGCGCCCTGCCGGCGATCGACCACGAATACCGATCCCGGCAGCGTCTTCGCGTAGCTCTTCATCTCGGTCGCCAGCTCGCTGACCTGAGCCGGATGGGCGAACCGGCGGTTCCGGTTGGTCACGATGCCGATCGACAGCGTCATCAGCGGCACCCGGTGCAGCTGGCCCCGCCGGTCCTTGCCGAAGAAGTAGCCGGCCCGCCGATCCTGCTCGTTGTACTGCAGCGGGATCAGGGTGTCAAATACACCCAGGATCTCGGTGCACACCCCGTGAATCTCGGGCGACGGAATGATGAAGATGAAGTCGTCACCCCCGATGTGGCCCACGAACCCCCGGGGCCCCAGCATGCCTTTGACCACGTCGTGCAGGATCCGGGAGAGAAGATAGATGACGCGATCGCCGTCGTAGTAGCTGTAGCGGTCGTTGAACTCCTTGAAGTGATCGAGGTCGGCATAGCAGACGGCGAACTCCTGATGACTCTCGAGCCGCCGACGGATTTCCCGCTCGATCTCCGTCGTGCCCGGCAGTCGGGTGGACGGATGGACCGACACGTCGCGCTCGGTCCGCACCAGCATCGCCTCCACCCGCGCCCGCTGCTCGGCCGGCGAGAACAGTCCGGTGATCACCTCGTCCGCGCCGGCCTCGAACCAGGCCTGAACATGATCCGGATGGTGAGCGCCGGCGAGAACGGTAACTGGAACGATCGCGGTGAAGGCGTCGGCCTTGAGCTGGTGAACCAGCGCGAGCCCGCGGTCGCCTGCACTGTCGGCGTGAACGAACAGCAGGCACGGGTGACCCCGCAGGACGATCGACTCGACTTCATCGGCGCCCTGTAGCGTGACCAGTGGAAAGGCTCTGGATTGGGCCCACTGGCGTACCAGAGCCGGCACCGGGCAGCCGTCCGGCGAGAAGAAGAGAATCGTCGGGCGAGTGCGCACCCATGCCTCTGCTAAGAGTTGATTTGAAGCTAACTTAAGACGGGGCGTTCGGCCACGCCCAATTCCGGTCAGATGAAAAAGGCTGCGACGCCCACCATTGCGTAGACTGCCAGCAATTGCACCCCTTCGAACCAGTGAGATTCACCGTCCAGGGTCAGAATCGCGACCACGATGGTGGCCAAGCCCAACGCGATGACCTCGAAGGGCCGGAAGACCAGGTCCATTTCCGCGCCCAGCAGGAGACCCACGAATACCAGTAACGGCGCCGCGAGCAAGGCAATTTGCGTGCTGGAGCCCAGGGCAATCTGCAGGGCCAGATCCATTTGGCCCTTTCGCGCGAACATGACCGCCGCTGCGTGCTCGGCCGCATTCCCGATGATCGGCACCAGCACGAGCCCCAGAAACACCTCGCTCAGGCCCAGGGTCGCGGTCACCGCCTGGGTCGCGTGCACCAGCAGCTCGGACTCGACCGCCACGCCGACCGTGGCGAGTCCGAGCACGGTCAATGCCCGGCCGATCGTCCAGGCCGGCATCTCCATTGGATGCGGGTCGCCGCCGAACAGACACTTATGGGTGCGCATGGTGAACAGTAGCGAGCATCCGTAGGTCGCTATCAGGATCACCGCCACCAATTCCGACATCCGCAGCTCGGTCGCCTTCGCGGTGGTCTCCGGGTGGGTCGCGTGGAA
>DASQPE010000348.1:0-5600 GCA_035644115.1 Gemmatimonadales bacterium
GCGGCATCCGCCTGAATTACCCGCATGTTCCACTGGAAGTTAAAGAACGCCGCACCGCTCTGGTCCGACTGCAGCTTTGACCGCTGCTGCGGCTTCAGCTTGCGGAACAGCCGCAGCTTGACCGGCTGAATCCACTGGAGGCGCGGATTGGCGGCCACGGCCTGGACCTCGGGCCGCGCTGCCAGCCGCGCGACCGCCGCCGCGCTGAGCCCGGTCGCGGAGAGTACGCCGATCTCGCGATAGGAGTGCTTGACCTTGCCGCCCGCCCTTACGACCGCCGCCGTGAGGTCGGCCGTCACGCCGTCCTTCAGCAGAATGATGTGGCCCTGCGTGCCCTGCGCCCCGCCGGTGCCGGCGCGCCGCGCATCCAGGCCGGTTGCCGCGTCCAGCGGTGAAACGGGGGTGCGGTCGGCACAGCCGAATGACAAGAGCGCAAGCCCGACCAAAGTCGCGGCGCTCGCCAGACGACAAGCGGAAATCATGATGAACCTCTCAAGGGAGATGTCGACAGCGTTGGGGAGGGCAATCCTCGCGGCACTGAGCACCGGCGAGGGACTCAACGTTCGGCTCAATTGATCGGTTCGTCAATACCGCCGGCAACGGGGCGGAACAAAAAACCGGCGAACGATGATGGGAACTACTGGAGCTGGCCGGTGGCGACGTAGTACGCGTGGGTCCGCCCCAGCATCTCACCGAGGTCCTGGTGCCGCGGCTGATAGCCCAGCTGCTCGCGCGCCTTCCGGATGTCGATCCGGCGATCGGCCAGGAACAAGTCCAGCCGCTGGGGCGTCAGCGGCGACGGTCGTCCCAGCAGCCCCGCCAGCCAGGTCCCGGTCCGCGCACCGAGCCGAGCGGCGGTCAGGGGAATCGACAGGTAGGGTCGCGGCTTGCCCACCAGCCGGCCGGCCTCCCGCAGGATGGCGCCCAGCGTGTGACCGCCGTCCGAGTGTACCAGATAGATCTCGCCGGCGGCCCCCCGACCCGCAGCCAGCAGCAGTGCCTGCACCAGGTCGTCCACCGCGATCAACGGCTTCTCGACGTCCAGCCGCCGGCCAATCACCGGGAAGACGCCCCTGCGGCAGAGCCGGAACAGCTTGAGCAGCTCGCCTCCCCGCTTCCCCTCTCCGGCGACCAGGCAGGGTCGCACGATGGTCAGGTCCAGCCCCTGATCGCGGTGCAGTCGCAGCAACGATTGCTCCGCTTCGTACTTCGAGATCTGGTACGCCGAGGAGGGGCGGCACGGGGTGCTCTCGTCCACGCTGAGCTCGAGCGGGGTTCCCATCGCCGCCGTACTCGAGACGTGGACCAGGCGTCGGACTCGGGCGCGGAGGGCCTCCCGCGCCAGGTTTTCCGTCCCGTCCCGATTCACCCGGGCGAACGCGCCCGCGGGCGCCGCGCCGGTAAAGGCATAGGGCACCGCGCTCCCGCTGTGGATCACGAAAGCCACGCCGTCACAGACGCCCTCGAGCGAGGCGGCATCGGTCAAGTCACCCAGCCTGACCTCCAGCGAGTCCGCCAGGGGTCCGAACACCTCGCGCACCCGGTCGTGCGATCGCGCCAGAATCCTGATCGCATCGCCTGGCCCCGCCGCCAGCGCACGGACCACGTGCTGGCCGACGAAACCGGTAGCACCGGTCACCAGGACCCGCTGGCCGGCCAGATGTGCCGTGCAGGCCGAAGGCTCTCCCGGAGCAGGCTCGGTCACGAACCGGGTCTCCGCGGGTCCCGGAACGAGGTCCGGCATCGGTCCCACAGGGCGTAGCTCCGGCGGGCCATCGGCTCGAGCATTCGCCAGGTGCGCTGAATTCCGGGGCGGTAGGCTCGGACCACTACCACGTGCTCTCCCGGGCCGGGCCCGAAGCCCTGCTTGAACCGCACCAGGCCGGCTCGCCCGTGCGATTCTCCGAAGCTGAACTGGCGAATGCCCTGGGCGTGGGCCCAGGCGATCGCGGCGTCCAGCAGCGCATTCATCGGCCGGGCCCGCGAGGCTGCAGGGTCGCTGGCCGAGATCCAGTAGATCGCGATCCCCGGCGTCGCGAGGAGAACGAGAAATCCGACCGGCCGGCCGGCCTGGTGCGCCACGAACGGAGTGCCGATCCCCTCCGCGACGATGCCCTCGATGAATCGCCACGGCTTCACCGTCGCCCCGATCTCCTGCATGCGCTCGCGATACAGCGGATACAGCAGTCGCAGAGTATCCATCGGCGCACCGGCCTCGACTGTGACGCCCTGCCGCGCGCCGGCCCGCAAGGCGCGGCGCAGCTCGGGGCGATAGCCCTCGCGGATCCGGTCGAGCGACTGGCTCAAGCCCAGCACGGGACAGTCGGTCGCCCGGCTGTCGGTTCGGCCCAGGCGCTCGAGGCAGCGCCGCACGGCCGGCGGGGCCGAGACGGGAATCGAGAAGCGAGCCTCGAAGGCACCCACCCGGGCCGCTTGCGCGTCCACGTCGCGGGCGATCGCCTGGTGCAGCTCGGGGTCCTCGAGATGATCCGGATGCAGCAGCGGGCCGCCGTAAATATCGAAAGGAAGGCACTGCAGGGACGAACACACGCGGCCGATCGAGAGCTCCATCAGCGGAATCCCGGCGATCGGACGGCCGCCGGACTCGATCAAGCGATAGGCGGGCCGGAGATATCCGAAGCAGGCCGCCAGCAGACGCCCGTAGCCGAAGGCGTGGTGCACCGTCGCCCAGGGAATCCCGCGGACGAGGGCATCCCACTCGGCCTCGTCCGCGCAGTCACGCGCCAACACGACCGGACGTCATGGTGAGCCTCTCGGGGAGTTGCCGCCACCACTCTCGTTCGCGACCGGCGGTTCGTCAATAGAGCGGTGAGCGGGGCAGGACTAGAAAGTCCGGGCGACGGACTCGGAGAACGCGGACGTCGGGTCGGATGAGGAGTCTAGCCGCGGGGGGGCGGGCTCCGGGAGCGCCGGGGGCCGGTCGTCGTACTGCGCGGTCAGCTCCTCGCCTGCGACCCGCGCCTGGACTCGTTGCATGACCATCTGGGCGATGCTCGCCGGCAGATTGAACTCGCGGAGATAGTGATCGGCGGCGGCGTTCACCGGCATCACGCCCTTGAGCAGCCGGATCAGTCCGATGGCGTTCTCGACATGGGTCGCGACCACCGCCTCGGCCGCTCGCGCGCCGACCATGTGGGCCAGCTCGAGCGTCTTGTCGTGGTAGCGCCGGCGATACCGCAGGCGCTCCAGGATCAGGTCGAGCCGGAAGCGGTGCCAGCCGACCAGAGGCGGCAGCTGGATGAGCGGCGACAGGGACTCGAGGTCGAGCGCGGTGAGCGTCCGGGTCCGGACGGCCTCCTGCATCGCCTCGGGAACCGCCACCACCCGAAAGTAGAGGTCCATCCCCTCGAGGGCGGGCACCCGCGGGGCGAACTCGCACACGAACTGGAGCAATTGGTCTTTGTGGGCGTCGATCAGCGCTTCCCAGCCCGCCGAGTAGGCGATGCGAACCGGCAGGCGCAGTGCGTCGGGGATGCGACGCAGCGACATCTGGCTGGGCGCCGTCATGCAGACTCCGGGTCTATTGCAGGGGGGCGCGGCCGCGCGCGCAGTCAAGCTTGGCGCGAGAGTGCAATATCCAGTCCCGGCGGCGCGACCTGGGCGACCGAGGGACGAGGGGTCTACCCGGCCCGGCCCCGGCTAGTCCTGCACCGCGTCGGACAACGAGTTAGCGCCCCACCCCGGACCAGCTCGGAGGCCGGCCCCGCGGTCCGGGGCGCGCTCGCTGGAGTCCTGCTCGGCAAAACGCCCGGACCTTCGCAGAGGCCCGGTCGCGCGTGTCCTAACCCGCTTCGACGAGCGCCGCGAGCTGCGCAAGCGACGACCGCCAACCGGCCTCGTTGTCGGCGGGCGGCACACCGGGCGGCAGCCCGTCGTGCACGGCGAGGATATCGGTGCCGCCGTCTGCATCGGCAAGGGCGATCGTGATCGTCATCTCGCCGCGCAGCGCGGGATCGGTCGTCTCGAACTCGACCACTTCGACCACCTGCTCGTTCGGCACCAGTTTCACGAACCGGCCGTGATAGGTGTCGGTGTGCGCCGTCGTCTTGCCCGTCCCGGTCGGCTCGTCGTACGTGAGCGAGATCCGGAACGAGCCACCCTCGCGGGCGTCAAACGCATGTACGTGGCTGGTCATGCCGGTTGGCACCATCCAGGTCGCGACCGCGCGCGGATCGAGCAGAGCACGATAGACGATCGCGCGGGGCGCGTTCACGCGGTAACTGATGCGCGTCGAGCTCACGCCCGAACGTTAGCTGGCTCTCTAGAGAGAAGCGCCTCCGGCGTGGGACCAGAGTGATTCGACCACCCGGGGCCCCTTGGTCGGGACCTCGCCGGTCACCAGCGGGCGAGCCGCTTCGGCCCAGGCCGTGGTGCCGCCGGTTACGCTCGCCACCTGGCCGAAGCCTACCTGCTTGAGGAACTGGGCCGCCCGCACCGAGCGGATCCCGTGCTGGCAGATCAGCATCAGCGGCCGGTCGCGCGGCAGCTCGTCGAGCCGGTTGGCGAGGTCGGCCTGGGGAAGGTTGATCGCCCCCGGCACGTGCCCCACCATGTACTCCTCCGGCTCGCGGATGTCCACCAGCAGCGGATTCCCGTCCGGACGATGTACCGCGTCAATGCCGACGTGGTCGATCGCGGGCGCGGAAGTGAGCATCGCCCACGGCATCTCCGCCGCGCCCCGGTTGGTCGCCTCGACCGCCGTCATGTTGAGCGGGCGCGGCGGAATGCCGCTGGTGACGGCCGAGACGAACGCGTCGTGCTCCAGGTGGAGCACGGGGTTGAACCGCCGCTCGAACCCGATCGTGGTGCTGGGCCGACCGCACATCCCCTTCCCGCAGGGTCCCTCGAAATGGCCGGGGAACACCGACACCCAATCGGGCAGCTGGAGCAGCCGCTGCATGCTCAGGAACTGGGATTCCGCATCGCCGCCGCCGAAGTCGGGCCGGCCGACGTCGCCCACCAGCAGCGAATCGCCGGTGAGCACCATCGACGGCTCGATGCTGCGGGCGGGATTGGCGATCAGCAGTGAGATCAGCTCCGGTCGATGCCCCGGGGTGTGCACCACCCGCAGCCGCAGCTGGCCCAGCGCGATCTCCTCGCCATCTCGCAGCGGACGAAAGGGGTAGCTCACCTTGGCCGACTCGTGCAGGCAGACCTCGGCCCCGTGCCTGGCGGCGAGCTGCCGCGCGCCGGACACGTGATCGGCATGGACGTGGGTGTCGATCACGTAGCGCAGCTGGAACCCGCGCTCCTGGAGCAGCCCGTCGTACTGATCGATGATGACGGCCGGATCCACCACCGCCGCCTCGTGCGACTGCCGGGAGGCGATGAGGTACGAGGCACAGCCACAGCGCTCGTCGAGCATCTGCTTGAAGTACATGACGGCCTGCACGGGTCGGGAGGTGCGGTCAATCTACCAGCGGCGGCCCTCTTCCGCTCCCCTGCCTCAAGTCTCGTGGAACAGGACGTGGTAGAGCACCAGTCCGTGGTGGACCGCAGTGGTGATCACCTGGGCCTCCCAATAGGGCATCTGCCCCACCTGGCCGGCCGACGTTTGCCCCAGCGCACGGTTCATGTCA
>DASQPE010000349.1:0-3363 GCA_035644115.1 Gemmatimonadales bacterium
GCTGTTCCGGGATCACCTCTAGGATATCCGGGGGGGCACTGAAGGGGTAGCGCTGACTAGCCGAACGTGCGGTTCCAGGCGATCTTCCGGCATCCCACTTCAGAAGCATACATGACCGAGGTCCTCGCCCGGCTGCAGACGGCCCTTGCCGGCCGTTATCGGCTCGACAGCGCAATCGGTGCCGGTGGCATGGCCACCGTCTATCGCGCCCACGACCTCCGGCACGACCGGCTGGTCGCCGTGAAGGTGCTGCGGCCCGAGCTGGCCGCGGTCATCGGGGCCGAGCGGTTCTTGGCCGAGATCAAGCTCACGGCCAACCTCCAGCACCCCCACATCCTGCCCCTGTTCGACTCGGGCGAGGCGGAGTCTTTCCTCTTCTACGTCATGCCGTTCGTGGCGGGAGAGACCCTCCGCGTCAGGCTCACCCGGGAGAAGCAGTTGCCAGTGGTCGACGCGGTGCGGATCGCGACCGAGGTGGCCTCGGCACTCGACTACGCCCACCGACACGGGGTGATTCACCGGGACATCAAGCCGGAGAACATCTTGCTGCACGAAGGGCAGGCGATGGTGGCGGATTTCGGGATCGCGCTGGCGGCGAGCAAGGCGAGCGGCGACCGGATGACGGAAACCGGGATGTCGCTGGGCACTCCCTACTACATGAGCCCCGAGCAGGCCATGGGCGAGCGCGAGATCACCGCCCGCTCGGACGTGTACGCTCTGGGCGCCGTGCTCTACGAGATGCTCAGCGGTGACCCGCCGTTTACCGGGTCCACCGCCCAGGCGGTCGTGGCCCGGGTGGTGACGGAGACGCCTCGGCCGCTGCTTCCCCAGCGCCACACCATCCCGCCGCACATCGAGGCTGCGGTTCTTACTTCCCTGGAGAAGCTGCCGGCGGACCGGTTCGGTACGGCCGCGGAGTTCGCCGAGGCGCTCGCCAGCCCGAAGTACGGGGTGACGGCCACCGTCGCGACTCCCGCCGCGCCCAGCCGGACGCCCCGGCGTTGGAACGCGGTCACCCTGGCCGCACTCGGGTTCGCTGCTGTCGCCACGGCAGCCGCGCTCTGGGGATGGCTCCGCCCTGCCCCGACGCCGCCGGTCAACCGGTTCAGTCTGTTGCTGCGGCCAACCGAGGCGCTCCGCCCGTCGCCCACCGCCAGCAACATCGCGATCTCTCCCGACGGCACCAAGCTGGTGTATATCGGCCCCGCCGAAGGCGGCACCCGCCTCTGGCTCCGGGAGCACGACAAGCTTCGACCGACACCGATCCCGGGAACCGAGAACGCAGTCAGTCCCTTCTTTTCGCCGGATGGCCGGCAGCTCGGCTTCATCCGGAACGGACGGACGGTCCGGATCCTTTCTCTCGAGGGCGGCCCCCCGCTGACCCTGTCCGACAGCATCAACTCGTCGGGCGGAGACTGGGGAGCCGACGGCTACGTCTACATCGAGGTCGATTCCGGGCTCGCGCGCATCCGGGCAACCGGCGGGCCAGTCGAGCCGGTCTACAAGTTCTCCGCCGCCAACCGCGACATCGGCACCGAGTGGCCGAACGTCCTGCCCGGGGGGCGCGGCCTGATCTTCCGGCTTCGCCGCTCGGGCCAAGCCCCGAGCGAGTTCGACATCATGGGGATGACGTTGCCGCGAGGCGAGGCCCGGCCGCTCGTGCGCGGCATCTATGCCCGCTACGCAGCCTCCGGCCACCTCCTGGTGGTGACCGCGGACGGCAAGCTGCTCGCGGTTCCCTTCGACCCGGTCAAGGTGGCGCTGACGGGGTCGCCGGTGGCGCTTCTGGAAGGGTTGCGGTCGGGCCCGTTCGAGTTGAATCTGGCCGTGTCTGCCAGCGGCACCCTGGTATATGCCTCCGGTGGCGCATCGGGGTCCACCCGTGCCATGTGGGTGAGTCGCGACGGCGTCGCCACCCCGGTTGACCCGACCTGGGATCCGCAGGGCACCCTTACCGCGGTGGCCCTCTCCCAGAACGGAAAGACCCTGGCCGTGAGCTTGATCCGGGGTGCCGCCCAGGATGTCTGGGTCAAGCAGCTCCCCGGTGGCCCGTTCTCGCGCGTCACTTTTGGTGACAGCGCCCATTTCCGAGCCTCGTGGTCCGCCGACGGCCGCTCGGTCGTCTATCTCACCGACCGCGGCGCGGGCGGCGGCCCGCCCACCATGACCCGGGCGGACGGCACCGGTCCTCCCCAAGTGCTGACGTCTTCGCGCTACAACTTCGTCCACGCGGTCGCGTCGCGGGACGGCCGCTGGCTGTTGCTGCGCCGCACCGTGAGCGAAGCAGGCAACGGCGACATCTTCGCGGTCAAAACCGGTGATACCGCTCTGGTGCCCCTGCTCACCTCGGCCGCGCGTGAGGTGAGCCCGGCGCTGTCACCTGACGGACGCTGGCTGGCATACGAGTCCGACGAGTCGGGGACGTCCGAGATTTATGTGAGACCGTTCCCGGAGGTGGCGTCAGCCCGCTGGCAGGTGTCGCTGAGTGGGGGAACCGGACCGGTATGGGCTCATAGCGGCCGGGAGCTGTTCTATATGAACGGCCGGCAAGAGATGGTCAGCACCGAAATCCGCCCCGGCCCTGCGTTCGCTGTCGGCGAGACGCACATCCTCTTTCCCGCCGGCGCCTTCACCCTCACCGGGAACTATCCGCTCTACGACGTCGCGCCCGACGACAAGCGCTTTGTCATGGTGCAGGGAGTCTCGGCGGCCGAGACCGAGCTCATCCTCACGGAGAACTGGTTCGAGGAGCTGAGGGCGCGCGCGCACTGATGAGTTCGCAGGTCACGCGGGCTGCGCCAACGCCGGCTGGAGCGGCAGCTTCCGGATCCGTTTTCCCGTCGCCGCGAAGACGGCGTTGGCCAGCGCCGGCGCCGTGACCGCGGTGCCCGGCTCGCCCATCCCGCCCGGCGCCTCCCCGTTCCGCACCAGGTGCACGTCGATCGGCGGGGCCTCGTTCATCCGCAGCACCCGGTAGTTGTTGAAGTTGGACTGCTCGACCCGGCCGTTCTTGAGCGTGATCTCGCCCCACAGCGCCCCGCCGATGCCGAAGACCACCCCGCCCTCGATCTGGGCCTTCACGATGTCCGGGTTCACGACCGTGCCGCAGTCCACCGCGCAGACGATCCGGTGCACCCGCACCTCGCCCGCCTGGGACACGTCCACCTCGGCCACCTGGGCCAGGTAGGTGTCCCAACCGCTGTACATGAGGGCGATGCCGCGCCCGCGGCCGGCTGAGAGCTTCGTACCCCAGCCGGCTTCCTTCGCGGCCAGCTCGAGCACCGCGCGGGCGCGGGGCGACTTGGCCAGCAGCGCGAGACGGTATTCGAGTGGATCCTGCTTTGCCGCCGCGGCCAGCTCGTC
>DASQPE010000350.1:0-3240 GCA_035644115.1 Gemmatimonadales bacterium
GTCCTCAAGCAGATCAACGAGCCGCACAGCTACTACTACCGGGAGATGTATCTCCCGCAGCTCACCACCGGGCCGAGCAGCGCCACGTGGTCGCCGGACGGTCGCGAGCTGGTCTACTCCATGGGAGGGTCGCTCTGGCGCCAGCGGCTCGGCACCGGCGAGGCACGCCAGCTCACGGATGGACCCGACTACGCCTACCAGCCCGACTGGTCACCCGACGGGCGCTTCGTCGCGTACGCGGCGTACACCGGGACGGCCGTCGATCTGCGCCTGCTCGATCTGGGGAGTGGTGCGACCATCTCGATCGTGGCCGACAGCAGCGTCAACCTCGAGCCGCACTGGTCGCCCGATGGCCGCCGGTTGGCGTTCGTCTCGACGACATACCAGGGGCGCTTCCACCTGTTCCTGGTGGATGTCGCCGAAGGCCGGGTGGGCAAGCCGGTTCGCCTGACCGAGGATCGCGACAGCAAGCTCCCACGCTACTACTACAGCGGGTTCGACCAGTACCTCTCGCCTACCTGGTCGCCCGACGGAAACGAGCTGATCCTGGTCTCCAATCGCGGACACGTCTGGGGTTCGGGTACCCTGTGGCGGATGGCCGCCGAGTCGGGTGCGCCGATGCGCGAGATCCATGTCGAAGAGACCACGTGGGGCGCCCGCCCCGACTGGTCGCGCGACGGGAAGCGCGTGGTCTACGCGTCGTACCTGGGGCGCCAGTGGCACCAGCTCTGGCTGATGACCGACCAGGGCGAGAACCCATTCCAGCTGACCTACGGCGAGTTCGATGCAACGTACCCGCGCTGGTCGCCTGATGGGCGGCGGATCGCCTACATCACCAACGTGAGCGGCAACACGTCGCTGTGGGTCGTCGATGTGCCGGGCGGCAAGCGCACCGCTGTCGTAGCCTCAGTGCGCCGGTACCTTCGCCCTGTAGGCCGGCTTCGGATCACCACGGTGGATCGCGCGACCGGGCGTCCGGTGCCTGCCCGGGTGTCGGTCACCGGCCCGGACGGGCGGAGCTACGCGCCGGACGACGCCTGGCAGCATGCCGACGACGGCGTCGATCATCGCGAGCGCCGGCTGGAATACGCCTACTTCCACTCACCGGGCAGCAGCCTGCTCACCGTCCCCGCGGGGGACGTGACCGTCGAGGTGACGCGGGGCCCCGAGTACCGGGTCGCACGCCAGTCGGTGCGGGTCGAGGCGAATACCGCAGCCCCCGTGCGGATCGGGCTCGAGCGGCTTACCGACCTGGCTGCCCGTGGCTGGTGGTCGGGCGACCTCCACGTCCACATGAACTACGGCGGACACTATCGGAGCGATCCCCCGCGGCTTCGCGCAATGGCCGACGCGGAGGATCTGCACCTGATCGACAACCTTATCGTGAACAAGGAAGGGCGAATCCCGGACATCGGGTACTTCACCGGCAAGCCCGACCCGGCCTCGACGCCCCGAGTGCTGCTCCTTCACGATCAGGAATTCCACACCAGCCTCTGGGGCCACGTGGCGCTGCTCGGCCTCCGGGATCACGTGCTGCTCCCCGGCTATGCCGCCTACGCCCAAACGGCAGCGGCGAGCCTCTACCCCACCAACGCTGAGGTCCTCGCGCAGGCGCGCGCCCAGGGTGGCCTGGTAGGGTACGCACACCCCGGCGACGTGCTCGCCGATACCGCCCATCCGGATAAGACCCTCGCGTACAGCATTCCGGTGGATGCGGCGCTGGGTTTGATGGATTACATGGAGCTGGTCTCCTTCAGCGAGCACGGGTCGACCGCCTGGGTCTGGTACCGGCTGCTCGAGTGCGGATTCCGGATTCCGGCCGGCGCGGGCACCGATGCTATGACCAACTTTGCCTCGCTGCGCGGGCCGGTCGGCATGAACCGCGTCTACGTGAAGCTCGATGGCGCGCTCACCCGGGATCGATTTCTGGCGGGACTCAAGTCGGGTCGGACGTTCGCGACCAACGGCCCCTTGCTCGAGCTGAGCATCGACGGGCACCAGGCCGGGGACGAGATCCGCCTCCCCTCCGGCGGCCGCCGGCTCCGCCTCCGAGCCAGCCTGAGGTCGTTCGTGCCCGTGGAGCGGCTGGAGCTGATAGGGCAGGGTGGCGTGATTGCTCGCTTCGGCTTGACCGGCGACAGCACGCGGGCGACCGTGGATACCGCGATTGCCGTGGAACGGAGCGGCTGGTACACCCTGCGGGCTTGGAGCACACAGGCCCGTCATCCTGTACTCGACATCTACCCATTCGCCACCACCAGCCCGATCTACGTCACAGTGGCGGGCGCCCCGGTCCGCTCGCCGGAAGCCGCTGCGTACTTTATTCGCTGGATCGACCGGCTCGATTCCCTCGCGCGCGCCAGCACGGCCTGGAATTCGGATGCCGAGCGTGAGAGCACGTTGGGGAGGTTCGCGGCGGCTCGGAAGGTGTTTGCAGCTCAAGCCGCCGGTGGCGCGGAGCGTGAGCCGGCCGCTACGCCTCGAAGATGAGGCTCATGCAAGTGGTCGCGGACTCTGCCTTGCGCAGTTCGTCCGAATCCACGGTCACCACCTCGAAGCCCAGTCGCTCGAGCGCGGCCTGAGTCCCGGGGAAATCGCTCGGATAGACCAGCCGTCCCGCCATCGACAACGCATTCGCCGCAAAGGGCTCGTCCCGGGCGACCGGAACGATCTCGGCTCCCTCCACGCATGACACGTCGATCCATTGAGGGTTGGCCAGCACCATCCCCCGCCCGAGATAGGTGCACGCCGATTTGAGGTGGAGGCAGCCGGTCGGCACCATTGGTACGACCCGATAGCCGTGCGGCTCGGTCAGGCTACGCAGCTGGTCGACGGCGTGGCGGTTGGTTCGGGCTGTGAGGCCGACATAGAGCGTGTGCTCCACCCGCATCACGTCCCCGCCGTCGAGCGTGGCTGGCGGCACGAGGCGACATAGCGGCCGGTAGGTGGAAAGGCAGCGGGCGACTTCGGCCGTCTCGCCGCGGCGCGAGGGCGCCCCCATGACCGGGATGACGGCAAGCTCATCGAGGACGAGCGCCCCGTCTTCCACGAAGACCGCGTCGGGGAGCTGGTCCGCGGCAGAGAGTCGCACCAGACGCGCACCGAGTCGCTCGAGCGCGGCCTCGTAAGCGGCGTGCTGGCGGCGGGCCAGCGCCAGGTCGATCGGCTCGCGCTCGATGAAGGAGATCTCGCACGCCGCGAGCGAGGCGCTTACCGGGCGGGTGACCGCTACCAGCGTCA
>DASQPE010000351.1:0-33216 GCA_035644115.1 Gemmatimonadales bacterium
TGGATCGCCGGGTCCTCGAGCCGCGGCAGCTCCAGGATGGTGGCGACCGGGCGTCCTCCCAGCCGATCCCGAATCGCGGCCATCTCCGGCTCGAGTGCGGCCCTCTGCTCGGCCGCGGTTTCCGGCAACTCGAGGCCGAGCAGACGAAGGCCGGCCATACCCGCCGGGATCGCGTCATGGTATCGGGCCGTGGTCTCGTACTGGATCATCATCAGGAGGTAGGCGTCCGCACTCTCGAGCGGGGTGGCAGCCCGCTCCAGCAGCGTCGCGTACGAGCGCTCCGCGTCGCCCAGGCGGCCGGTGAGATACTCCGCCTCCGCCCGCTCCAGGAGCAGGGCGAATGCGAGCTCGTGGTGGCGCTCCCAGGCGTCCGGCGCGAGCAGCGCGCTTCCGGCGGCGAAGTACCCGAACGCGCTGGGGAACGCTGCCGACGCCTTGGCCCGGCCACCGGCCGCGAGGTTGAGCGCTGCGAGCCGGAGCCGTTCGGCGGGGTCGTCTATCAGCGCGGCGGCGTGGTTGAGATGGTTCACCACGTCGAACAGCGACTCCAGGCCCGTGGAATCGTGGCCCCCCCGCGCCAGCAGCAGCCGGCCCACGGTCAGGTGAGCCCGGAGCTTGGCCGCCTCCGGTATCAGCGCGTATGCGGCCTGCTGCACCCGGTCGTGGAGGAACCTGAAGTGGCGCTGATCGGCCGGACGCCCGTCCTCGAGGTCGGGGGCCAGGCCATAGGAGCGCTCGTCCGTAAGGACCAGCCCCTGCTCGACCGCGGGCCATAGGTCGCGGGCGCAATCGTCCGGACTCGCCTGGCTGACCGTCGCGAGGGTCCCGAGATCAAACGCATTGCCCACGCACGCGGCCAGCCGCAGGACTCGCTGGGTCGGCTCGGCCAGCCGGAGGATCCGGTCGGCCATCAAGTCCACGACGTTGTCAGTGATACGGAGCTTGCGGATGGCGGCCAAGTCCACCCGCCATGCGCGAGTCTCGCGGTCAAACGCGATATGGCCGTCCTGATGCAGCGACTTGAGAAACTGGATGACGAAGAACGGATTTCCAGCCGTCTTGGCGAGCACGATCGCGCTAAGCTGATCGACCACGGCCCCCCCGCCGCCGAGCGTATCCGCGAGCATGTTGGCGAGGTGGATCGCGCCGAGCGGCGGGAGGCTGAGCTGGGTCAGTGGGGCGCCAAGCTCCACCAGGGCCCTAATAGTGTGGTTGAGCGGATGGGTGGGCGACACCTCGTTGTCGCGGTAGGCCCCGATGACAAGCAGACCCGAGATCTCGCGATTGGTCAAGAAGAGGGGCAGCAGGCTGAGCGTGGCCGCATCGGCCCACTGCAGGTCGTCGAGGAAAAGCACCAACGGGTGCTCCGGGCGCGCGAAGGCGCCCAGGAACTCCTGGAAGACGCGGTTGAAGCGATTCTGCGATTCGGTCGCACCCAAGGCAAGGACCGCGGGTTGCGGTCCGATGAGGCGGGCGAGGTTAGGAATCACGTCAACGATCACCTGCCCGCTCTGCCCCAGGACCTCGAGCAGCCGCTTCCGCCAGGTCGCGACCTGATCATCCGTCTCCGCCAGCAGATGCCGCACCAAGCCCTGGAAGGCCTGCGCCAACGCCGAGTACGGTACGTCTCGCGCGAGCTGGTCGAACTTGCCAGCGATGAAGTGCCCCCGGCGCGGCGCCAGGGATCGATGGAGCTCCTGAACGAGGGACGTCTTGCCGATGCCCGAGTACCCTGAGACGAGCGCCAGCTCGGTCGCGCCGGCTCCTACTCGGTCGAACATCTCGAGCAGCCGCTCGACCTCAGTCTCCCGGCCGAACAATCGCTGCGGCACGACGAAGCGGTCCCGGACGTCGTCCTGGCCAAGTGGGAAGTCCGGGACCGTCCCGGTGCTGTCCCAGGCCGCCCCAGAGCGGGCAAGATCCGCGAGCACGCCCTCGGCGCTCTGGTAGCGGTCCTCGGCGCCCTTCGCCAGCAGCCGCATGACGACATCGGAGAGCGGACGCGGGATCGAGGGGTTCCGCAGGTGAGGCGGGACCGGCGTCTTCGCAACGTGACCGTGGATCACTTCGAGCGGGTCGAGCGACTCGAAGGGCACTTGCCCGGTGAGCATCTCATAGTAGGTGACCCCGAGGGAGTAGAGATCCGAGCGGTAGTCGAGGTCGCGATTCATGCGGCCGGTCTGCTCCGGCGACATGTAGGCGACGGTGCCTTCCAGCAGATGCGGATGTTGGAGCTGTCGCTGCTGCTCCGCGGAGAGGCGCGAGGCGATGCCGAAGTTGGTCAGCCGGGCCTGACCCGTCTCCAGATTGACGATGATGTTGAACGGGTTGATGTCTTTGTGAATGATCCCGCGCCGATGGACCTGGGCAACCGTGTTGGCGAGCGCCAAAGCCACAACAAAGAAGCGCGGAAGGTCGATCGCCCCTCCAGCGATGAGCGCCTTGAGGGTCGAGCCGCCCGCGTCCTCGAGCACCAAGGCCAGGCGATCCCGGTGAGCCTCGAGGCCGTACGCTTCGGGGACGCCATGGATCCCCAGCCCGCGGAGCAGTTCATACTCGCGCCGAAGCCCGGCGATCTCGATTGGACTCGGGAACTCGGCAAGACAACTCTTGATGATGACCGGGATTCCATCGCGGTCGCGAGTGGCTCGGTAGACGATGCGCTCGCTGCCGCGATAGATCTCCGCCGCCGCCGTGTATCCGGGGACGTTCATGCGCGTCTTCGGGGGCGCGAGCGGATTGGCATGGGGATCTGTGGGGCCGGCAAGCGTTCAGTTTAGCGATCCGGAATAGGCGCGTCTAGAGCGGCTGCACCGCGCTGGGAGGGCCCCGTTGGAGCCCGGTGCCTTGGTCCACCGGCCGCGCTGAGCCCCATCCCCCAGTGCCTAGCCGCCGCCCTCCGGGCCGGCGGGGCCCTCCTGGCCTGCGCGGGTGAGTAACGATGCAATCCGCGCCAGGAGATCCGACGGCGCAGCGATACGCGAGACCTTGTCCCGCACGCCGTTTATCACGCTGAGCTCGAAGTTGAACTCCCGGGTGCACTGCGCACAGACCGCGAGATGCTCCTGGACCAACCGCATTTCTTCCGGAATGAGCTGACGATCGATGAAATCGTCCAGCCTGCGGAAGGCCTCTTCGCACGTCATCTGGTTCGGATGCTCACTCATAGGTCCGCCGACCTGGCATGGATGACGCCCGCCTCTTCCGCGGCCTGCCATAGCGCCTTCTGGAGAATCTTCCGGCCGCGGTGGAGCCTGGACCGGACCGTGCCGACCGGACAGTCGAGCGTGTGGGCGATTTCCTCATAGCTGAAGTCCTGCATGAAGTAGAGGGTAGACACGATGCGGTACTCGTCCGGGAGCTGCTCGAGCGCGGCGACGACCCGCTCAGTTCCCAACGTGTCCAACAGGGCCGCGGCTGGGTCGGGACCGTCGGTGGGAAAGCCGACCTCGCCCGAGCGGGCGTACAGATAGAGGTCGGGAGTGTCGTCAAAGTCCACGGTGGGTCTGCGGCGCTCCCGACGGTACTTCGAGCGGTAGCAATTGGTCAGGATCTTGAAGAACCACCCCTTGAAATTCGAACCCGGCTCGAACGAGCCAAAGCCGCGGAAGGCGAGCAACGCCGCTTCCTGAACCAGGTCCTCCGCGTCGCTCCGATTGTGTGCCAGCCGGAAGGCGTAGCCGTAGGCGGCGTTCACCACGGCCGAGAGGAGGGTCTCGAAGCCCGCGGTGTCCCGCGAGGTCTCTGAGACCGCGCGCGGGTCCGGGGGTACCGTCGTCTCGAGTGGCAGCACGGCCGGCTCCACGCACCCGTCGGCTTCCTGCAGCGCGGCCATCGGCATTCTCCAGAGGGGTCGTTTGGAAGCAAGCTCGTATCGCCGATGGAACGCCGCCAGGCCCGTGATTGGTTCCAAGCCCCACCGGCGCGGGGGAACCTTTCTCGCGCCCCCGCCATTCCGCCGACGTTCACCACGCCCCCGCCACCTACTCCCGAGGTTGCCCGACGCCGTGTGCCTCCGCGTCTTGATGTTCGGCTGGGAATTTCCGCCGTTTCAGGCTGGCGGACTGGGCACCGCCACCCACGGCCTCGTGAAGGGACTGGTTCGCCAGGGTGTGCGCGTCACCCTGGTCGTCCCATTCCCGGTCGAGCAGGCTGACGTGGCCGACCTTCGGCTGGTGAGCGCTGCCGAGCCGATGCAATCGGTCAAGGTCCACCGGATCGCCACGCCGATGACCCCGTATGACGCTTTCGTGACGTTCATGAATGTGCTCCAGGATCTCGAGCAGCGGGTGGCACCGGTGGAGTGTACGTGACTTCCGTCGGGCACGTCCTCGATCGGCTGGACGACTACATCGACGGCGAGCTCTCGCCCGCGGTCATGCGGCTCGTCGGTACTCACCTCTCCTCGTGTGACAGCTGCGCGGCCGAGTATCGCGACGCCCGGCGTACGGTCGAGACCGTGCGCCGGCGCCTGCGGCGAGTCGCGGTCCCGCCCGGACTGCGAGCGACGCTGCACGCAGTCTTCCGGGAACTCTCCTCCTCCGATCTGCATTAGTGCCGGCAGCAGCGATTCCGGTGCGGACGCTGGGTCCGCGCCGAACGACTACTCCGGAGGCATCATGCGGATGACGAGGCTGGCGGTGCTGGGACTGCTCCTGACGGCAGTGACCGGCGGCGCCCAGGCACAGGTGGCGGAAAAGAAAGGGCTCACGCTCGAGGGCGCCCGGCAAGTCATCGCCGCGGGGGTGGCGTACGCCCGGACGAAAGCCGGCACCGCGGTCATCGCGGTGGTGGACGAGGGCGGCAACCTCATGGCTCTCGAGCGGCTCGACAACACGTTTGCGGCTGGCGCCAATATCTCCATCGGCAAGGCGCGGACGGCGGTGCTCTTCAAGCGGCCCACCAAGTTCTTCGAGGACATCATCAAGAACGGGCGAACCTCCATGGTGACGCTCAACGACTTTACGCCGCTCCAGGGCGGCGTCCCCATCACGGTGGACGGCCAGGTCGTCGGCGGCGTGGGGGTGAGCGGCGCTGCGAGCGCCCAGGAGGACGAGGAGGTCGCGATGGCCGGGGCCGCCGGACTCGGCACGAAGACGAGCCTCGGCGGCACGACGCCGACCGAGACCGTGCATTACTTCACCCGCGATCAGGTGGCCGCCTCGTTTGCAAAGGGTGCGGTGCTCCTCGACGGCGCGGGCCGCAACTACATGGTGCACACCAGCCGACGCACCACGCCCGGGCAGGCGGAGATCCACACCCGGGACACCGATATCATCTACGTCGTCGAAGGCTCGGCCACGTTCGTGACCGGCGGCACGGCCGTCGGCGCGAAGGAAACGGCCGCGGATGAGCTCCGCGGCGCCGCCATCGACGGGGGAGTGACCCGGCGCATCGCCAAGGGCGACGTCATCACCGTCCCCGCGGGCACTGCGCACTGGTTCAAGGACGTGCCCGGCCCGCTCGCCTACTACACCGTCAAGGTCCGCTGAGGGCCGGGGAGTTCGCCATGCGGTATCGCCTCGGAGTGCTCGCAGCATTGGCGGTCGGCGGTTTCGTCGCCCCCCTCAGTGCCCAAACAACCGGTGACGCGCCGGTCGCCGGGAATCCCGTTGCCATCGTCGATCTCCGCACAGAAGAGGGCGCCGGGCTGGTGCAGGGTCAGTGGCGGTTCCGCGACGCTCGCATCATCCAGGTAGACCATCGGGCGGCCGGCCCCGATCTGCGAGCGTCCGGCCCGCCGAACCGCACCTTCGATATCGCGCCCAGGATGGGGACGCCGGAGTTCGACGCCGGCGGCTGGACGCCGCTGGCCGCGCCGGCGGTCGAGCGTCGCCTCGGCGACGGGAAGGTCAGCTTCGTGTGGTACCGGATCGACGTCACAATCCCCGCGCGCGTCGGCGACCTCGATCCGACCGGCATGACCGCGGTCTTCGAGATCGTAGTGGACGATTACGCGGAAGTCTGGGTGAACGGCCGGCTGCCAGCCGTGCTGGGCCAGACCGGCGGCCAGCTGCTGAAGGGATTCAACGCGCCGAACCGGGTTCTGCTCACCCGGGACGCGCGGCCCGGACAGCAGTTTCAACTCGCGGTCTTCGGCGTCAATGGGCCCCTGTCGAGTCCGCCGGGCAACTTCATCTGGGTTCGCAGCGCGACGGTCGACTTCTACCGCCCCGCCGTAGCAGCTGCCGCCGACGCGAGCGGGCGGATTGAGCGCCTCGATCCCGGGCTGGACGAGATCGTTCCGGCTGGGGCCAGGGTGGAGAAGCTGGCGGGAGGATTCCAGTTCCTGGAGGGGCCGGTGTGGGTGCGCGACGGCGGCTATCTGCTGTTCAGCGACCCCAACGCCAACGCGATCTACCGCTGGACGCCGGGCGGCGAGGTGTCGGTCTTTCGGACCAAATCCGGCTACACCGGCCTAGACGTCGGCACCTACCACCAGCCTGGATCCAACGGGCTCGCCATCGACCGCGAGGGTCGGCTGACCGTCGACCAGCACGGCAACCGCCGCGTGATCCGCCTCGAGCGGACCGGGGCCGTCACCGTCCTGGCCGACCGCTACCAGGGCCAGCGCCTCAACAGCCCCAATGATCTCGTGTATCGCTCGGACGGCTCCCTCTACTTCACCGATCCGCCGTTCGGCCTCCCCAAGGCCTTCGACGACCCGAAAAAGGAAACGCCATTCAGCGGCGTCTACCTGCTTCGCGACGGGAATCTCACGCTGCTCACCCGGGAGCTGAGCGGCCCCAATGGCCTCGCCTTCTCGCCCGACGAGCGGACGCTCTACGTGGACAACTGGGACCCGAGGCGCAAGGTGATCATGGCCTACGACGTCCGGCCGGAGGGGACGCTCGAGAACGGACGGGTCTTCTTCGACCTCACTACGTCGGAGCCGGGCGACGACGCCTGGGACGGCATCAAGGTGGATCAAAACGGGATCGTGTACGCCGCAGGGCCGCGCGGCATCTACGTCCTGACCCCGGCGGGGAACCTGCTCGGCATTATCAGCCCGCCCGAGCACGTCGCGAACTTCGCCTGGGGGGATGACGACAATCGGAGCCTGTACATCACGGCGAGCACCGGCCTCTACCGCATCCGGCTGGCCATTCCCGGAGCCGGAGCGTTCACCCCGGCCGAATCGGCACTGCGCTGAGACCACCACGATCGCCCCGGAACCAAATCGGTGCCGGGGCCATTATAGCCCCCGACACGGGCGACATGCCGCCGCCCGCCTTCTGAGGGAGCCAACCATGAAGCGTTCCGTCCTGATTACCGGTGTCGTCGCCCTGGGTGGCGTGGCCTGGTACCTGTTCCGTCCCGAGCTGCTCTTCGTGAACAAGCGGGTCAACGAGAGCGTCGTCCCGTCGAGCATCCGGGCTACCGAGAGCGCAGCCGCCCCCGCCACACTCGCCCGGGGCGCCTTCCACTCGGTGGCGCACGAGACCCACGGGACCGCAACGATTCTCGATCTGGGAGGCGGCAAGCGGATCCTCCGCCTCACCGACTTCGCAACGTCGAACGGCCCGGATGTCCGGGTCTACTTGGTGGCCGCGTCGGACGCCTTGGACAACGAGACCGTCGGCAAGGTCGGCTTCATCGAGCTGGGCGCGCTCAAGGGAAACCAGGGCGACCAGAACTACGACGTGCCGGCGACCATTGATCTGGGCAAGTATCGCGCGGTGACGATCTGGTGTTATCGCTTCTCCGTCAACTTCGCCACGGCGCCCCTGGCGCCCGCCTCGTGAAAAGGAGCCGTCACATGTCTGTGGCCCGTACACTCACGGCATCCCTCCTCAGCTTCGGCGCGCCGCTCGGACTGGCCGCGCAGGACAAGACGAGCGGGGATCATGCGATGGCCAAAGCCACGACCTTCACCATCCGGGTGGAGAACCTGACCAGTGGCGAGATCCTAAAGCTCTCGAACGGCAAGACCGCGCCATTCGTGATCGCGCCCGTGCTCTGGGTCGTCCACACCGGGAACGCAAACCCCCTCTTCACCGGCGGCCAGCTCGACGCCGGCAAGGGGCTCAGGACCCTGGCGGAGACCGGGAATCCGGACCCCCTGTCGAAGAGCATCGTCCACGACCCGGGCGTCGTCGCGGTCGGCGCCAATGCCAAGCCGATCGGCACGCCAGAAGGGGGACCGCTCACCCCCGGCAAGGTCTACGAGTTCACTGTCACCGCCGAGCCTGGCCAGTACCTCTCGTTCGCAGCGATGTTCGGGCAGTCCAACGATTGGTTCTACTCGAATGACCGGCCGATTGCTCTCTTCCGCCGTCGCAAGGCGGTGACCGGTGACATGTCGGCGCAGGTAGCGCTGTTCGACGCGGGGACGGAGGCGGACGAGGAGCCGGGGCTGGGGCCGAACCAGGCACCCCGACAGAAGAGCCCTGAGGCCGGGATCCGCGAGCGGCGGCCGGTGACGCGCGCCGGCGGCAAGTGGCCCATTCCCCCGACGGGGCAAGTCTTCCGGATCACGATCGCGCCCCAGGGTGCGAGCGTGAGCACCAAGTAGGCGGGCGTCAATCAGCCAACACGTTGGTCGACCCCCGCCAGACCCGGGCGCCCCGGTTGAGGAAAGCTCCTTCGAAGACAGAGCCCCGGTCCCCCAGCCAGCTGGCCGCCAACCGGGCCAGCTCGCGCCCCCGCTCGGCCCCGTCCACTATGGCGTAAACGGTTGGACCCCATGAGCTTTGGCCGACGCCGGCGGCCCCGGCCTCGGCCAGGCGCTGGATCAATGCGGCCGTCGGACCTGGCACGAACACGCCCCCCTGGGCGGCAGCGAACCACGCCCCGGTGATTCGTTGGATCTCCGAGAGCGCATCCCCGAACGCCTCGAGATCCCGCTCCACCAGACCGGGCAGCAACCGCATCAAGACGAGGTGTGCCACCCGCTCGACGTCACGGAGGTTGGGTAGCGGCAGCCGTCGAAATGCTTCGGCCTCAGCCTCGCCACTCAGGCCGGGCGCGGCCGCCGGGATGACGACGACGTAGCGCCAGGTCGGCGGGATCTCGTACCGAGCGAGCAACGGCGCGAGCTCGCCGCTCCCGGGCCGCCGCCCGCCCTCGAGAATGAACCCGCCCGACTCGAAGGCCCACGTGCCGATCGCGGAGCGTTGGCCCCGATCCACGATGCGGGCCAGCTCGCGGGTGATCGTCGGGAGCTCATAGAGCTCCGCTACGGCCCGGGCCACGGCGAGCCCCAGCTGGGTGCCCGACCCGAGCCCGACGTGCGGCGGAATCGCCCGGTGAAGCCGGAGGTGGACTCCGCCCCGATGTCCGTGTTGCGCCAGAAACCGGCGGGCAAACTCGGCGGCGCGGTCGGCGTCCGGACCATGCGCCTCCACCTCGGAGCTCCGCTTCGCCTCCACCAGCAGCGAGGGCGTCGGAATGGCGGCCCCCATGCCCCCGAAGCGTCGGCCTAGCCCGCCGTGCAGATCCAGCACGCCGAAATGGAGCCGGGCCGGCGCTTCCACGAACACGCTGGCGTCGGGGCGGCCGGGCGCGCTCATGCGGACGTCCCTGCGCCGAGCTTGGATTCGATGTATCCCCCGACCAGTGCCCACGCCTCATGCTCCCGGGGTCCCGCGGTCTTGTCGATCAGCGATTGAAGCCGCGCCAGCTCGTCCCGAATTTGACCGGCGGGCAGCAGATGCACCCGGGTGGCGAGGATTGCGGCCTCCAGCACCGCATGCCGAGCGCGGTTGAATCCAATGAACTCGCGCCGAACCCCGCGGTAGCGCACCCGCATCTCGATCCGGGAGCGAGGCGGGGTCGCGTCGATCGTCCCGACCTCGAGCTCTCGCCAGGAGCAGGCCGCCTCGAGCACCAGCCCGCGGACGACCGTAGCCGGCACCGCCGGGAACGTCGGGCTCCCGATTGCGCTCTCGGCAATGAGGAGCACGTCATCGGTCAGGTTCACCACTGCCGCGCCGGTCGCCCGCACGTTGCGGAAGGTGGTGGTCTCGAGGAACGGCTTGAGCACGATGGCTTCGTCGCCCCACTCCACTCCCATGGGTGCGAAATTTCCCCGCCCCTCCGGGTCCAGCGTCGTGACGATTGATTCGATGATGAGCGGCATCCGCGCCTCACTCATTCCGTGAGAACGGGGATCGTGACGTGCGAGGGGTGTCGGGCCGACCGATAGACCCGCTGAGTGGCCGGGCGGAAGTCGGCCGCCCGGGCCGCGAAGATGTTTGGCACGAACGTCTGAGGATTCCGGTCGTACAGCGGGAACCAGGTGCTCTGTACTTGAACCATGATTCGATGTCCCTCGAGGAACCGGTAGCTCTGCTGGTGGAGGTCGACCCGATACCCCTCGATCCTGCCGGGACGGATCGCGGTCGGCCGGTCAAAACCGGTCCGGTAGCGACCCCGGAGGATCTCACTGGCCACCATCAGCTCGTAGCCGCCCATCTTCGGGTCGCCCTCGACGCTGTCCGGATACACATCGATCAGCTTGACGACCCAGTCGGCGTCGCTCCCGGTCGTGGCCGCGAATAGCTGAGCGGCGATGCTGCCGCCGATGGTCACGTCCTGGGCCAGGGGCTCGGTGCGCCAGGTCAGAACATCCGGCCGATTATCCACGAATCGCTGGTCTTCCGTCAGCCAGGCATACCAGCCGGACCCTCTCGGGTCATACGTCCGCTGGACCGGACGCCGGCGGTAGGGCACCGGATGCTCCGGGTCGGACAGGTAGCTGTCGAATGACCGGTCGTCGTCGGTTGGCGGGTCGAAGGACAAGCGCCCGCCGGCCCGGAAGTACAGGTTGCGGTTGCCCGCCGCGGGCGGCCAGCGATCGAACCTGCGCCACCGGTTTGAGCCGCTCTCGAACACGAGGGCTTCCTGCACGGGAAGCGTGTCACGTCCCTTGAGCCAATGCGCGAACCAGGGAGCCTGGACCTGTTCGCGAAACCACCGGCCGGCGGCGCTGCCGAAGTCGATGTCGCCCAGCTTCTGCCCGTCGCCGTGCGACCAGCCGCCATGATTCCAGGGCCCAACGACCAGCATGTTCACCCGGCCGGTATCGAGCGGCTCGAGGGTCGCATAGGTCGTGAGCGGACCGTAGAAGTCCTCCTGATCCCACCAGCCTCCCACCGTGAGTGTGGGGACCGCAAGCCGGCGGAGATAGGTCGGCAGCGCCCGCGCTCGCCAGAACGCATCGTAGGCCGGGTGAGCCGCGAAGTTGCTCCAGCTGGGCGACCGTGCGGCGAGCAGGCGGGTCAGATTGCCCAGGGGCCCCTTGGCCAGATACCAGTCGTAGGTGTCATAGCCGCCGACCGGCGGAGCCAGCGACTCGTCCTTCGATAGCTCCATCTCCGAGCCGTACTCGAATCCGTAGCTGAGCCGAAAGGCGCCGTAGTGAAAGAAGTCGTCTCCCATCCAGGTGTCGGTCATGGGCGCCTGCGGCGAGATCGCCTTGACGGCCGGATGCGGATTGACGCCCGCCATCGCCGCCAGCCAACCCGGATAGGAAATGCCCAGCACACCGACCTTGGGGAGGGCGCGGGGGACATGGTGCACCAGCCAGTCGACCGTGTCGTAGGTGTCGGTGGCCTCGTCCACTCCGACCGAATCGCTCGAGTAGTGGAGCGGCCGATTCATCTGGAAGTCACCCTCCGAGCCGTAGCGTCCCCGAATGTCCTGGAACACGAAGATGTATCCGTCCCGCGCGAGCTCCGCGTAGCTGATCGCGAGCCGCTTGAGCGAGCCCCCAATACCGTAAGGCGTTCGGGTGATCAGAATCGGTAGCGAGTCGGAGCCTGCGGCCGGGGTGAACACCAGCGTGTGGAGCCGGACCCCGTCTCGCATAGGGATCATGACTTCGGTCTGCTCGAAGGCCGGCAGAGGCTCGGGGCTTTGGGCCCCGAGGGCAGGCGCGAGCCCGAGCGCGCCGAGTCCGACCAGGCGACGAGGTGAAAAACGGAAGCGCATGGCGCGATCGGCCCGAGGTCAGGGGTGCCGGGTGACGTACCAGGGGGCTTCGTGCGCGCGGGGAGTGCGGCGGCGGTCCAAACCATCCGTCGGAACCTGGTAGCCGATAGCGGAAAGGCCGAGCCCGCCGTCGGCCCCGACCGGCAGTCCCTCCGCCGGGGGAGCGCCGAGAAATCGCGCCAGCATTCGGTAGCCGTGCTCGGTCAGCACCGACTCGGGGTGAAACTGCACCCCGATGACCGGGTGCTCGCGGTGCTCCACCGCCATGATTTCGCCGTCTTCCGACGTGGCCGTAACCCGAAGCTCGGGAGGCAGCGACCCCGGGGCGATCACGAGAGAGTGATATCGCGTCGCGAGAAACGGATTCGGCAGTCCCGCAAAGATTCCGGTTGCCTCGTGGTGGATCTGCGAGGTCTTGCCGTGCATCGGGCGGGCGGCCCGCACGATCTCGCCCCCATAGGCGGCCCCAATGCACTGATGGCCGAGACAGACTCCCAAGATGGGGACTCTGGGACCAAAGCGTCGCACGACGTCGGTCGAGACGCCGGCCTCCTTGGGCGAGCAAGGGCCCGGCGAGATGACGATGTGACTGGGCGCCAGCCCTTCGATCTCGTCCAGCGTGATGGCGTCGTGTCGTCGCACGACCGGTGTCGAGCCCAGCTCGCGCACGTAGCGCGCGAGATTGTAGACGAACGAGTCGTAGTTGTCGATCAGAAGGATCATCGGTGCGGGCCCGCCAGCGCCCGGATGATTCCTCGGGCCTTGTCGAGTGTCTCGCGGTACTCCGATTCGGGCTCCGAGTCCGCCACGATGCCGCCCCCGGCCTGGAAGTACAGGTTGCCGTCGCGCACCACGGCGGTACGAATCGCGATGCTGGTGTCCATGTTGCCGGTCACGCTCAGGTACCCCAGCGAGCCGCAGTATACCCCGCGGCGAGTGGACTCCAGCTCCGCGATGATTTCCATGGCCCGTACCTTCGGAGCGCCGGTGATGGAGCCGCCCGGAAACGTGGCTCGCAGAAGATCCACCGCGTCGGCTTCCGCCTCGAGTTGTCCCACCACGGTGGAGACGAGGTGGTGCACCGTCGGGTGCTGCTCCAGCGCGAAAAGCTCGGGGACCTGCACCGTTCCTGCTACGCAGACCCGCGAGAGATCGTTTCGGAGGAGGTCCACGATCATGACGTTCTCCGCCCGGTCCTTGTCGCTTTCGGCGAGCACCTGCCCCAGCAGGGCATCGTGCATGGGGTCCAGGCCTCGGGGCCGGGTGCCCTTGATGGGACGGGTCTCGACCCGCCGGCCAGCCAGCTTCAGAAAGCGCTCGGGCGATGCGCTCAGGATGCGGAGATCGCCGAAATCGAGATAGGCGCCGAACGCCGACGGGTTGGTCCGTCGAAGCCGTCGGTAGAGAGCGAATGGCGGCTCCGCCAGCGCTGCCTGGAACCGCTGAGATAGGTTCGCTTGGAAGATGTCCCCGGCCAGGATGTACTCCCGGACCCGAGCTACCGCAGTGAGGTAATCTCGGTGGGTGAATGTCGAGCGGAGGCCGATTGCCTCGGCGTCTTCGACGTCCGTCACAGGATAAGAGGGGGCGCCGTCGCCGGAACGGGCTCCGCCGACCGGGAACCCGTGGCTGGCCAACCCCGGCCCGCCGGCCAGGCGCGACCTCACCATCGCCAGACGCTCGTCGGCCCGGCGCGCCCGGCCCGCCCCTTGTTCCGGAAGGCCGGTCGAGACGATCCAGGCCGCACGTTCGCAGTGGTCCCAGGCAAGGACCCAGTCGTACACGCCGAGCATCACGTCATACAGTGCCAGATCGTCGTACCGCGGCACCGGCAGGCGTTCGAGCGTGGCCCCCCAGTCGTACCCGATATACCCTGCCGCGCCACCCTGGAAGGGCGGAAGGCCCGGTAGGGGCTCGGTGCGATACGGGTCCAGTGCCGTGCGCGCGGCGGTCAACGCATCGCCCGGGATCGTGGTCCATCCGGACGACTGCTCGAGCCGCTCGCACAACGGTCCTCGGCTCCTGATGACGGCGTACGGGTCCGCCGCCAGAAAGGAATAGCGCCCGGTCCGCTCCGGGTCCGCCGTGCTGTCGAGCAGCAGGAGGAACGGCAGGTCGGCAAAACAGGCCGCTGCGTCGGCGGCGTCCGGGGTGACGGCCAGCCGTTCGACCAGGGGGCCGGTCATTCGGGCCTCTTGGAGGCCGTGCGCCGTCGCTGCGAGCGTTGGGTGAGCTTGACGTGCTCGGGTCGCTGGTCATCCGGGGGGGTGAGATAACCCCAGTTCAGGGCACCTTCCTGCCGGTAGGTCTTGCCAAGGGTGATCGCCAGCTTCGCTTTCATCAGCTCGCGCCCGAGATAAAAAGCGTGGGTCGCTTCGTCCACGCCGAGCTGACCGAAGATTTCCTGGATATCGGTGCCCCGGACGAAGAGCTCGTTGTTGAAGACGGTAATCGTCTCCCGGTCGGTAAAGATGCGGAAATTGGGATCGGTTACCGCCCGCTGCAGCTCGCGCAGCTCGGTTTCGGAGTAGGCGAGGATGGCGGGGTCCTTGACGGTGACCAGGCGATCATCGATTCCCTTGGGCACCCGCCGCTGGCTCACCGCATAGTGCATCAGCCGCCGGGCCACATCGATCTCGCGTACCGCGCCCCGCGCCCAGGGGATCACCTCCGTCGTGAGCACCGCGCGCACGCCGACCTCCTCGGCGATGGCCATGAGCAGGGCGTTGACGCCGGTGGAATCGGCGGCGGTGAGCTCGGTCAGGTTTCCGATGCCCATGAGCTGGGCCGCGGCCGGATGACGCCGGTGCACCTCAGCGTACCGCTCGAGCGAGGCCATGAAACCGAAACCGATCGGCTCGATGACCGGATCGATCAAGTAGGAGACCCCCCAGCCCTCGAGCTGCTCGATGCTACGCTCGAGGCTCTCGAGCCCGGTGCCGAAGTCGGGGATCACGACGACCCGAGCGCCCCCGCCCGCAACCTCCCGCGCAACCTCGAGGTTGGTGCCGTTGACGCTCAGCACCAGCTCGGCCCCCGCGGCCACGCCCCGCCGGATCTCGTCGGGGTCGAACGAGTCGATGCTGACGCGAAAGCCGTCGGCCCGAAGCTCCCGGATCACGTCGCCAAGGTCCGGGAACGGGAGTCCCGGCGTGCAGCCGATGTCGATCACGTCCGCGCCCTCGGCGCGGAAGGCCTCGGCAGCGCGACGGAGCTCCTCGCGCGAGAGCCGGGGGGCGTTGTTGACCTCAGCGAGAATCTCGACCGTGTAGCCGCCGTAGTCGGCTGCGTCGACGGCGTGCCCGAAGTATTGCGGGATCTCCCGCAGGTCCTTGGGCCCTTTTTCGGTGCGGACGCCTACCTGCTTCTCGATCACGCTGGCGTCGCCTTCACAGAGTCCCGGGATGAGCACCAGGTCAGTGCCCGCGGGCACCTCGAGGAATCGGGCGATCCACGGCGTCGTCATGAGCGCGGCGACCGTGATCTTCATGACCGCCACGTGTGTAGCGAATTCCGGCGCCATCCCGGCGAGGGTGCGGCGGAGCGCCGGCTCGGCGAGCTTCCCGGTAACAAACAGGACGCGAGCAGGCAGGCGGGCAGCCGCGCCGGCGGGCTTGGGCCGGTCGGCCAGGCCCGGGTCGGAGGTAGCTGCCCGCCTCCTCGGCTGCCCGCCTACCCGGCTTATTTGGGATCTCCCGGCCGCACCCACTTGTTTGGCGTCCCCTCCAGGGCGCCGCCGCTGGGGCGCCAGAGCACGTGATCCTCGATCTTCCGGGCGAGCTCGAAGTCCTTGTCCGAGATTCCACCCGCGGCGTGGTTCTGGAGCTTCACGGTGACCCGCCCCCACGTGACGGTGAGGTCGGGATGGTGATAAGCCGCCTCGGCCAGGTAACCGATCGCATTGACCAGCATCAGTGTGGTGGGCCAGCCGTCGGTCTTGTACACTCGCCGGATCCAGCCATCCTCGAGATACCAGCCGGGCAGCGCCTTGAGGCGCTCGGCGATTTCTGCGTCGTTGTAAGTGCGTTCCTTGGTTGCTGGCATGGGTTGCTCCCTGGCTGATGGATCTACATTACGACTCCTCCGTTCACCATAATCACCTGGCCGGTCAGAAACGCGGCCTCGTCCGACGCCAGGTAGACCGCCGCCCCCGCCACGTCCTCCGGGGTACCCCAGCGCCGGAGCGGTGTCAGCTCGACCACGTGCCGGCGCCAGGTCTCGGGGGCCTCGTCCTGAAACGCAGTGGCGATGAAGCCGGGGGCCAGCACGTTGACCCGCACGCTGGGCGCCACGTCCCGGGCGAGCGATCGGCTGAAGCTCAAGATTCCGCCTTTGGCCACGGAATAAAGAACCGGATTCTCGCCGGCCATGCCCTGGCTTACATGGTCCCATGACAGGTTGATGATCAGGCCGCCACCGGGCTGGTTGCGCATCAAGTCGGTGGCGGCCCACGATGCCAGCACGGTTCCCCGAAGGTCCACCTGCAGCACGAGATCGAGCTTCTCGATTCGGGTCAGGTCACGGGCGGCGCGGGTGAGGATGTCGGCGCCGGCGTTGTTGATCCAGACGTCCACCCGGCCGTAGGTGCGTTGGAGGTCCGCAGCCAGGACCTGGAGCTCGCTCCCGGCGCTGACATCGACCCGCCTGATCTCGACTCGAACCCCCATCGGCCGGATCCGGCTGGCGGTTTCCTCCGCGCCGTCGGCGTTCTGGCGGTAGGTGATCGCGACGTCCGCGCCCGCTTGGGCGCAGGCGATCGCGATCGCTCGTCCGATTCCACTGGAGGCGCCGGTTACCAGTACGATCTTGCCTGCAAGGCGCCGGTCCCCGGTCGCCCCGCCCTCCGGCTGCTCCGCCACAGCTGCCTCCCGCTCACGAGATCCCGGGGGTAGACTTCTAAGCGCTAACATACCATTGCGTTAGCAAGTCACAAGGGAGACCGATCTTGCAGCTGCTGGTGAGCGTGCGGGACCTGGGCGAAGTCGACGCGGCGCTCGAGGGCGGTGCCGACATCATCGATGCGAAGGAACCGGCCCATGGAGCGCTGGGAGCCGTGACCCCCGACCGTCTCCGCGCGATCGATGACCGGGTCCCGGGCGAGGTGCCGCTGAGCGTCGCGCTGGGCGAGGCCCACTCCGACGCCGCGGTCGCGGCGACCATCGCGGCTCTGCCGCTCCGCCGCCGCCGCGCGCCGGTCTACCTGAAGCTGGGCCTCTCCCCTGGAGCCGCGGCCAACCTCGGGGTGTTGTTTGGCTCCGCCGTTCAGGCCGCCGCACGCCACCCCGCCCGCCCGCACCTTATCGCGGTGGAATACGCCGATTGGGAGCCCCACCTCTTCTCCCCGACCCAAGTTCGCGAAGCCGCATCGGCTGCGGGCGCGACAGGCATTCTGGTCGACACGAGCACCAAGGACGGGCGAACGCTTTTCGCGTGGTGGTCCGAAACCAGATTGCGTGCCTGGATCGACGCCGCGCACGCAGGAGGGTTGTCTGCTGCAGTCGCAGGCAGCCTGGGGGCCGGCGAGCTCACCCGAATGGCGGGATTGGGCCCTGATGTCGTGGGTGTTCGGGGCGCGGCCTGCGCGGGAGGGCGTTCCGGCGCGGTTCAAGCAGATCGGGTTCGCCTGCTCCGCGCGGCACTAACGGGAGAATCCGAAGCCGCCGCGAACCGCCAGATCTCGCATGCTGCCGGCGCGGACGAACCCATTCTTAAGTAGATCTTGCACTTACGGTTACTTTCCCGCTTCAACGGGGGCATATCATTTGCCCCTCGGCGGCGGATGCCTCCCTCCTACACCGGGCATCCGTCGAATGGCTCCAGGCTCGAGCCTCCTTCGCAGCAAGTTCGGCCGACGCCTCCTGGCGTTGTTCGTCGGGTGCGCGCTTGCGCCTATGGCGTTGCTTGCACTGCTCTCGGTGCGGCACATGACCCGCCAGCTCGAGCACCAGACCCAGAACCGCCTCCTCCAAGCCAATAAGGCCCTGGGCCGGGCCATCTTCGAGCGGCTCCTTCTGCTCGAGGCCACGCTGACCAGCATCCCCCCTCGGGCCGTGGCCGAGTTGATGGAGCCTCATGGCCCGCCGGGCGGGCTGCCCCACAAAGCCGCCGAGCCGCCTGCGACGGCCGGAAATCGAACCCAGGGCTCCCGCCTGGACGGCCGCATTGCGTTTGGCGGCGTCACGCTAGAGCGCGCGAAACGGGCGAAGGCCGAGGCCAGCGCAGCACGTGCCAGAGACCTCGAGGCCAACCGCACCATAGTAACCGGCCTCGATCTCCTCGCCCGCAGCCGATTCACCGCCCTGGAGTTCGTGGCCGAAGGTGGCCGGCGGACTCAGGTGTTCGGTCGGCTCGACCTTGTGCCCGTAATGGACCCGGATGACAGCGCATACGTCAGGGCAGGCGAAACGCTTCTGCTCACCGAAGGCCCCGCCCCGACCGGGCGCGCCAGGATCTACATGCTGCGGCGGCTAGGCTGGGGGCGCGGGCCGCGTGGCACGTTGGTCGGTGAGGTCAGCCAGGATTACCTCTGGGGCATCCGCGATCAGACGATGCCCTCAGCCACCACCGAGATGGCCGTACTGGACGATTCCGGCCATGCGCTCGTGGGCTCCTCCCCTGTGCCGGGGGTCGAGTCCGAGGACCCGCACGCTCTCGCGCGCCGGTCGGCATCCGGGAGCTTCCCGTCCACGATCGGCCAACGCCCCTACCTATCGACCTATCGTGCGGTCGTAATCCAGGATGCCTTTGGAGCTCCCAATTGGACGCTGGTGCTCAGCGAAGCGCAGGCGACCATGCTCGGTCCTATGACGGACTTCACCAACACCTTCCTGCTCATCGTCGGGGGATGCACACTGGTCGTGCTCATTCTCAGCGTCAGTCAGATTCGACGCAGCTTGCTGCCACTGGTAGAGCTGCGAGCCGGGACCCAGCGAATCACGCAGCAGGATTTCGAAGGGCGAGTGGCGGTGACCAGCCGCGACGAGTTTGCCGAGCTGGCCCATTCGTTCAACGCGATGGCCGCTCAGCTCGATCGCCAGTTTAAGGCGCTCGCCACGGCGGCCGACATCGACCGGACCGTGCTGGCCGCCACCGAGGCCTCGACCATTGTCGATGCCGTGTTGGCCCGCATCGGCGACGTGTATCCCTGTGCTGCCGCGAGCGTGACACTGCTGCCTCCGGACCGGGGAACCAGCGCAGTCAGCTGGATTCAGCACTATGAGGCGCGGTCCTCTCGCGAAGCCGTGCGGGTAGACGTGAGCTCGACCCAGCTTCAGCAGCTCGCCCAGGCACCCGACGTAGTAGAGGTCCGGCTGGATCGCCAGCTTTGGGATCTGCTCCGGCCGCTGGCCCAACGCGGCGTGACCTCCTTCATGGTCCTGCCGCTCTCGGCACAGGGCCAGCTTTCCGGCGTGCTCGCGCTTGGGGCGCTTCCCCACCTGGCGACCACGCCGGACGACCTGCTCCAGGCCCGCCGGCTCGCCGACCAGGTGGCCGTTGCGCTGTCCAACGCGCGGATGATCGAGCAGGTCAGGGCCCTCGCCTACTACGACAGCCTTACCGGTCTGCTCAATCGGTTGTCCTACAAGGACCGGCTGGCACGCGCGCTGGCCGATGCGAAACGGGATCGCCGGCAGGTAGCGGCGTTCTTCGTGGACCTCGACAATTTCGGCCGGATCAACGACACGCTGGGACACGAGCTGGGCGATCAGCTGCTCCGTCAGGTGGCGGAGCGGCTGCGGGCGTGCTGCGGCCAAGCCGCGGCAGAGCGCGATGTCGGCGCGGCGCCTCCTGAAGTCGCCCGCCTCGGCGGAGACGAGTTCACCCTGCTGCTGCCCGGATTGCTCGACAGCGAGGACGCCGGTCTCCTGGCCCGAGCGATTCTATCGGGCTTCGCGCCCCCGATTCAACTCGGCGCTCACGAGATCTTCGTGACGGCGAGCATCGGGATCGCGGCGTACCCGGGGGATGGGGAAGACGTGGAGACCCTGCTCGCGCATGCCGACACCGCCATGTACGAGGCGAAGAAGCAGGGCGGGAACGGCTACCAGGTGTTCGCCCGGACTATGAACGCCTCGGCGCTGCAGCGGCTGACGCTCGAGAGCGACCTCCGGCGGGCGCTCGAGCGGGGCGAGTTGGTGTTGCACTATCAGCCTATCGTCGACGCGGCGAGCGGCGTGATAACGGGTGCGGAAGCCTTAGTCCGCTGGCAGCACCCGTCGTTGGGACTCCTGCTCCCCGCGGAATTCGTGTCTATTGCCGAGGAGAACGGGCTCATCGTGCCGTTGGGGGAATGGGTGCTCCGAACCGCGAGCGCTCAGAATCGGGCGTGGCAGGATGCCGGGCTTCCTCCAATCCGCGTGACCGTCAACCTCTCGAGCCGGCAGATCCGGCAAGGCACGCTCACGATTACGGTGAGCGAAGCGCTCGCGGCTTGCGGGCTCGAGCCGCGGTGGCTGGGTCTTGAGCTCACTGAGAGCGTGCTCATGGAGCGGCAGCATGAGGCGGTGACGGCATTGCACCAGCTGCGCGCGATGGGGGTCCAGCTCTCGATCGATGACTTCGGAACCGGATACTCGTCGCTCAGCTACCTCAAGCACTTCCCGGTCGACACCCTCAAGATCGACCGCGCCTTCGTGCGGGACCTCATGACCGTGCCCGACGACGCCGCGATTACGGCAGCGATCATCGCGATGGCGCACGCGCTCGAGCTGAGCGTCGTGGCGGAGGGCGTCGAAACCCACGAGCACCTGGCGTTCCTGAAGGGACAGGGCTGCGACGAAGTGCAGGGGCATCTGCTGGGTCGGGCGGTGCCCGCCGAGCGCTTCGCCGAGTGGTTGGCCCGCGGTCGCGGTCCAGCCGTACGGCTTGCGGGTGTCAGCAGGCGCGCCGGGAGGGCCGGCTAGACGGCAGGACTCCGGCGGTCAGCGACGATACCCTCGAGCCGTTCCAGCTCCGCGCTCCCCAGCGCGACCACATCCAGTCCGCGCGGCACCACCTCCCGAAAGCACTTATCGACCAGCGCGTCTACCGGCCCGGCAACCGGCTTGAGCAGCACCAGCAGCTCCGCATCCAGCGCCCCGGCGACAAAGGCGGCGATGCTGTCGCTGGTGACTTCCCATCGGTGTGGCAGGGGGTCGGCCGCGAGCAGCCAGCGGTAGGGGGCGAGCACGGGCACCTGGCCGGCACCTAGTGCAGCCTGGATCCCGACCGCGTCGTGCACCACCACCGCCCCGGGTGTAGCTGAAACCACCGCGTAGGCGTACTGGTCCATCGCGAGAACCGCCATCCAGTGGGCCGCTGCCGGCGAGAGGCTCAACTCGCGCTCCGCGGCCCGCACGGCGTCGGCCAGCACACCGCCGCCGGGCACCACCAGCAGAGGACAGCGTCGGGCTGCGCGGCTCAGTGCCGCTCCCGCGGCGGCAAGGCCGCCGGCCATGCGGGCAAGGCCGCCGCCAAGTTTCACCACGACCAATCGGCTCACGAGGCGGATTTCGCCAGCGCCTGCTCGAGCAGGGTGGCGACCGCGGCGGCCGGTGCAACCAGCGCGGCCGATTCCCCCAGCCGCTCAGCCAACCGGGTGACGGCGAGTCCGGCCTGGCGGGCCGCGTCGGCCGCGATGAAGTCGCCGAGCCCGGTCACCACGGCCGTTGTGATCTCGGGGTGTCGGGCACGCACTCGCTCGATGGAAGCCGTCACGGACGCCACCTGGGCGTCCGCCAGAGCCCGCGCGACCGCATCCAGCTCGGCATCCGACAACATTTCGCGATCCCCGCAGAGGACTCGCGCCAGGCGCTCTCCCGCGTAGGCCCTCGTGGCGGGACGTCCATCCGGGGTCGGCGCCACGTACTGTTCCGGCCTCAACGCTCCCAGCCACAGGTGCACGTCACCCAGGGTCGCGAACCCTTCGGCGGAGACGCCGGCAGGCTCGCCCCGAAATGGGACCATCCGGGCGACGGCCTCCGTCGGGGTTCGCAGCGCGCCGGTATAGACCAGCTCTCCGCTCGCGAGGCGCTCAGGGTCGGTCCGGCCGGTTGCCATGACTTCCCCCGATACGATCGGGATGATGTCGGTGGTGGTCGATCCGATGTCGACCAGGAGGCAGCTTTCGGCCGCCTGGGCGACCAGTTGCGCCGTCGCAAGCCAGTTCGCGGCCGCGACTCGGAGGGGATGCAGGCGAGCCTCGGCCACGGGGCGGAACCGCCCATCGGTCCCAAAGACATGCACCCGGTCGCTCGCGAAGCAGGCCTCGACTGCATCGAGCACGAAATCCACGCCCTCCCGCTTGGTGCGGAAGAACTGCGACAACTCGGCCGTCATGGTGACCGCGTGGTGGTCTTCGGCGTTGCAGCCCAGCGCTTGCGCAACTGCGGCCAGGGTCGAGCTCAGGCACGCCGGCGCCCGCTGCAGCTCGAACGGCTCGAGCGCAACCTTGGGGGGCGCGCCGGCGATCAACCGGGCGCCCTTGAGGTTGACGCCGCCGACGTCCCAGCCCATGATGCTTCCCATCACCTATCACTCTGCGGGTGGGGCATGGAGATCATTCCGGTTCTGGACGTGACGCAGGGCGTCGCGGTGCACGCACAGGGGAGGGTCCGAGCGGACTACGCGCCGGTCAAGTCGGTGCTCACGCCCGATGCTCCCGGCGACCCGCTGGCCCTCGCTCGGGCATACCGGGACATTCTCGGAGCCCAGGCCTGCTATGTCGCCGATCTCGACGCGATTCTGGGTGGCCCGATCCAGAGGGGCTTGATCCGCGACCTGGCGGAGTTCCAGACCGGCTTCACGGGCGAGCTCCTGGTGGACGCCGCTGCCGGCGATCCGGATGGCGCGCTCGAGGTCCTGTCGGCTGGGGCATCCGACGCCGTGGTCGGGCTCGAGACGCTGCGCTCCTTTGCCGACCTGGCCGCTGTCGTCGACGTAGTCGGTCCGAGCGGCGTCGTGTTCAGCTTGGATCTTCAGCTGGGGTCGCCGATCCTCCACCCCCTCATGGAGGACGCCGCGGGCGCCGCGCCGGACGCGCTGAGCCTCGCGGCGCAGGCGGCCGATGCCGGCGTCGGCTCGATCCTCGTGCTCGATCTCGGACGGGTGGGGACTGGAACCGGGGTAGATCTGGGACTGCTGGAGGCGCTCCGCCGCCGGCATCCGGCGATTCGGCTCTTCGCCGGGGGCGGGGTGCTGACCCGTAAGGACCTGGAGCGGATGGAAGAGGCAGGGTGCGACGGAGCTTTGGTTGCGAGCGCCATTCACGCCGGCCGCATCACGGCGGAGGACGTCGCGGCGCTCCGCCATGTGGCTGCCGTTGGTCAGTCGGGGGCCAGCGACTCGCGGTAGGTCGCCGACTGGCCATAGTTCTCCTCGACCTCGAGCTCGAGCAGGGTCAGGTGCCGATACCCGCCCTTGTCGAGCTGTTGCCGTACCGAGCGGCCCAGGTACTGAGCCAGCATCTCGGCGGTCGTGTTGGCGATGGGGAGGAGAGCGCAGTCGCTCTTGGGGAACACGTATTTCGGCTCGCCGAAATAGTCGACCGCGATCTGGGCTCCATTCTCCCGGAAGGCCAGCTTCTGATTCTCGGTAGGCAGCAGGACCTTGTGGTCGATTTCGTCCACCAGGCTTCGAACGATCTGCTTCAACACGCTGAAGTCCAGGACGAACAGGCACTCGGAATCGACAGCGCCCTCGACGGCGATCCCGACCCGGTAGTTATGGCCGTGGAGCGACTCGCACTGATGGCCCCGAAACGTGATGAAGTGGGCCGAGGCAAACACCAGGTAGTCCTTGCTCACTTCGACGCGAAACTTACTCTGCACCGGTACGCTCTCTGTGGGAATGCCAACCATCCTCTAAAATAACCAGGCAGAGCGCCGCCGCGGTGAGATCGGCGGTCGTGCCCGGATTCCGCGTGTTGCGATCGTCCCTGAGTTGGGCATCGAACGCGGCCAGGGCCAGCCGCCCGCCCGGGGTACGCGCTCCTCCCGCCTGTCGCACCTCCCGCGCGCGCCGCATGATCGTCTCGGCCGCGGCCGGCCCCAGCTTGCGGGCGACGTGACTGTCCGGGACCGCGGAGAGGAGGTCAAGGTACGTCTCGACCACCGCTTGGGTCCAGGTGAGCCCGGCATGTAGTGCCCTGCGCAGCCCCGGCGCGCCCAGCTCGAACGTGATCGCAAAGTCGGTCACGTACTCCCGGGCGACGCTGTCGCGATCGGCAGCGAGGGCCATGGCGTCCCGGAGCGGGATGGTAGGCACTGTCGCCACATCCTGGGCTTCCGCTGCCCCGAGCCCGGTCGGCGCCGCGAGGCGAATCGCCTCATATACCGAGACCGCGTCTGCCACGGTGGTCTCGGCCAGGACTTCCCGCACCCGCGCGCGAAACTCGCCCCCTGCCCGCTGGCCGGCCCGGCACAGGGGGGCGATCAGCAACACGATGCCCAGGTTCGTGTTGGCGCGAGTGACCCGACGAGTTGCCGAGATGGCGGCACGGATTGTAGCCCCCAGCGGGGCGGTCCCCGCGTCGGCCATCGCAGGGCCGATCGCGACGGCGCTCGCCAGAAAGTCCTCAAAGGTCGTGTCGTGGAACGGGCGCCCCGGTGACACGTTGCCCGGCTTTGGCGCGCTGGCCTCGAGCAGGCAGGCCAGCTGCGCGGCCTCGCCCGCCTCCGCCGGCGTCACGCCAGGCTCTCGATCGGCTCGCGGGCGATGTGCTCGACGAGCACGGCCGCGATGTCGAGGCCGGTGGCTTCCTGAAGCCCCTGCCAACCGGGAATGCCGTTGACCTCGAGCACGTATACCGTGCCATCGTGTGCCGGTAAGAGGTCCACCCCGGCGTAGACCGCGCCTACCGCTTTGGCGGCCCGAACGGCCAGGTCGGCCCACGCCTCCGGCAGGACGAGCGCCCGAGCCTCCGCCCCTTGCGCCATGTTGGTGCGCCACCCCGGGGCTCGCCGCTCGATGGCGGCCACGATTCGCCCGCCAACCACGAACGCCCGCACGTCTCGGCCGTCGTGCTCGATCGCGCGCTGGAGATAGAACACTCCACGGATCGTCTCGATGGCGCGGAAGACCCGGAAGGCGGTCTCTTCGTCGCTCACTCGCACGATGCCGAGTCCCATCGAACCGAAGAGCGGTTTCACGATCACGTCCCCGCCCAGTCGGTCCCGGGCCTCGTACGCAGCCTCGATCGACTCGCAGACGACGGTTGCCGGCGTGGGCAGCCCGTGCCGTTCCAGCGTGGCTGAGGTCCAGAACTTGTCGACCGTCCGCTCGATGACGCGGGCGGAGTTCACCACCCGGATGCCGCGCTCCTCGAGCGCGTGGAGCGCGTCCACCCGGAAGATGATCTGCTCGAGCGAGCCGTTCGGGATGATGCGGGCGAGAACCAGATCCACATCGGTGAGAGCGGCCGCCCCGCTCTGGACGTCGGTGCCGTCCTGAATAGCGGCGACCAGGTCCTCGTAGCGCGCGAGCGCGGCCGCATGGCCGCGCTCGCCAAGAACCCGGAGCAGCTGGTCGGTGTGCCAGCCGGTCCGTGAAGCCAGAATGACGACGCGCATCCCCCTTTACTTCTGCTCCCCGATCATGCCGACGAGTCCGCCGGTCGCGAAGTTCTTGAAGTCGTCGCCCACCTTCTTGAACGCCGGCGTCTTGGTCCCCTTCTGGAGCGCGTCCATGGCCGGGAAGCAGAGCTCGGCCTGGCGGTACTCGGCTGGCGCACTGCCGTCCAGGTTGGCCTCGAACTTGGTCAAGTCCGCTCGAACGAAGCCGATCTCGGCCTGGCCGTCGCCCACGATCTTGAGGTGGGTCGGATAATAGCTCTCGAACGCGGCTGGGTCTTTGGGCGCGTGATAGATCACGGTTACCAGGGCGGGACACGCAGTCTCGCTCTTGTCGCCGGTCTCCGTCGCCAACAGGCCGACCAGGCCTCCGGTCGCGAAGACCTTGAAATCGTCGCCCACCTTCTTGAACGCCGCGGTCGCCATGCCCTTTTTTGCGGCCGCCGTGTCCGGGAAGTAGAGCTCGGCCTGCCGGTAAAACGGGGGTTTCTTGCCGTCCAGCGTCTTGGTGAACTTGGTCAGCTCTGCCTTGGTGAAGCCGATCTCCGCCTGGCCGTCGCCCACGATCTTGAGATGCGTCGGATAGTACTTCTCGAACGCGACCGGGCTCTTCGGCCACTTATAGAGCACGGTCACGATCGCCTGCGGTCCCGCCGGGGGCGGTGGCGCCGGCGCCGCGGCAGGCACCGCCGTGGAATCCGCCGGAGCGGCGGGCTTCTCGGCCGGTTTGGAGCAGGCGGCGACGGCAACGAGCGACAGCACCAGCAACGACGGGGTGCGGGTCATGGAGAGCTCCGGTGAGGGGCTAGGGGCTAGGACAAACACGACTGCGCGAGCACGTCAGGATTCACCCCGCCCGCCCGGAACGTTCGTCCCGTCGTGACGTTGGTGAGCCAGACCTCCGCCGGGCTGAACAGCAGCGGATCGATCTTGTAGAAGTCGCCGCCGTACCGCTGGAAGATGTCGTAGAATGGGGTGCCGTAATCGCGCGACGCGGCCGCCGGCACCTGGTCGACCAGGGCCGCCAGCTCGTCGTCTTCGGCGCGAACCGTATAGCGGGCTCGCCCGCCGTACAAGATGCAGTCGTTGGTCCGGCCGATGGCCCGGATATCGTTCTTGGCGACCGGTGCGACCGGCGCGCTCCCGATTCCGCTCACCACCTTCCGCACGTCGAATCCCAGCGTCTCCATCTTGTGAAGACCGGTTTCCAGAATCCGGGCGGATATCTGGACTCCCCCCGACAGGCTCGCCGTAGGCGCGATAACGAAAGTAAGCCGAGACGGGTCGAGCCCGGACTTGCCCGCCACCCATGCGGCGACCCCGTCGGTGGGAAGCGTACGGCCCTCCAGTACCAGGACGCCCCGTTCGGCGGTCTCGGCGTACCCCAGCTTGCCGAACAGCTCCTTCTCGACCCGGGCGTGTGCCCGCAGCGGGCCCGAGCCCATCGCGAAGAACTTGTCGACCGAGATGGCCCAGCCGGCGTACTGCGACGCCATGCAGGACACGGCCGGATGATCGGTCCAGACCGAAACCCCCGGCCAGGTTTCGCTGCCGATCACGAGCGGCGTGTAGGTGACGGTGCCAAGCCCGCCCATGCAGATCTCGGAGAGGGCCAGTCCTGCGTCGAGACCCCCCGGCACGTCCACGCCGGCATCGATCACCCGAGCGCCGTTGCCCAGTTGGCTGACCCGCACCCGGAGGAGGGCTGCGTGTTCCTCCATGCCGTCCGCGATCTCAGCGGCCAGCGCGTTCAGGTTGGGCGGCGTCAGTTCGTGGTCCATGCGAGAATCTCTCCCGCGCCCAGCTCGGCGAGGTCGCCGCTGTAGCGTCGATAGGAGCCGGTAAGCTGTTCGCGGGTGACCGGCAGGCGCCGACTCCCGAGATGTCGGAGCAGCAGGCCCAGGTACTCTGGCCGGTAGGTGCACGCGTATCTGTATGTAGCCGGAGGCGTGACCGAGCCGAGCGCTACGATGGTGCCGCGCTTCGACCACTGGCCCGGGTTGGGCCCCGCGGTCCCGAACACGACGACGGTGCCCGCGATGCTGGCGCGACCGACGCCCTCACCCGCGCTTCCGCCGATGACGACCAGCCCGCGGCGCATGCAGGCGCCCGCCTCGGCGCCGGCGGAGCCGCGCAAGATGAGCTCGCCGCCGGTCATACCGCGCTTCGCGCCCAAGGCTGCGCCGCCGGCTCGAGGGCCGGCGCTGCCCCCGATGTCGACGAGGCCGCCCGCCATTTCGAGGCCGGCCCCCCAGCCGGCGTTGCCCGTCACCGCGATGCGCCCACCGCGCATCCGCGTCGCCACGCCGGGTCCGACGTCGCCCTCGATGATGACCTCGCCGTCGGCGAGCTCCGCGCCGACGCGCTCGAACCGGGAGAGATCGCCGATCAGCCGGACCCGGGCGGACCGCTCGCCGGTGACCGTGAACAGGTCGCCAAGGGCGGCTGGGCCCGAGCCCTCCACCCTCAGAGGCAACCGCGAGATGGCGCTCGCCGGCAGGTCGGCCCACGGCTGGAGCAGCAGCGCCGACGCGTCCACCGCGGCATGCGGCGGGGTCTTCAGGGTCAGCACGACCTCGTCGCTCACCCGGCAGCCCCGTCGCTCATGATCTTCCGAAGGTGGAAGTGATGAGGTCCCAGCTTCCCGGCGTAGTTCCCGGCACTGATCGAGACGATGTCGTCCCGGCAGGCGGCGTCGATGCCCACCTTCATGGCCTGGGAGATCGCCGGTGCGTCGAGGCCGTTGATCACGATCTCGAGCACCGAGTTGATCCCCTCGGCGAGGTCGGTCTTGGTGACCGCGCGAAGCGTGGGGCAATACGCGTCGTTGGTTGACGCGATCATGGTCTTCGACCGGCGCGAGCCGACCTTGCTCCCGCTCCGCACCACGCCGCCCGGGAACGGCAGGAACACCCCGGTTAAACCGGCCATCGCGTCAACGGCGGCCTCGGCCGCTGCAAGAGCGGCCGGGGCGCTGCGCGCCAGGATCAGGAAGTTGCCCCCGCCCACCGCCTTCATCATCCCGAACTTCTCCTGGACCAGGAACTCACCCTCCATCACGGGAATCCGCCAGTAGCGCTCGCCGGCGATGACCTTGCTCGCCTGAAAGCCGTCGCCGAAGAAGCGCAGGGCTGACCCCACCCCGACCCGGTCAGGAACATTCGGGAGCCCGTCGAAGCAGGCCGTCGTCGGGCAGGTCAGCACCGTCTGCCCGACTCGCTCGATGAGCCGCTTGGGGAGGTCATCCTTGCTCATGGTCATGAAGAGCACGCTCACGCCGGGGCGGCCGTCCGGCGTCTCGTCGGCCGCGAGCTCTCGTTCGATACCGGCTTCGCACTTGCATCCGATCACCGAGGTGGCAAAGCCGGTCAGCTTCAGCGCTGCTGCCATGGCCCACCGGGGCGACGCGCCGGTGATCACCAGCCGCGCCGCACGCATGGTGAACGCCTCGGCAAAGGTGTCTTCGATCAACACGCCCCGGATGTTCATGGCCCGATGGCCACCGGCTCGCCAGGCACGTTGCGCACCGCATAGTTGTCGAAGGCCACCGTGGCATACGCATCGAAATGGCGGCGAACGTCCTTCAGCACGCGCTGATCGAACTCCGGGCGGACGTGGAGCCGGCGGCCCGGGGGTGCTCGTCTGAGCTGGCCTTCCTGGACCACGAGCTGCCCGCCTTTGACCACGTAGCGGGGGGTCGCGAACATCCGGGCGATGTCCGGATCACGGGCGTAGACCGTGACGTCGGCGTCCGCGCCCACGCCGAGATGCCCCTTGTGGGCGAGACCGAGGAGCCGGGCGGGACCTGCCCGGGTCACGATAGCGATCTCGTTGAGGCTGTACTCCCGGGCTAACCCGTCGGCCAGGGCGCTCCCGGCCAGCAGCTTGGGATTGGCTCGCTTGAGCTGCTCATCCCGGGCCGAGCGATCCATCAGCAGGCGAATCAGCGCTGGATAGGAGAGAAACGAGCCGCCGTTGGGGTGATCGGTCGACAGCACGACCCGCCACGGATCGTTCGCCAGAAGAAAGAGCTCGAGGCCCACCGCCCATTGGAGGGTCGCGACTGCCGCCTTCTCCTTGTACGTGTAGGGCACGATCCCGCAGCCGGTCTCGAGCTCGATGTCGATGTTGACCCACTTCCGTCCGCTGGTGGCATAGAGCAGGTATTCGACCGGCCCGTCTGCCGTGAGGGTCGTGGCTGGCCCGAACATCACCTGTCCTACGTCAACGCTGTGCTCGGGGTGGGCGTTGACATACTCCATGACTTTGGCCGCAGCCGAGGCCCACCCCTTGCCCGCTTCGCCGCCGTAGCAATGGAATTGAAGGTGGGTGAAATGCGCGCGCCGGCCTGCCAGTGCCTGCATGGTGGCGAGCGTCGTCGTGCTGTTGCCGGCCTGGCCCAGGTTGTTGCCGTGAATGTGAACCGGGTGAGGCAGCTTCAGGTCGTTCGCCGCGTTGGTCAGGGTTTCCAGAATGGCCCGCGGTGTGACCGTAGTGCCGCTGAGGGCCTGATCGATGTCGGTGAGGTTTCTCTGCCCGGCCTTCCAGGCTTCAATGCCCCCGGGGTTCACGATCTTGACCGCATACGCGCCGGTCGCGCCCAGCAGCCAGGCGACGTAGTGCCGGGCCCGCTCCTGCTCGCCGGCGGCGATCTGGCGGTGCAGGTATTCGTCGTTGCCCACGAGGACGAAACAGCCGGCGTCCACCAGAGGCGTGTCGTCGAGCTCGGCGTGGGTGTGTCGGGCCGTCAAAGGCGCCACAGCAGCATCGAACGCCGTCGTGTAGCCCAGCCCCGCGTAGCGGTACCCGGTGGTGAAGGTCGTGGGAACGGTCCCGCCCGTCCCCGACCGGGCCGGACCTTCGCCCTCGAGCAGGGCCGGTGCCCGCGCCGGATCGGCCCCATGCTCTTCGGGCAGGAGCCTGCGTGCGTGATTGCAGGAGGAGCTCGCGAAGTGAGCGTGAATGTCCACTCCACCGGGCATGACGACCATTCCCCGGGCGTCGACCGCCGGAGCACCCGGAGGAAGGCTGGCTACGATCCGTCCGTCCTCGATGCAGACGTCGCGGGCTTCGCCGTCCACGCCATTGGCTGGGTCGTGCACCGCGCCGCCCACGATCCGCAGCCGATCGAGCCCGGGCATCAGGCGCCGCCTCCCGCCATCATGGCCTCAGTGACCGCGCGCAGTACCGCGAGTGTTGCGGCCGGCCCGCTGACGACCTGCGCCGCGGGTAGCGGCACATCGTCCATGCGGTATGCGATGCCTGCCTCGTGAATACCGGCGACGCCGGTGTCGATCGCGACCTCGGCGGGGAAGGGCGCCTCGCTGGCGCGCGGGCCGATCACCGCGACTCTGCGCCCCGGGAGCCCGCGGGAAACCTCACCGGGGATGCCGTGCGCGGCGCCCACTACGAGCACAGTCGCCATCCGGGGGACGGCGGTGGAAGCCGGCTCTTCGGGGCGATAGCGCGGAGCCCCGCTGCTGAAATCGACCGCGAAAGGGAATCCGGTTTGCCATGTCACCGCCGCATCCGCGCCGGAGCGGTTGCCGCCGGCCCTGAGGCTCGACAGCGCGCACCGGGTGGGCCCATTGAGCGCCTGCGCCAGGCCGACCAGCCCGTCGGCCCGTTGTGAGTCGGCCGGTTCCGCCGTCGGCTCCGCGTCATGCACCAGGGCGACGTATCGCGCTCGCGCCATCTGCCGCGCCAGCTCGGCGGCGGCCTCGAGTGCCGGCGAAAGGCCCGCGAGGGTACGGCCAAGTACCGTCGCGCGCATGACCCCGAGCGCCGCAGCCTCCTCGGCGGGCGCCAGACTGACACGCGTCGCGGCCCGCGCCGGCCCGCGTGCGGCACCGACGTCCACCGACGCCACCGTGCGGCCCGCTGCGCCTTTTGGGACCTGGGTGCCTGCGGGATCGAGCGCGTATCGGGAGAGGTATCGCGGGTAGCGGAGGTCCGGATCGACCGCCCAGAACACCAGGAAATCGGACCGATTCCGAATCTCGCCCAGCGTGGCCGTCGCTCGCCCGCGCCGCTGGCCGGCGAGCAGCCCCGCGGCCGCCGTATCCGAGCTTACGCTGTCGAGGCGGGCGCCTGCGCGGTCGGCCAATCCGATCGCTACGCGCTGCGCTTCGGTCGTCACCTCGGGGGCGAGATACACCATCGCCGGCCCCGCCGCGAGCAAGGCTGCGACTTCTCGTACAGCCGTCTCGGTGCTGGCTGCCGCCCCCCGGACGATGACTCGGGAGGGCGTCGTACCATCGCCGTACCATGCGAGCCCGACCGGACATGCATTGCGGGCGCTCGCAATGCGGCCGTCGCTCACGGCGACGATGATGTCGTCGCAGGCACAGCCGCAACCGAGACAAACGGCATGCTCGATCGTAGCGATCGTCATGCGGCGTTCCGGGCAGCTGCGGTTCCGGTGTGGTACACCCAGGCGGCTCGCGCTTCGAGAGCGTCCAAGCACGCTGCCGCAGTCTCCCCTTCGGCGAGCACCGTGCAGATCGGCCGCCCGCGCCCGATGCGTTCGCCCGGATGAGGCACATCTCGGAGCGCCGCGTGCTGCCGCAACTGACCGGCGATCACCGGCTCCCGGGCGTACAAGACGGCTTTTCCATGCACCTGGTCGAGCGCCCGGCCGAAAGGGCTTTCGGACGGGAGACGCCCGCTGCAGGCCTCCGCGTGCAATCGGAAGATCGATACCGAGTGCGCCTCCTCCACCAGCTCCATTGACGCGGAATACCGCGGATTCACTTCTACCGCCCACGGCACACCGTCGCGGGCCACGAAATCGATACCGTTGACCCCGACGAGTCCGAATCCTTCCGTCACAGCCGCCGCCATCGCCGCGGCCGACTCCGCCAGCGCAGGCTCCCCGACGAACAGCGGGTCGGGCCCCCCACAGAGCAGGCTCCCGCAGTATCGAAATCCCGCGGCCCCAAATGCATGCTGGGATGGCAGCTGAAGCGAGAGCCCGAGCGGTACTGCACGGCGCCCGTCAGCCACGAAGGCGATGGAGCCCGACGGGCCTTCGACCCGCTCTTGCAGGTATCTCGTCCGGGGCACCGGGTCTCCGAGGCGCCAGGGCCGAATGCCGTGGCCGCCCCCGGAGCGGCGCGGCTTGAGCAGCCAGGCACCCGAACTACCGGTCTCGCTCGGCTCCGCCGCCGATACCGCCGGCATCCGGAACCCTCCGTTGCGGAGCGCCTCGGCCAGCTGGAATGGATCGCGAACTCGCCGGAGCACCCCGGGCGGATTCCCCAACAGCTGTCGCCCGGCCGCGAGCCGCGCCAACGCCGACGGGTGATTCTCCAGGTTGGAGGTGTAGGCGAGGGTCGAGCAGCCGATGCTCGCCGCGGCCGCGACAGCGGCCGAGGGAGACCAGTCGATTCCCAGATCGCGCCGGAGCGCAATCGTGTGCGCGCGCTCCACCAGGTCCACGTCGCCATACGCGTCGACCGCGTGGACCCGGTAGCCGGCCCGCGCGGCGGATTCCGCCAAGCCTCGCGTCGACGCACCGACGATGAGGACTTCCCCGATCAGTTCAGCCATCCGGAGTCAGTCCCAGATTTCGTCGTGCCGTGTTCGGGCTGACGACGAAGAGGTAATCCAGGACGCTCCCCGCAGCGTGGCGCAGCCGCAGGGCTTCGACCACTGCGCGATGCCGCCCGCCGGCCAGGCCGTCGGCCAACAGGGCGGCTCCCTGGGCCCCCTGCTTCGCGGATTGGGCGAACCC
>DASQPE010000352.1:0-3303 GCA_035644115.1 Gemmatimonadales bacterium
TGTTGCCGACCACCTCGAGCGTGGAGGCGTCGCCGCTCTTGAGCACGGTGAGCAGCGTCCCGCGCCGCCCGTCCCGCCGCACGATATTGGTCTGCACCCCGAAGCCGTCGCGCACGTTGGCGACGTCTCGAAGATAAATCGTCGCGTTGTTCACCACCTTGATGGGGATGTCGGCCAGGTCGGCCACCGTCCGCGGGGCCGCGTTGAGGGTGACGTCGTATTCGAACCCGCCGATCTTGGCGGTGCCCGAGGGCAGGACCAGGTTCTGAACGTTCAGCGAGTCGAGCACCTCGGCGGGCGAGATTCCCTTGGCCTGCAGCATGCGCGGGTTGAGATCCACCATGACCTGGCGCTGCTTGCCGCCGAAGGGAAAGGGAATGGCCACCCCGCGGATCGTCACGAGCTGCGGCCGCAGGAAGTTGACGCCCAGATCGAAGAGCTGCTGCTCGGCGAGCCCCTCCCCCGACAGCGCGAGCTGCAGGATCGGCACGCTGGAGGCGCTGAAGTTGATGATGAGGGGTGGGGTGGTGCCGGGCGGGTACTGCCGGATCACGGTCTGGGAGATCGCGGTGATCTGGGCGTTCGCGGTGTCGAGGCTCGCCTTCGGCTGCAGGTAGACCTTGATGATGGCCTGCCCGTTGACGGTGCTGGACTCGATGCGCTGGATATTGTCCACCGTGGTGGTGAGCACCCGCTCGTAGGACGTGGTGATGCGGCCTTCGAGCTCCTCCGCGTTGAGCCCGCGGTATTGCCAGGCCACCGCGATCACCGGGATATTGACGTTGGGAAAGATGTCGGTCGGGGTGCGGGCGATCACCACCGGACTCACGATCAGGATCAGGAGGGCGAGGACGATGAAGGTGTACGGCCGTTCCAGGGCGATCCGGACGATCCACACCGCCGCCGCCCCTAGCCGGTGACCGCGCGTCGCCCGGTTTCGCGCACGAGACGGCGGTCGGCCTCCGACGTCGCGGCGGGTGGGATCCGCAGCACGAGGTCCTGGGTGTGGGTGGGGATCACCTTCCCCTCCGGCCAGTGCGTGCCCCACGGATCCTGTCCCGCCGCCACTGCACGGATGCCGTCGCGTACGATGCGCCGGAGCATGATCACGCCGCGGTCGGTGGAGGCCAGGTGCTCGAGCGCGTGGACCGCGACGACGCGCTGGCTCGACTGGGCGTCGTAGTCCGCGGGGAAGCGACGGCGCTCCTCGTAGGGCCGGTCCCCGGACTGGCCGAAGCCGGGCCGCGCGACCTGCTCGGGCGTGAGCCCCCACGCCGGATCCACCTGGGCCAGCTCGAAGTTCGTCGTGTGCGTATCGTCGTTGGGCACCGCCCAGCGGATGATCACCGGCCGGCTCGCCGACTTGGGCGCGGCCGCCTCCTCGATCTCGCGCGTGAACTGGTGCACGTTCGGCGGCATGAAGTCACAGACCCGCACCCAGACGAGATCATTCACGCGCCGGGTCGCGATATAGACCATGCCCGCGTCGGTGGTGAGCCAGTCGAGCTCCGGCACGACGCCGAAGGCTTCCGTGAACTGATAGCCGCTCGAGAGCGCGTGCAGGAACGCGGTGTGTACCGGGTCCATGCTGTTGTCCTTCACCTGGAGCCAGTTGCACGGCAGCGTGAACTCGGCCGCGGGCATGAGCGCGTGGCCCGGCACGTCGAAGCTGTCGTAGAGCGGGAACGCGGGGCGTCGATCGGGCGGGCCCAGATACGCGAAGACGAGCCCGCAGAACTCGTGCGTGGGATACGCGCCCTGCCATACGCGCTCGCACAGGCGACTGCCCGCGGGCTCGCCCGGCGTCTCGAGACAACGTCCGTCGACGTCGTACGCCCAGCCGTGGTAGCAGCAACGCAGGCCGCGCTCGAGTGGAATGGCGAATTCGAGCGACGTGCCGCGGTGCGCGCAGTGCAGGTGGAGCACGCCGATGCGCCCACCGCGATCACGGAAGACCACGAGGTCCTCGCCCAGGATGCGCACGCGGCGCGGCGGACCATCCAGATCGCGCGTGAACGCCACCGGCTGCCAGAAGCGCCGGAGGTATTCGCCGCCGGCAGTGCCGGGACCGGCCTGGGTGAGCTCCGGATCGGGAGCCGGCGTCGCCCGGCGCGCGTATCCGTCGAACGGGCTGCCTGGCGCGGGCTCCGAGGCCATGAGTGCCGCTCAGCATGGGGCCGGTCGGGCAACCCGTCAAGGGTCCGGAGCAATCTCCGAGCCATGCAAAAGCTTCGTGGTGCGCAAATCTCCCATGGTGGGTGGAGGGATACCCAGTGAGGGATTTCGGCCCTCCTGTCAGCCAGAAAACACTATATTAATCAAATATTTATAGTTGGAATAGGGCTTGCTGTTCTCCCCGACCATGGCTAGATCAACGTGGACCTTGGTGACCGGAAGCGCCCTCGTTCTCGCCGGCTGTCTGGCCCTCGCCGGGCCGGCTCGAGCCGAAACTGAACCTCTCATTGCAATGGCCGTGGACCCCACCCCGATGGAGCCGGTCGGGCTGGTCCAGGTCGCATGGCCGATATCCCAGGAAGCCCTGGCCGAGACCTTCGGCCAGCCCGTCCAGGCGCGGGAGACCGAGGGGGTCCAGGTAGCGAGCCTGGCCCTGGTCACCGAGCCGACCCCCGCGGTCGCCCGCCCGGCCCCGGCCCCGGCGTACCGGGTACAGCTCAATGAGCACGTCCGGTTCTTCCTCGACCGGTTCCAGACCGGCTACCGGCGCGCGATCACCGAGGGTCGCCTGGCCCGTTCCGGGCGCTATCTGCCCATGATCCTGGACATTTTCAAGGAAAAGGGCCTGCCGGAAGAGCTGGTCTTCACGGCCATGATCGAAAGCGGCTTCAACCCGGTGGCCGTCTCCCATGCCGGCGCCAAGGGCCTCTGGCAGTTCATGGCCCCCACCGCGCGCCTGTATGGTCTCCGGGTGGATCGGTGGATGGACGAGCGCCTGGACCCCGAGAAGTCCACGGTGGCCGCGGCCAACTACCTGCGTGACCTCTACGCCGTCTTCGGCTCGTGGGATCTGGCCCAGGCCGCCTACAATGCGGGCGAGGTCCGGGTACAGCAGGCCATCCAGGGATCCGGCACGCGGGACTTCTGGGTGCTCCACCGCCGCAGCCCGCACCTGCTGCCGGAGACGAAGAATTTCATTCCCGCGATCCACGCGGCGACCCTCATCGGCCGCCAGCCCGAGCAGTACGGCTTCACCGTGGTACCCGAGGAACCGGTGCGCTACGAGGTCATGACCGTGCCCAAGGGGAGCCGGCTCATCCGGTTGGCGGGGCTCTCGGGCGTCGCGCT
>DASQPE010000353.1:0-2573 GCA_035644115.1 Gemmatimonadales bacterium
CGCGTGGTGTACTCGTAGCCCGCGTCCTTCCGAAGCCGCTGGACCCGGTTGACCAGCTCCCGGGCAAAGCCCTCGCCGCGAAGCGCGTCGTCCAGCTCGGGATCGAGCGCCACCACAAAGGGGCCCTCGCTCTTCACCAGCCACTGACTTGCAACTTCTCGTTCGACAGTGAGATCCTCGGGCAAGATCGTCAGCGCCTCGCCGGTGAACTCGAGCGTCACCGGCGAACCCGTCTCAGTCGCGCGGAGTTGCTCAGCCGACAGGTTGCTTAGGGCCTGCGCGACTTCGGGAGTTCGCTTCCCGAACCGCTTGCCCAGCGACCGAAAGTTTGGTTTGGCCCGAAGCCGAACCAGCTCAGCATCGGAGCTCACAACCTCGATCGTCTTCACGTTGACCTCGAGCCGGAGCAGCGCGAGCAGCTCATCGAACGCGGCGCCGCGGACCCCCGCGGGCACCGCCACGTACATCCGCCGAAGCGGCTGGCGCACCGGCAAGCTGGCCTCGTTACGGACCGCCCGCGCCAGGGAAGCAAGCCGCCGCACCGCGTCCATGGCGCCTTCGAGCGCCGGGTCCCGCCGACCGTGCGGCACGGGAAACCGCGTCAGGTGCACTGAAGTTCCCGCCAGCGCGCGGTGGAGCCAGTCGGTGGTGAACGGCGCCGCCGGCGCCAGCAACCGAGCCACGGTCGCCAGCGCTTCGTGCAGGGTCGCCACCGCCGCCCCATCGGCCTTCCGACCCGGCGCCCAGAACCGGGCCCGGGAGAGCCGGACGTACCAGTTCGAGAGATCGTCCACCACGAAGTCCATGATCGCCCGAGTGCCGGCAGTCACGTCGTATGCGCCCCACTGGCCGGTGACGGCATCCACCGTGGCATCGAGTCGGCTCAGCAGCCAGCGGTCGAGCTGAGTCCGGGCCGAGAGCGGCGGCGCCTGCTCCGGCTGCCAGTCGCCGGCGTACAACGAGAAGAACCCGTAGGTGTTCCGCAGCGTGTTGAAGAAGCCGCCCGCGACCTCGGGGATGGTCCGCCGGTCGAACCGCTTGGGCAGCCACACCTGGCTCGAGGCCAGCAGGTAGACCCGGATCGTGTCAGCCCCGAACTCGCGGATCATCTGCCAGGGATCGACCACGTTGCCCCGGCTCTTGGACATCTTCTGGCCCTCGGGGTCGAGCACCAGCTCGTTGACGATCACGTGCTTGTAGGCGACCTCGTCGAACGCCGTCGTCGCGATGGCGAGCAGGCTGTAGAACCAGCCCCGAGTCTGGTCCACCCCTTCGCAGATGAAGTCGGCGGGGAAATGAGCCTTGAACTCCGCCTCGTGCTCGAACGGGTAATGCCACTGGGCGTACGGCATCGATCCCGAGTCGAACCAGGTGTCGATCACCTCGGGCGTCCGCCGCATGAGGCCGCCGCAGTGGCACGCCCAGACGTACTCATCGATGTACGGCTTGTGCGGGTCGAAGGTGTCGGGCAGCGGCTTGCCCCATCGCTCGGCCAGGCGGCGATAATCCGGAATCACCTCGACGTGCGACGGATCGCCGTCGCAGACCCAGACCGGCAGCGGCGTGCCCCAGTAGCGGTCGCGCGAAAGGGCCCAGTCCACGTTGTTCGCCAGCCACTCGCCGAACCGTCCGGCACCCACTTCGGGGGGATGCCAGTCGACCTGGGCGTTGAGCGCGAGCATCCGGTCCTTCACCGCGGAGGTTCGCACGAACCAGGAATCCCGGGCGTAGTAGATCAGCGGACTCGCGCAGCGCCAGCAGTGCGGATACGTGTGAGTGTACGGCTGGGTGAGATGCCAGCGCCCATCCAGCTTGAGCTGCTGGATGATCAGGTCGTTGGTCTCCCGGGCCGTCACCAGCTTGCCTTCGATCTCCGGCCAGGTAGTCCCGGTGAAGGTGCCGTCGGCCGCGACCGGACGCACCAGCGCGAGGCCGTGCTCCTGGCCCACCGCGAAATCGTCGGCCCCGAACGCCGGCGCCATGTGCACCAGCCCCGAGCCGTCGGCGGCGGTCACGAAGTCGCCGGCCACCACGATGCGCGAGACGCGGTCGTCCGGCAGCGGCACCACGTCGAGCGGCCGCCGGTAGCGCAGGCCCACGAGATCGCGCCCCTTGAAAGTCCGGATCGGCGGGATTGCCCGGAACGGCACCAGCTGCTTGCGGGATCGCGCGCTCCGGCGGCCGGCGCCAACGGTGCCCGCGCCTGGCGCGATCTCCTCCAGGCCGCTCGGCAGATCGGCGCGTGCCGTCGCGAGGATGATGGTCCGGCCGTTCACCGGATATTCGGCGTATTCCAACTCGGGGTTGACCGCAACGGCCACATTGGAAAGCAGGGTCCACGGCGTCGTGGTCCAGATCAACAGCTGGCGCTTGGGATCGTCCTCCAGCGGGAACGTGACGTACACCGAGTTGGTGGTGTCCTCCTCGTAGCCCAGCGCCAGCTCATGACTCGAGAGCACGGTGCCGCACCGCGGACAATAGGGGAGCACGCGATGGCCCCGATACAGCAGCCCCCGTTCGTGCAGCCGGTGCAGCAGCCACCACACGCTCTCGACGTACTCGTTGCTGCAGGT
>DASQPE010000354.1:0-2737 GCA_035644115.1 Gemmatimonadales bacterium
CCCGATGTTGGGCAAGTGGGTCCGGCCGACCAGCGAGGCATACGTGGTCGACCGTGGGTTCAGGTCCACGACGCCCATCGCATCGGGTCGCTGGTGTGTCGGGTCGAGCAAGGCGACATAGCCCAACTCTTCCGCCGGCGCGCGCGCGGCGTCGCGCGGTGAAGCGTAAAAGGTCGGGTCGGGACGCCAGCGGGCCATAGCAAGCTCCTAGGGAGGCCATGAGTCAGCAACGGGCGCCTAACATGGAACGGGAGCCGCGGACCGGCAAGGGCGTGGACCCCCGTGGGGTAAACGGGCGACCCCCTTCATTCGTATATCGACAAGACTCTCAGGGAACACGCGTCGCAATGCTCAGGCTCCGGTGGCTTCCGCTGCTCGCGCTCCTGTGTTCGAGCGCGCTACAGCCGGCGGCAGCGCAGGTCGGTAGCGCGACCGACATCATCACCGGCAAGGTGACCGGCCCGGACGGCGAACCCATCGCCGACGCCACCGTCGAAGCGGTCTCGACCGAGACCCAGGTCTCCCGCCAGCGACCCACCGACTCCCACGGCCGTTTTACCATCGTGTTCCCCGACGGCGGCGGACAGTATCAAGTGCTGGTGCGGTACATCGGTATGGCGCCGCTCCGGATCACGGTCGCCCGCCAGGCGGACGAAGACCGCCTGGTCGTGAACGTGCGAATGACCAGTGCCGCAACGCAGCTGCAAGAGATCACGGTTCGGGGCAGGCCCCGGCCCCGCGAGGGCGACCAGCCGGGGCCCGGTGCCACCGAGCGAAACCTCAACCCGGAGTTCGTGGACCGGCTTCCGATTGATGCCTCCGATCCCAGCGTGCTCGCCACGCTGGCGCCCGGGGTGGTCGCCATCGGCGCGACCGACTCCACTTCGACCGCGTTCTCGGTTGCCGGGCTCCGGCCCGACGCGAATAACATCACCCTCGACGGCCTCTCGGCCGGGTCTGCCAGTGTGCCGCAGGACGCGATCCGCAACACCCGGGTCGTGACCAGCAGTTACGACGTGGCCCGGGGAGAGTTCAGCGGCGGGCTGGTCGCCTCGACTACCCGGAGCGGCACCAACGTCTCGCAGGGATCCTTCACCTATACGCTGCGCGATCGGTCCTTCGCGTGGGGCGGCGCGACCTCGTCGGCGTTCGGGCAGGGATTCACCCAGAATCAGCTGGGTGGTGGGATGGGCGGACCCATCGTGCGCAACCGGCTCTTCGTCTTCGGGTCGTTCCAGGGCCGCTGGCGCGACCAGGCGCTCACCTCGCTCAGCTCGGTCGACCCCGCGACGCTCGCACGCCTGGGCGTGAGCGCCGACTCCGCCGCGCGATTTGCCTCGCTGGCCCTCGCCACCGGCGTCCCCGCGACGCTGCCGATAATTCCGGACAACCGCGCCAACGACAACGCCGGCGGGCTGGTCCGGGTCGACTGGAAGCCATCCGACGCGCAGACGGTCATGCTACGGCTCGACGGCCGCTGGACCTCGCAGGATGCGACCCGGATCGGCTCCCTGTCGCTGCCCTCCACCGGCGGTAGCAACTCGGGACACGGCGGCGGGGTGCTCGGGTCGCTCACCTCATACTTCGGCAACAATTTCATCAATGACTTCCGGGGCTATTTCTCGGTGGACCATCGCGAGGGCACCGGCTATCTGGCCCTGCCGCAGGGCCGGGTTCAGGTCGCGTCCGACGCCTCCGACACTACCCGGGGCGTCACCACGTTCGGATTCGGTGGCAACGCCGGATTCCCCCAGAGCAGCGACAACACCGGGGTCGAGCTCACCGAAGAGCTCTCCTGGCTGCCGGGGTCCGCGACCCATCGAATCAAGCTCGGGCTCTTCCTGAACACCTCGCACTTTCATCAGATGCAGACGTCCAACGAGTTCGGGACTTTTACCTATCCGTCGCTGGGCGCGCTGGAGGCGGGGGAGCCCTCGCAGTTCACCCGGAACCTCGCGCCGCTGGAGCACTCCGGCACTGCCTGGAACGGTGCGGCATATCTGGGCGACACCTGGCGGAACGGGAGCGGCCTTCAGCTGACCTACGGCATGCGACTGGAGACGGCGGCGTTCGGCGGCGCGCCGGCTTACAACCCAGTCGTGGACTCCGCCTTCGGCCTTCGCACCGATCACATCCCGAGTGAGGTCAGCCTGTCGCCTCGCGCCGGCTTCACCTGGATGGTCGGGGGTGGCGGTGGTGGCGGAGCCGGGCGGGGGTTTGGTGGCTCCGCGACCACCATCCTGCGGGGCGGCATCGGGGAGTTCCGCAGTCCCACCCCGATCGGCCTCTACAGTTCGGCGCTGGCCGCGCCCGGCCTCTCGACGGCGGAGACCCAACTGGTGTGCGTCGGTTCGGCCGTGCCGGTTCCCGACTGGAGCAGCTACCTGGCGGATCCGTCGCTCATCCCGTCCGAATGCGTGGATACGGTCACCACGGTGGCGATCACGCCGCACCCCAACGCGACGATCTTCGACCCCGGTTTCACCGCCCCGCGCGCGTGGCGCGCGTCGCTTGGGCTTCAGCGCCGGGTGCTCGGCACGTTCACGGTCTCGCTGGACGCGAGCTATGCCCGCGGCGTGAGCCAGTACGGCTTCCGAGATCTGAATCTGGCCGCCTCCCCGGCGTTCACCTTGCCGGCCGAAGGGGGCCGCCCGGTGTATGTGCCCGCCGCGGCGATCGTGCCGGCGACCGGCGTGCTGAGCCTGGTGGATTCGAGAGTCGATCCGCGATTCGGCCA
>DASQPE010000355.1:0-14643 GCA_035644115.1 Gemmatimonadales bacterium
GTGTGGGAGCACGCCTACTACCTCAAGTACCAGAACCGTCGGGCGGACTATGTGACCGCGTGGTGGAACGTGGTCAACTGGACCGAAGTGGGGCGCCGCTTCGCGGCGGTAAGCTGAGCGATTTCGAGCGTGAGGTGAGTCGGACATACGACACCCTGCTGGAAGACAAGTTCTTCTCCAACCGCTATGTGCTCATCGACCGTAATGGGATGGTGCGCTGGACCTTTGCGGAGACGACGACCGGGACCCGGCGAGAGAACGCGGTGCTCCTGTCGGAGCTGGAGAAACTGGAAAGCAGTAAGAAGTAAGAGGTGAGAAGTGAGAGGGGGCCGGCTAGCGCGGAGCCCCTTCTCACTTCTCACTTCTTACCTCTTACCTTTAAGTACCTGATCCCCAAGGAGCCCCATGTTCCGCCTCCGCCCCGCGGCGGTCGCGTGCGCGCTGCTGGTCGGCGCCTGCCACATCGAGGACCACACTCCCACCGGCTCCCGCAGCGATGACGAGGCGATCCAGCACGTCATCGCCGAGTACACCCGGGGGCTCTCCGCCCGGGACTGGCCGTGCCTCCGCCTGCTCTTCTGGGGCGAGGCGACCTATGAAATGGTGCTGCCCACTCGGAATCTCGTCCTGCCGATCGATTCGGCCCGGCCGCGGCTGCTCCCGCCGGGCGACGTCGCGGACGGCCGCACGTTCGACGTGCGGATTCTCCGGGCGGACACCCGGCAGGAATGCGACGTCGCGGCGACTTGGCTGGTGAGCCGGCACCGGCTGGCGTCGCCGGCCGGCGTCGTGCTCGAGGCGGACTGGACGGAGCACGTGGTCATGCGCCGGGTCATGGGCGAGTGGCGCATCCTGTCCATCGCGCTCGCCAGCGGCGCCCGGCGTCGCTCATGAGCCTCGCGCGGAGCTCCGGCATGCCTTCTCCAACCCCGCCCGATTCGACCCTTACCCTGCTCGGCGCCGTCGCGAAGCTGCTCAACGGCGGTCTCGGGTTCGACGCGACGGTCAACGCCCTCGCCGAGACGTTGCGCTCGGGCCTGCCGGCGCGGCGAGTCGCGCTCTGGCTGCGGGACCCCACCGGTGCCGGCTTCCGAGCGGTCGTGTCGCCCGCCGGCGACGCACCCGCGGGCGCCTCGCTCGAGCAGCTCCCGGCGGCCGACGACGAAACCGTGCGGGTGCCGCTCATTCAGGAGGGCCAGTGCGTCGGTCTGGTCGAAGCGAGCTTCGAGCCGGGCCGCCGCGACGAATCCCTGCTCGCGGTACTGGCCGATTTTCTGGCTCCCTTCGTGGGCGCGGCGGAGCTGTCGGCCGACCTGGCCCACGAAGTCGCGGTACAGTCGCGCGAAATCGACGAGCAGCGCCGCTTCATCAGCCTCATCATCGACAGCCTCCCCGTGGGTCTCTACGTGGTGGATCGCGAGTACCGGATCCAGATCTGGAACCGGAAGCGGGAAACCGGCACGCAGGGCCTGCGGCGGGACGAGGTCGTGGGCCGGCCGGCGTTCGAGGTGCTGAGCCGGCAGCCGCGGGACCGGTTGCGGGCGGCGTTCGACCGCGTGTTCGATACCGGCGAGATCGTACAGGAAGAGCTCGAGGTCGGCCTGGGCGGCGAGCAGCGGAGCTACCGGATCACCCGGATCCCCATGCGGCTCGAGGGCGACGCGATCACCCATGTGATCACCGTGGGCGAGGACGTAACCGAGCAGCGGCTGAGCGAACGGCGGATCCTGCAGAGCGAGAAGCTCGCGGCCATCGGCCATCTCGCGGCCGGGGTCATGCACGAGATCAACAACCCGCTGGCAACCATCGGTGCCTGCGTCGCGGCCATGGAAGGCCGGCTCTCCGAGCTGTCGGGATCACCGGTGGACGCGGTGCGGGACTACCTCCAGATCGTGGACAAGGAGGTGGAGCGCTGCACCCAGATCGTGAACGGGTTGCTCGACTTCAGCCGACCCAAGGGCAAGGCGAAGCAGCCGGTGCAGCTCAACACGGTCGTGGAGGACGCCCTGTTCCTGATCAAGCACCACCAGCGGTTCGGCCAGCTGGTGGTGAGCCGCGAGCTCGACCCCAAGCTTCCCTCCACCGCGGCCAACCCGGAGCAGCTGATCCAGGTGCTGATGGCGCTCATGCTGAACGCTCTCGATGCGATGGAGCAGGGCGGGCGGCTCACCATCCGCACGGGGCGGAGCCGAGTGCGGCCCGATGAGGTGTTCGTGGAGGTGGAGGACACCGGCACCGGCATCCCGCGATCCCAGCAGTTGCTCATCTTCGAGCCCTTTTTCAGCACCAAACCGCCCGGGGGAGGCACCGGACTGGGTCTGTCGATCAGCTACGGGATCGTACAAGAGCACGGCGGGCGGATCGAGGTGGAGAGCCAGCCGGGGGAGGGGGCGAGGTTTCGGGTGGTGCTTCCAGGTGAGAGGTAAGAGGTGAGAGGTAAGAGGGGTCGCGAGGCGCGCTCAACGTTCCCTCTTACCTCTCACCTCTTACCGGAGAAGGGAGGCGCGGGGGGTGAAGATTCTGGTCATCGAGGACGACCGCACCGTTGGGCAGTACGTCAAGCGCGGGCTCGACGAGCACCTCTACCACGCCGACCTGGTGGATGACGGGCTGGAAGGGCTCCGGCTCGCGTCGGGTGGGCAGTACGATCTGCTCGTGCTCGATCTGCGGCTGCCCGGCATGACCGGAGTCGAGGTGCTGCGCACGCTGCGTGACCGGGGCATCACCACCCCCATCCTGGTGCTCACCGCCCAGGACTCGGTGGACTGGAAGGTCCAGGCGCTTCGGATGGGGGCGGACGACTACGTCACCAAGCCGTTTGCGTTCGAGGAGCTGCTGGCCCGGGTGGAGGCGCTGGGCCGTCGCCCCAAGGAGCTTCGCACCCCCGTGCTCCGGGTGGCCGATCTGGAGCTCGACACCGCGACCAGGGAGGTCCGCCGCGCCGGTCAGCTGATCGAGCTGACACCCAAGGAGTACACCGTGCTGGAGTACCTGATGCGGCATGCCGGCCGGGTGATGTCGCGTACTCTGATCACCGAGTATGCCTGGGACTATCACTTCGATCCGGGAACTAACATCGTGGACGTGGTCATCAACCGGCTCCGCAAGAAGGTCGACTCGGGCCACACCGACAAGCTGGTCCATACGGTGCGCGGCGTGGGCTACGTCGTGAAGGGTTGAGATGGCCACGATCCGCCGCCGGCTCGCGCTCTGGTATACGGTCGCGCTGGGAATCACCCTGGTCGCCTTCGGCGGCGCTCTCTATATCGAGCGGGGGCAGTCGAGCCTGCGAGAGCTGGACCGGCGGCTCTCGCTCGAGTCCGATCTGGCGAACCGCTGGCTGGTCGAGTCGTATCGGGTGCTGGGGAGTCTGGTCAGCGGGGCGGCCAGTCCGTCGCTCGACCCCGGGATCAGCGCCTACCTCGAGGCCTTCCGCGACTATCTCATCCTGGCCGATACGGGCCACAAGGTGGTCGCGCTGTCCGGAATCACCCGCACCCTGTCGGCCGCGGATTTGGAAGCGCTGTCGGCGCCGCTTCGCACGCTGCCCGGGCGCCGGGCCATCGGCACCCTCGACCTAGGTGGTGGGCTCGGCACCGTTCGCTACCTCGCCACCACGGTGGATTCGGCCGGACCCGGCATCGGCGGGCTGCTGGTCGCCACGCCGACCGAAGACATCGTCTTCGGGCCGGCCGCGCTGCTGCAATCCATGCTCGTCATCGCCCCCATCGTCCTGCTCTGCTCGGCCGCATTGGGATGGTGGCTTGCCGGTACCAGCGTGCAGCCGCTGCTCGGCATCATGGACGAGCTCAAGGCCATCACCGACGGGCGGAGCCTGCACCGCCGCCTCGCGGTACCGCTCTCGAGCGACGAAATCTCCCGGCTGGTGGTGACTCTGAACGGTATGCTGGCCCGCCTGGAGCAGAGCTTTTCCAGCCTGCGCCGGTTCACCGCCGATGCCAGTCATGAGCTCAAGACTCCGCTCATGGTGCTCCGGGCCGGGGTCGAACGGGGCCTCACCCACCCCCAGACCCCGCGGGACGTCCTCCAGTCGCTCGACGAGACGCTGGACCAGATCAACCAGATGACGGAGATGGTAGACAACCTCCTCACCCTGGCCCGCGCCGACGAGGGCCGGGCGTCGCTGGCCGTGGAGCAGGCGGACCTGCGCGACGTGGTGGCGGATGTCTCCGAGACAGCCGGCATGCTGGGCGAAGACGCGCGGATCCGGGTCGCCACCGAAATCCCGAGCGTGCCGGTGCTGCTGCCGGTCGATCGCCACCGGATCCGTGAGCTGCTGCTCAACCTGGTGACCAATGCCATCAAGTACACGCCGGCCGGAGGCACCGTCGGTCTGACCCTCAGCGACGTGGATGGCGTAGTAACGTTGGTGGTGAGCGACACCGGGGTGGGCATCGCGCCCGGCGATCTTCCGCACATCTTCGATCGCTTCTGGCGCGCCGACCCGGCCCGCTCCCGCACCGGTGAGCGGGCCGGCACCGGCCTCGGGCTCGCGATCACCAAGTGGATCGCGGAGGCCCACGGCGGCACTATTACGGTCCAGAGCCGGCCCGGCAGAGGCACGATCTTCACCGTTCACCTGCCGCGCAATGGGCGCGCCTCGAAGGAAGCGCTTCCGGCCCCGGCCCCTTGATCGCCGTCCCGTGATCCGGCTCACATATAGAAAGGTGCAGGTGCCTCGGCCGGCTTAGACGGCTAATCCGGTTGTCATCGAAATGTCATCTTCACTCAACTGGCGTGCCATGGGTCACGTGGTACATTCTCGGCCTCCTTAGCAGACAAACGAGGAGGTCCACCGCGTGTTCGATACACTGATCGAATCGAAGGCGAAGAAGCAGCGCACCGTCGGCCAGACAATCATGTCGCTGGGCCTGCACGGTTTGCTGGTCGTCGCCGCCGTCAAAGCGACTGCGGGCGTCGCCGAGAGCAACAAGAACAGGCCCGTCGACACCACTATGGTGTTTTTGAAGCCGCCGCCGCCGGCGCCGCCCCCGCCGCCGCCGCCGGAAGTCGTGGTGACCCAGAACCCGCCACCCAAGGGGTTCCAGACCGTGGTGGCGCCGACCGACATCCCCAAGGATATCCCGCCCATCGACCTGAAGCAGAAGGCCTTCGACCCGAAGGACTTCACCGGCAAAGGCGTCGAGGGCGGCGTCTCGAGTGGGGTCGCCGGTGGCACCGGGCCGGTGGACGTGAAGGCGCAGGTGTTCACCGAGGCGGAACTGGACGACCCGGTCCAGCCGATCTCCCAGCCCACCCCGCGATATCCGCCGGTCATGCAGAGCGCCGGCATCGCCGGGCGGGTGGAGCTGCAGTACATCGTCGATACGACCGGTCACCTCGAGTCGGCGTCGCTCAAAGTCATGAAGTCGAGCCACCCGTCGTTCGAGGAGCCGGCCAAAGAGGTCATTCAGAAGTCCGTCTTCAAGCCGGCCCGGTTCCGCGGCCGAGCCGTTCGCCAGCTGGTTCAGCAGGCGATCGCATTCAAGCCCGGCCAATAGCCGGGCTCACCTAGGGAGGCAACCACCAGATGAGCGTTGATCTTCTTCACCTCTGGGCCCAGATGGGCATGTTCGCCAAGGGCATCGTCGTCGTGATGGCCCTCATGTCCATCTACTCGCTGACGATCGTCCTCACCAAGCTGGTGCAGATCAAGCGGAGCGAAATCGAAACCCGGAAGTTTGCGCCCCAGTTCTCGCGCGCCATCCAGGAGGAAAACCTGGACCAGGCCATCGCACTGGCCGAAAAGAACAAGAAGAGCCACGTCTCCCGCGTGCTGGGCGAGGCCTTGCTCGAGGTCAAGCCGCTACTGCGCGACCGGGCGACCATCACGGCGGGCGACATCAACTCCGCCGAGCGCGCGGTTGAGCGCCAGATGCTGATCCTGCTGGCCGACTTCAAGCGCGGCCTGGGCGTGCTGGGCACGGTCGGCTCGACGGCCCCGTTCGTGGGTCTGCTGGGCACCACCATGGGCATCGTGAACGCGTTCGTGGGCATGGCGGCGCAGGGCGCCTCCGGCGGCCTCGCGGGCATTTCGGCGGGTATCGCCGAGGCCCTGATCACGACCGCATTCGGCCTCATGGTCGCGATTCCGGCGGTGTGGGCGTACAACTACTTCACCACCAAGATCGAGAACCTCACGGTCGAGATGACCTACACCTCGAAGGAGCTCATCGACTACCTCATCAAGAGCGTCGGGAGCGAGTTCGGGCGGTCGATCTTCACCAAGGAATTCCAGGCCCAGAAGGCGGTGACCGGCAGTGGCCATATCCACGGGTAGACTCAACGCCAGCGTCACGGCGGTCAAGTCGGACATCAACGTCACGCCGATGATCGACGTGATGCTGGTCCTCCTGATCATCTTCATGATCGTGACGCCCCTCATCGCGGCGGGCTTCAAGGCGACCTTGCCCAAGGGCAAGAATCTCGACTCCCGCCCCGAAGGCGACAACGAGGTGGTCCTCGGCATCGACGAGTACGGGAAGTACTTCCTGAACGGGCGCCCGATCCAGGACGCGGCGTTGTCTGACCAGCTGCGCTCGATCTTCGCCAGTCGGACCGAGGACAAGATTCTGTACTTCAAGGCCGACCACAACCTGAAGTACGCCAAGATCCAGGACGCGATGGAAACGGCGCGCGGCGCGGGTGTCCGGGTCATGGCGGCCATCACGGAGCCGGTCAACAGCGGGCTGTTCGACCAAGCCGCGGCCGACCGGGCCAAGAAGGAGAAGCACTAACATGGCGATGGCGGCAGGCAACTCGGGAGGGGTGAACTCGGACATCAACGTCACGCCGATGATCGACGTGCTGCTGGTGCTGCTGATCATCTTCATGATTACGCAGCCGCTGGCCCGGAAGGCGCTCGACATCCAGGTGCCGCCCCCCAATTCCACCCAGGCGAGCACCGCGGCCAACAATCAGATCGTGCTGGAGCTGGCCGACGACGGCAGCTATGCCATCAACTCGCAGCCGGTGCCGAAGGGGCAGTTGGACGCCCAGATCCACGCGGTGTTCGACAACCGTCCGGCCAAGCTCCTGTTCATCAAGACGGGCCCCAACCGCATCTACCAGGATGTCGTTGATGCCATGGACGTGGCACGGGGCGCTGGAGTGCAGATCATCGGCTTCACTCCGAAGGAAGCGAAGTAAGCTCGACAATGGTTCGCTGTGCCGACGGCCGCCGGAACCCCGGCGGCCGTCGGTGTAATTTCCCCCGACATGCGTGCGCCGGTTCCCCCCAGGCTCGAGCTCCCGCTGCCGGCCAGGCCCCTTCGCGGTGCCCTTGGTCTGGCGCTGTTGCTGCACCTCCTGGTCATCTGGCTCCTCGCTTCCGGCATCCCGCGGAGATGGGATCGCTCCCCGACGGCGGGTCCCTTCACGCTGTCGAACCGGGGAGGTGGCGGCGGTGGCAGGGAGCACGGTGTGGCGTATATTTCGCTCCCCGCGGCGCCGGCAGCGGCGCCGCCCCCCGTAATGCAGCGGCGTCCCCCGGTGGTTCCTCGTCCGGTACCTCCGGTCGTGGCGCCGCGTGTGGTACCGCCACCCGCACCCGCAGACACGGCGAGCGTTGTCGCTCCGGTGGCCGTGGCCGATACCGAGAGCGCCGGGCCGGGGGCCGAAGGAACCGGGGCCGGTACCGGCGGTGGGACGGGCGGCGGCACCGGTGCCGGCGTTGGTGATGGTGCCGGAATCGGCGCCGGTGGCGAAGGGGGGCGAGGCACCGCGCCCGAGCCACGTCAGCTGGTGCTCCCGCCGGCCGATTATCCGAAGGACCTGCGCGGCCGGCAGGTCGAAGTGACGTTCTACGTGACCGCGGATGGGCAGGTCGAGCATATCGCCGTCGCTCCGGAAATCCGCGACGGCGGCTTCGCCCGCAGGTTTGCCGAGGCGATGCGCAATTACCGATTCCGGCCGGCGCGGTCTCCCGCCGGCGCGCCGGTGCCCGGTACCACCACCGTCACTGTCTTCTTCTAGCCACCTACGGAGGCCCATGGCCGCCTCGCTCTTCGTCCGCAAATCGATTGAGGACTGCGAGAAGGACATCAGGGAGCGCGGCGGGCTGAACCGCTCCCTCAACAAATGGCATCTCACCGCTCTCGGCGTCGGGGCGACGATCGGGGCCGGTATCTTCGCGACCACCGGCACCGCCATCGTCGGCGATGCCGCCCGGCCGGGCGCCGGCCCCGCCATCGTGCTGTCGTTTCTCCTGACTGCGGTGGCCTGCGGCTTCGCGGCCCTCTGTTACGCCGAGTTCGCGGCGATGGTTCCGATCGCTGGATCGGCCTACACCTACGCCTACGCCTCGCTGGGCGAGTTCGTGGCCTGGATCATCGGGTGGGACCTGATCGTGGAGTACGCGGTCGGGAACATCGGGGTCGCGATCGGGTGGTCGGGCTACTTTCGCGAGCTCATCAGCCACTTCGGGGTCCGGATGCCGGCCTGGCTCTCGACCGACTACCGCACGGCGCACGACGCGGCGGCCGCGGTGGCGGCGGGCGCGACCGACCCGACCCACACCTACCTGGCCTCGGCGCTCACGACAGGTCCCCAGATTCTCGGCATCCCTATCATCATGAACCTGCCCGCGTTCCTGGTGGTCGCCTGCATCACGGTCATTCTGATCCGGGGCGTCCGGGAATCGGCGAACTCCAACAACGCGATGGTGCTGCTCAAGATCGGCGTCATTCTGTTCTTCATCGCCGTGGGCATCTTCCTGATCAAGCCGGTCAACTGGACCAATCCGGCAACCGGCGGCTTCGCTCCCAACGGCTTCGCGGGGATCGGCGCGGGCGCCGCGATCATCTTTTTCAGCTACATCGGCTTCGACGCCGTGTCGACGGCGGCGGAGGAGTCGAAGAATCCCAGCAAGGACATGCCCTTCGGGATCATCATGAGCCTGGTGATCTGCACCGTGCTGTACATCGCGCTCTCGGCGGTGATGACCGGGATCGCCCCGTGGAAAATGCTGGGGACCGCCGAGCCGATGATCACCGCCCTGCAGTACTCCGAAGGGCCGCCGGCGCTCGTGAAGGCGTCGCGATTAATCGTGTCACTGGGCGCGGTATTCGCGATGGGAAGCGTGCTTCTCGTGTTCCAGCTCGGTCAACCGCGGATCTTCTTCTCGATGGCGCGGGATGGACTCCTGCCGCCGTTCATCGCCAAAGTGCACCCCCGCTTCCGTACTCCCTGGGTGGGAACGATTATCACGGGTTGCTTCGTGGGGACCTTCGCCGCATTCGCGAACATCGCGGAGGTGGTGGACCTGACCAACATCGGAACCCTGTTCGCGTTCGTGCTGGTCTCGCTCGGCGTCATCGCGCTCAGGTTCACCGATGCCGACCGGGTGCGGCCGTTTCGCGCGCCCTGGGTGCCGGTCACGCCCCTCATCTCCGTCGCGACGTGTCTCTATTTGATGCTCCAGTTGCCGGCGATCACCTGGAAGCGGTTCGGCATCTGGCTGGTGTTGGGCCTGATCCTGTATTTCGCGTACGGAGCGAAGCACAGCAGACTCAGAAACCAGTAAGAGGTGATCACCTCTTACCTGATCACCTCTCACCCCTCACCGTCCTTTACGGGCGTCTCGCTATCGCCAGGGCGCCCAGCGCCGCGTCGATCGGTGCATCCACCACCGACAGGCGGTCCTGCTCGCCCAACTTCGCCAGCAACGTGGCGCGGAGCGGCGTGTCCGCCTCCAGCAGTCCGCCCGCCAGCGCGACCGGCATCCGATCCCGATCGGTCAGCAACGGGTGCAGGCAAATCGCGAGCTGGGAAAGCTCGCGGGCGGCGTAGTCCAGAATGCCGCGCGACACCACGTCGCCGGCGGCTGCCACCTCCAGCACGTGCGGCGCGAGGGCCGCGACCTGCGCCGGGGTGGCCGTGGCGGCCCAGCTGACCAGCTCATCGAAATCGGCGTTCCGGGTGGCGCCGAGCAGACGCTGCTGGAGCGGCGTGGTGGGACTGCGGCCGTCGCGGGCGCGGCTCACCGCGCCCAGGGCCGCTCGGCCGATGGCGTAGCCGCTGCCCTCGTCACCCATCTGCCACCCGTAGCCCCCCATCCGGCGCAAGGTGCCGCTCCGGTCCCGACCCACCGCAATGCTGCCGGTCCCGGCACTCACCACGATGCCGGGACCGTCGCCGAACGCCGCGACCAGCGCGATCTCGATGTCGGTGACCACGACGACCCGCTGGGCCACCTGCTCGGTCCGGAGCGCCCGCTCGAGCTCGCCTTGCTCGGGTTGACGGCCGGCCCCCGCGGCGCCCACCACCAGCACGTCGGCCCGAAGGGCGCCCGCCGTGGCCAGACCCTGCCGCACCACCTCGATGATGGTTGCCGCCGACTGAAGCGCCCGACCCGGGCGCACGGCCGCCCCGGGCCCGGTAGCTCGTGCGGAGACCGTGTCCCCGTCCGCCACCGCCACTGCGGTTTTGGTGCCCCCAACGTCGGCGCCGACCAGAATAAGGCTCATCGCTGGGGAGAGAAGATCGCCGGACCGCTCATGGCTGTCCATCCGCGCGTCGGCTTGTCAGGCTCGAGCCGGTGCCGACGCTGACGGTGAGCAGGGTGCCGAGCGGCACGTACCAGGGCCAGGCCAGCCTGCCGACCGGGGTGAGCCAGCTGAGCCCCGGCTGCTCGCTCAGCCGCCGGGCGAAGAAGACCACCAACATGACCGTGAGCGAGACCACGACGCCGGCAACGACGTCGCGCCCGGTCGCCCGGGACCATCTGCCGGCTAGCAGGTAGGCGCCCAGCAGCCCGCCGTATGCGATCGACGCGACCGAGAGTGCCAGCACGACGACCGGCGTCTTGCCCTCCCGGTCGTACGCCAGGAAGACCAGTGCGCCCAGCATCAGTGCGACCGCCCAGAGCGCCGAGCAGATGCGCCCAACCCGGAGCAGGTGCGCCGGATCCCGGCGCCCGGTCCAGCTCGCGTAGAGATCGTGGGTGACGGAGGACGCGAGGGCATTGATCGCGGAGCTGTGGGTTCCCATCGCGGCAGCCAGGATCCCGGCCACGACCAGTCCGGCGAGCCCCGCTGGGAGATAGGTGATCACGAAACGGGGGAACAGCTGGTCGGACGGAACCGTGTCCGGGATGAGCTTCGTCGCCCAGACCGCCGAGCCGACCATGAGGAACAGAAGAAACTGGAGAAATACCACGAAGCCCGAGCCCACCAGAGCGAGCCGTGCGTCTCGCAGCGACCGGGTCGCGAGCAGCCGCTGCACGATCAGGTGGTCGGTGCCGTGAGAAGCGGCGGACAGCATTGCCCCGCCGACCAGCCCACCCATCAGGGTGTACGTCGCGGTGAAGCTCACCGCCGGGTTGAACACCCGGAGCTTGCCCGCAGCGTCGGCCGCCGCGAGCGCGGCACCGGCGCCCCCCGCAAGAGACCACGCGATCAGCAAGGCTGCCACCCCGCCCGCGACGTAGACGGCGAGCTGGAACACGTCGGCCCAGACCACCGCCTTGAAGCCGCCGAACCAGGTGTAGATCATGGTGACGAGCCCGATGACGCCGATCGACACCGGCGCGCTCCACCCGGTGACCAGCGACAGCGGGATGGCACTCGCGAAGACCCGGACCCCGTCGCCCAGAAACCGGGTGACGAGAAAGATCGCCGACATGAGCCGGCGGGTGCCGCTGCCGAAACGGGACTCGAGCCGCGCATACGCGGTTTCCTGGTCGCCCCGGAAGTACCCGGGGAGGAGCCAGATCGCGACGGCCGTCCGCCCGACGATGTAGCCAAGGACGAGCTGGAGGAACGTGAGATCGCCGCGCGCGGCGGTGCCGGGGATCGAGATGACCGTGATCGCCGAGGTCTCGGTGGCGACGATGGAGAGCAGGATCGCCCAGGCGGGAAGGTCGCGCGCGCCGAGGAAGTAGTCGCCGGCGGTCTCCTGGTGGCGAGCGACCCAGAGCCCCACGCCGAGCGATGCGGCGCAGTAGCCGACGACGACCGCGAGATCGAGGGGAGTCAAGACCGTGAAAAGTGAAAAGCAAAAAGTGAAAAGGGGGCTCCGTGCGTCACCGGAACCCCCTTTTCACTGTTCACTTTTCACTTTTTACGCTGTTAGGCGGTAAAGCTAGTTCCGCAACCACATCCACCTGTGGCATTGGGATTGTTGAAGGTGAATCCCGCGCCCTGCATCGAGGAGACGTAGTCGATGGAAACCCCGTTCAGGTACTGGGCGCTGAACCCGTCGACGAATACCCGGATGCCGGTCAGGTCGATGACAAGGTCGTCGTCCAGCGCACGCTCTTCGATGTTGAGGCTGTACTTGAACCCCGAGCAACCACCGGGCAGAACGCTGACCCGGAGCCCGGCCGTTTCGGCCGGCACGTCTTCGGCGGCGATGAACTTCCGGACCTCTTCAGCGGCCCGCTGGCTCAGCGCGAGATCGAAACCCGATGCCGGGGCCTGCTGCTCAACGCTCATTCGTAACTCCTTCCGTAGGCTCCGCGGGGGGCGGAGCGTCCGATCGCTCGGGTCAACGTCCGAATCTTAGGGAGCGGCGGGAGCGGTGTCAACGCTCCCCGCCAGCTGGTTGTCGGCACGCAAGTTCCGCTGGATCAACGCGAAAGCCACGATCGCCAGCCCCAAATAGACGACCCCCGATCCCCGCCTTCCGGTGACCAGAGCCCCGACCCCGAACACCGCCGAGTACACCGCGGTAACGCCCGCGATCCAGTTGACCCACGAGAGAACCCCGCCCGGGATCTGGTCGTTCCCGAAGCCCAGCTGCTGGGCGACGTCGCGCCAACCGGCGCCTCCCGGCCGAACCCTCCGGTAGAACCGGTCCAGCGTCTCCGGTGATTCGGGGGCGGTGAGCAGGGTGACGCTGAGCCAGACGACGGTCGTGACGCCAACCGTTGTCAGCAGCGCAATGGCGTAGTCGGGGCTGGACGTGTTACCCGAGTCCAGGTGTGCCGCCTGGAGCGCGATCGAGGTCACGAACGACGCTGCCATGGCGCTGATCTCGGACCACGCGTTGATCCGCCACCAGTACCAGCGGAGGATGAACACCAGGCCGGTGCCGGCGCCCAGGCCGATCAGGAGCTTCCAGCCCTGCTCGACGCTCTTGAGATACGCCATGACGACCAACGACAGCAGCATGAGGACGATGGTCGCCCCGCGGGACGCGATCACCTGTGCCCGGCGGCCGGCGGCCGGGTTCACGAAACGCAGATACACATCGTTGACCAGATAGGACGCGCCCCAGTTGAGATGCGTGCCGATCGTGCTCATGTACGCGGCCGCGAAGGTCGCAAGTAAAAGGCCTTTCATCGGCGACGGGAGGACGTCGACCATTACCCGAACGTACCCCTCCTCGGGGTTCGCGAGCCCGGGATACCGGAGCAGGGCGACGAAGCCGACCAGGATCCACGGCCAGGGCCGCAGCGCATAGTGGGCGATGTTGAACCAGAGCGTCGCGAGCAAGCCGTGCCGCTCGTCCTTGGCGGCCAGGACCCGCTGCGCGATGTAACCCCCGCCGCCCGGCTCGGCGCCGGGATACCACGTGGCCCACCACTGCACGGCGAGGAAGACCAGGAGGGTAGAGACCGGAAGCCAGGCCCGATCGGTGGGTGGAAGCATGCCGAACGCGGCCTCGTAGGACCCAAAGTGCTGCGATGCCCGTTCCGTCAGGACATCGAGCCCCCCGATCGATTGGACCGCCAGCACCGCGAGCAGGATCACCCCGCCCATCTTCACGACGAACTGGAAGGCGTCGGTCACGACCACGCCCCACAGGCCTGAGAACATCGTGTAGCCGGCAGTGATGAGGAACAGCAGGACGGCGGCCTGCCACGGATTGATGTTGAGCGAGATCTCGAGCACGGTCACCATCGCCCGGGTAACCCAGCCCATGATGATGAGGTTGACCGGCAGCGCCAGGTACAGCGCCCGGAACCCCCGCAGTGCCGCCGCCGGCTTGCCGCCGTAGCGAAGCTCGGCGAATTCCAGATCGGTCAGCACCCCGGCGCGGCGCCAGAGCCGGGCGAAGAAGAAGACCGTCAGGATTCCGGAGACCGCGCCGTTCCACCAGAGCCAGTTGCCCGCGACGCCGTACTTCGCGACCAACCCCGCGACCACCAGTGGGGTGTCCGCCGAGAAGGTAGTCGCTACCATGGACGTGCCGGCGAGCCACCAGGGCAGCGCTCGACCCGACAGGAAGTACTCCGTCAGGGAAGATCCTGCCCGCCGTGTGTAGATCAGGCCGAGCACGGCCGAGACGACGAAGTACGCGAGGATGATTAGCCAATCGCCGAGGTCGAGCCGCATCGGGCCTCCGGAAGTTCAGTGGATTGGGCGGGCGCCGGCTGGGCGGACCAGGCCCGCGCCCAGCGGGAAGCTCGGCGGTACCCGAATGGGAAGCCGGCCGGTGATCGGCGCTCCCGAGAGCGCGCGGGCCACCGCGGTCTCCGAGATGGGGTTGGCGGCCCACCCCAGCAGGTAGGACTTGAGTCTGGTGGTCTGACTGATCAGATAAGGAGAGCCGAGGGAGGCGAGGCTGGTCGGCCGCGCCGCGGCCGATTCGTCGATCAACCCGGCCAGCGCGTCAGGCATCCCGATCCGACCCCGCCAGGGCACCGCGCGCACCGCCACTGCGAACACCGCAACCGGG
>DASQPE010000356.1:0-11644 GCA_035644115.1 Gemmatimonadales bacterium
CGAGTCGAGCGAGAGGATCGGGGGAACCGACGTGGCGTCGGCGCGGAAGCGCGTGGTCCGTGCCAAGCTCGAGCGGTGCAGCTTGACGGTCGATGAGCTGTTCGAGCGGGAAACGGTGTCCGCCCCGACAGGAGGAATACGAGCTCGCCAAGTTGTGCCGATGGAGCACGCAGACCCGGCGTCGGTCGCGGTTCAACAGCGGACGCCGCAGGGTTCGAGCTTGGGGATGGTGGGCGGCGACCCCTGGCGAGTTACGTTGGTCATGCTGGACGGCTCGATCCGTAATGACTTGGACGTGCTCGGGCGTCGTCGGTCGGTCAACACGGGGGATTTCGACCTGATCGTGACCAATCGGCAGGCCGGGCTCGAGGTCGTCACGCACCTGCGCAACGCGATCATGGCCTGCCGGTAACTGCGAACCACAGAGGCACGGAGCCACAGACGCACGGAGCCACAGAGCCGAACAATCACGATCGCTTTTCGCTGCGCCTCTGCGCCTCTGTGGTTCGCAGTTGCGGTTGCGGTTGCAGTTGCAGTTCACCGACGAGCCAGTTGCCGGTCCTGAACCCGGCTGAGGAGCAGCAGCGCCGCGATCGCCCCCACGAAGGCAAAGAACATGTCCCACTGCGTGTCCCACGGGTCGCCCTGGGTGCCGAGAAAGGCTTCCGCGGCGGTGCCGGTGGCGAGCGCAGTCCACCACTCGACGAACTCATAGAACGCGCTGATCGCCATACAGAACGCGAGCACGACGAAGGGGAGCCAACGACTCCCCTTGAGCGGCGAAGCCCGGGTGAGGATCTCCCGGCCGATCATGGCCGGCACGAACCCCTGCGCGAAGTGCCCGATCCGATCGTAGTGATTCCGGGAAAAGCCGAACGCCCGCTCCATCCAGAACCCGAGCGGGACTTCGGCGTAGGTGTACTTGCCGCCCAGCATCAGGATGCACGCGTGGATCCCGATGAGGGTGTACACCAGCGGCGTGAACCGGAAACGCCGATAGGTGGCGACCAGTACCGGCACGGCGATCAGAACCGGGAATACTTCCATGACCCAGGTGAACCGGTCGGCTGGCTGGACGCCCGACCAAACCAGCACCACGACCACGATTGCGAGCAGCGTGATCTCATAACGAGGCAGGCGGCGTTCACTCATCGAGCCTCCTCAGATGCGCACCGCAGAGGCAGTTGCAGTTGCAGTTGCGGGTTATTCGCTGAAAGGCACGTCGATCGTCAGTCCGTCGCGGGCGATGATGCTCTCGGGGAACACCGCCCTGGCTTCCGCCAGCAGCTCGGGGGCGTCGCGGTTGTAGCGCGGGCTGATGTGGGTGAGGACCAGCCGGCGAACGCCCGCCTCGCGCGCGATCTCCGCGGCTTGTGCCGCCGTCGAATGCCCCGTCTCCGCGGCTCGCTCCCGCTCGTCTTCCCCGAAGGTGGAGTCGTGCACCAGGACATCCGCGCCGCGTGCCGCCTCTACCACGCTGAGCGACGGTCGAGTATCGCCGGTGTAGAGGACCGTTCGGCCCCGGCGCGGCGTTCCCACCAGCTCGTCGGGACTGACCAGCCGGCCGTCCGGCAGCTCCACGGTCTCCCCCTTGTGCAGCTTGCCCCAGAGCGGGCCCTCGGGAATCCCCAGCTCCTGAGCCCGCTCGGGGTTGAACCGGCCCAGTCGGGTGTGCTCCGCTACTGCGTAGCCCACCGTATCGATTCGGTGGTCGGTGGGGAAGACTGCGATGTCATAGCCGTCCCGACGGATCCGCTCGCCGGGCTGGAGCTCGACGATGTCGATGGGAAACCGGTTCCGCTCGATCCCCAGGCTGATCGCAGCCCCCAGAATCCGCGCGGCGCCGCGAGGCCCGTAGAGGGTGACCGGGAGGGTGCGGTCTTGGAGTCCCATGGTTCGCATCAGTCCGGTGACGCCAAGCATGTGATCGGCGTGGTAGTGGGTGAAGAAGATCTCCCGGAACGCGAAGCTCACCCCGTAGCGCATCATCTGGCGCTGGGTCCCCTCGCCGCAATCGAAGATCAGCGTCTCGCCTTCGCGGACGATCGCGAGCCCGGCGACGTTGCGCTCCACGCTCGGACACGCGGCGCCGGTGCCCAACAGGGTGAGGGACAGCATGGCCCGGAAGGTAAGCGGTGAGAGTAAGAGGTGAGAGGTAAGAGGGTACCCTCTCACCTCTCACCTCTTACCGTCACTGACTGCCTGCTCCAGCTCGAACACCACCCGCTCGAGCTCCCGCACCAGCGTCCCCGGCCGCCGCCGACCCCTCTTGAGGACCTCGACCAGGCTGCGGTAGTACCAGAGCTGGTCCTTCTTCCCGGCATTGAAGCGGCGCCAGAGCCGCTCGCCCTGATGGCGGTAATCGTGGAGCACGGCGCGGGCGTTGTGGAGCTTGTCGGCCGCCGACACCCGCCGGATGTCGGCGGGAGCGGAAGCCAGGTGACTGAGGTATGCGATCTTGCGTTTCTTCCAGGGGGGCTTGGGGTGGGAGAACGCGTCGGTGCAGCCGAGGACGATCTTGAGTACCCGCTCGCCGAACAGGAGCCGGATCTCTTCCTCGGTGTGGCCCTCCCGCGGGTGATCCTCCACCGAGTCGTGCAGCAGCGCGGCGATCGCCTCGTCCTCGCTGCCGCCGTCTTCCAGGACCAGCGCCGCCACTCCCAGCAGGTGGGCAATGTACGGCGTCCGACTCCCCTTCCTCGTCTGCGAGGCGTGGAGGTGGCTCGCGTAGCTGAATGCCTGGTCGAACCGCGCCGAGAGACGGCGGTTCTTGTCGAAGGTGGGCATGATAAAAAGTAAGAGGTAAGAAGTAAGAGGTAAGAGGGGACTCCGTGCGGCCAGGAATCCCTCTTACCTCTTACCTCTCACCTCAAAACACCTTCACTGTCACCCCCAGCTTCCCCGGATTCTTCTGCAGCTCCGCCACCAGCCCTTTCATCGCCGCCGAGAGGTCGCGCAGCTCGTAATACAGCGTGGTGTCGGTGGCGAACTTCCCGATCGTCCCCCGCCCCTGGTTCACGCCGCTCAGCAGGGTGTCGAGCCGGGCGCTCGCGTAGCCGAGCTGCTGGGTCATCCGCGACAGGTTGCCGCTCAGCGTGTCGGCGTTCTGCAGCAGGGAGGTGATGGCCGGGTTGGCGAGGGTGGTGTCGAGCCGGTTGGTCAGCCGCTGGAGCGAGATCATGGTCCGGGTGAGCTCGGCGGCCGCGCCGCTCTTGCCATCGCTGAACCCTCTGAGCGTCTTCTGCATCTGGACCATTGTACCCTGGAACTCGCGCAACGCGCCCCGCAGGTCGTCCGCGGTTTCCTTGTTGGCGAACTGCTGCAGCCCCACCATGAGACTGTCGGCCCGGTCGCCCAGGGTGGCCGCCCGCTCGCCGAACCCGCTCTTCATCGATCCGATCACGATCTGCCCTTTGGGCAGCAGCTCAGGGGACTGGCCCGGATCGAACTCGACCGCGAAATCGCCCACCAGCCCGACCGCGGCGATCTTGGCGGAGGCGTCGATCCGCGGCTTGATCTGGGGTGGGATGCTGATCGAGATGAGGACCTTCCCCACGTCCTGCAGCTCGATGTGCTCGACCCGCCCCACCTGCACTCCGGACACCGTCACCGGCGACGCCCGCTTGAGGCCGCTCACATGCGCAAAACGGACCCGGACCAGCTGCCGGTTGCCGATCGAGCGTCCGCTGAGCCACATCGTACCGATCACGAAGGTGACCACAGCGATGATGACGATGGTTCCGACGATCGCTTCCCGTCCATAGCGCATTTCCATGAGGGCTCAGGCGGCGAATGAGGGGTTGTCGAAATCGCGCTCCAGGAACTCCTTCACCTGCGGATGCTGCGAGGCGAGGAATTCCTGAGGAGTGCCCTGCATCACGATGTGGCCGCCGGTCAGGAGCGCCAGCCGGTGGGCGACGCGGAACGCACCCCGTACATCGTGCGTGACCATCACGCTGGTGACCCCGAGCTCGGCCGCGAGCCGCTGCACCAGGGTATCGATGATGTCCGCATTCACCGGGTCGAGCCCCGACGTTGGCTCGTCATACAGCAGGTATTTCGGCTGCCCGGCGATGGCCCGGGCGATGCCGACCCGCTTGCGCATGCCACCGGACAGCTCGGCCGGATACTTCAGCGCCACGTCCTCCTGCAGGTTGACCAGCCCGAGGCACTGCTTCACCCGTTCCCGGACATAGTCGAGGTCGTTGTAGCGGTCCTCGTCGGAGATGCCGAGTCGGATGTTCTCCGAGACGTCCATGGAGTCGAAGAGCGCGCCGTTCTGGAAGACGTAGCCGATGTGCGACCGGAGCTCGGCCAGCTCCCGGCGCTTGAGGCGGATCACTTCCTTCTCATCCACCACGACCGTGCCCGCGTCCGGCTTGATGAGCCCGATGATATGCTTGAGCAGCACGCTCTTCCCGGTGCCGGAAGGACCCATCAGCGCCACCGTCTCGCCCTCCTGCACATCGAAATCGACGCCGCCGAGAACGATTTGTGAGCCGAACCGCTTCTTCACACCCCGTAGCTGGATCATTGGTTGAGCAGGAGGCGGGTGAGGACCGTGTCGAGGAGGAGAATGAGCACCGAGCTGGTGACCACCGCGCCGGTGGTCGACTTGCCGACGCCCTCCGCACCTTGCTGGGTGCTGAAGCCCATGTAGCAGGAAATCAATGTGATGCTGCCGGCGAAGAAGAACGACTTGATCACCGAGTACCACGCGTCCCAGGGCCGCCAATACGACTGCGCGCCGTAGGTGAAGTCCGCGTTCGTCACCGGCAACACCAGCTTGACCGAGATCCAGCCCGCCAGGATGCCGGTCACGTTGGCGAGAATCGTGAGCGCCGGAATCATGACGAGGCCGGCCAGCACGCGCGGAACGACGAGGTGGGATGCCGGCGAACGCCCCAGGCTCTCCAGCGCGTCGATCTGTTCGGTCACCCGCATCGTGCCTAGCTCGGCGGCGTAGCGCGCCCCGATCCGGCCAGCCAGGATGAGCGCGGTGAGCACCGGTCCCAGCTCGAGCACGATCGAGGAGACCACCAGGGTCCCCACCACGTAGTAGGGCAGCGACCGGCCGGTGAACTGGTAGCCGGTCTGGAGCGCCGTCACCGCCCCGGCGAACGACGAAATGAGGAGCACGATAAACAGGCTCCCCACCCCGATGTTCCAGGCCTCGATCATCGCTCGGGGCCACCAGATCTTCACCTCGGCGAGGCCGCGAATGGCATCGAGGGTGAAGAAGGTGAGCCGGCCGACATGCGAAGCCGCGTCGAGGACGCGGCTGCCGATGACGCGGTCGATCTCGAGCGTGCGGGTGGCCATAGATAGCTATTGGCTAGTCACGAACCTTATCTTGCCCCGGCATGCCCTCAAAAGCTACCCCTCAGCCGTACTTGCGTTTCCGCCGGCTGCTGGCCGGTTGGTATCGGCGCCACGGCCGTGACCTGCCCTGGCGCCACACCCGCGACCCGTACCATGTCCTCGTGTCCGAGGTCATGCTGCAGCAGACCCAGGTCGCCCGGGTGGAGCCCTACTACCGTCGGTTTCTCGAAAAGTTTCCGTCGCTGAGTCAACTGGCCGCCGCCCCCTTGGGGTCGGTGCGGGAAGCGTGGGACGGCCTGGGATATTACCGGCGCGCCGCCAATCTTCAGCTCCTCGCGCAGGAGGTCGTCCGCGAGCGGGATGGCGTGATCCCGGCGGAGCCCGAGCAGTTGCAACGGCTCCCCGGCGTCGGGCGCTACACCGCCGGCGCCGTCGCCAGCTTCGCCTACGAACGCCCCACCCCCGCAGTGGACACCAACGTGGCCCGGGTGATCCGGCGCGCATTTCATCCTCGAGCCAGCCGCAGCAGCAGCGACCCCCGGATCTGGGCCACCGCGGCCCGCCTGGTGCCCCGCCGCGGCAAGGCGGCATGGGTGTTCAATCAGGGGATCATGGAACTGGGAGCGCTCGTGTGCACGGCGACGGCGCCGAAGTGCGGGGTTTGTCCGGTGCAGACGGAGTGCGCCACGGGAAAAAAGCGTGAAAAGTGAAAAGTGAAAAGGGAGCTCCCCGCGATACCGGAGCCCCCTTTTCACTTTTTACTTTTCACTTTTCACGCTTTTACCTGAGCATCGCCCCACCAACCAGGGCCAGCATGGCCAGCAGCCCCCACAGCATCCCCACCACCTTCTGTCGCTTGCGCAGCTCGTCGAAGTAGGCGGCGTTCGCGCCGATGGGATCGAGCCGAGCCAGGCGGGCTGCCGTCGGGACGGCGACGAAGAGCGTCAGCAGCGCGCCCACCAGTCCGGCTCCCTGCATCACCATCAGCCAGATGCTCACGCCCGCCATCCCGGTGAGCGCGAACGTCAACATCACTCCCGAGAGGACCGTGAGCAGCGCGCCCGGACCGATGATGATCCGCTGCACCGCCGATTGGGCCCGGACGACCGCGCCGAGACCAGCTCGGTCCTCGGACTTAGCGGCGATGCCGGCGAACATCGAGGCGAGCCCACCGCCCACCCACATCACGAACCCCAGCAGATGCAGGAACAGCCACAGTCGGGTCACGGGTGCGCTCCCGAGAAGAGAGGGTCGATGGGCTGCCGGCCGGCGAACCCGGCGTCGAGATCGTGCCAATAGGTCACCCGGTCTTCCCCCAGACGCCAGCAGAGAAAGACCACCCGGTCATCTCGAACCGAATAGAAGTCGACCAGGCCGGCGTCGAAGCCCTTAAACACGCACCCCACCGCTTCGAGCTCCTGGAGATAGCCGTTGATGCGGGTCGCGTGCTCGGTCACCGCGTCGCGGGCCGCGATGAGGTCCTTGGTTTCGCCCCAGTCCGCCCGGGCCCCACCGGTCAGGACCTCGAACTGCGACACCGCCTGCCGCCAGCGGGGGTACTCGTCAAGCAGGTCCTGCACCACCCGCCGCACCAGGGGCAGCGTGCGGTTCGCCTCGTCGACGGTGAAGAGTTTGAAGTCGGACATACAAGACGGTAAGAGGTAAGAGGTAAGAGGTAAGAGGCTAGGAGGTAAGAGGTAGGAGGTGAGAGGAGCTGTCCCTCTTACCTCTCACCTCTCACCTCTTACCGCTCACTTTTCTCCCTCGCTCCAGATTATCCGCACTCCCGCCACCTGCTCCGGATGGCTGATGAAGCCTACGACGCGGCGATTGTCGTCCAGCACGGTGATCGTGGGTCGAAGGTGCGACTCATGCGGGTCGAGATCCAGGCGCACCTCGAAACCCTCCAGCTCTTCATCGGCTCGGACGATCGGCGAGTTGGTCCGCATGATCGAGTCGGCCCGGGTGTGCCAAGGGTGCTTGCCCTCGGCCAGGCAGCGGGTGACCAGGTCGCGGTCGCTCAGGGTCCCGAGAAAGCGCCGAGTCCGGTGATCGTCCACCACCGGGACCACCGAGATGTTCCGGGTCTTGAGCATGATCGCCACTTCGCTGGCCATGGCACCCGCGACAGCCACGTGAGGGTCCGCAACCATGACGTCTCTCGCGCGCAAGGGAGCTCCGGGTCGGAGGGTGGGGTCTGCAATTTGGGGCAGTCCAACGACCGGTCAAGTGCGGGAGCGTACCTCGCGCCCCTCGAGCACCGCGGCCGCGGCGCGATAGCCGTCGTCGGCGTAGTCGCGGGCGCGGTCCACCCGGAAGGTCGCGGCGCGCTCGACCCGCGGTCGCACGTACAGGAGCTCCGGTCGTCCCGGCTCCGCGCGCCACCGGGCCAGCTCGGCCATGGTGAGCGCCGCCATCAGAATGCCTGTCGTGTCGTTGTGCAGGCCGATAAGCGCCGGGTAGCGCGCGGCTGCCGGCGCGTCGGCTTCGTCCAGTCCCGGTCCGACGTCCACTGCAACGACGAGGTCCGCCGCGAGACCCGCGGCCGCGGCGAACGGCACCACCCCGCGCAGCCCCCCGTCCACCAGGCGACGTCCGCCGAGGAGCACAGGCGGATAGAACACCGGGAGCGCGCAGGAAGCCCAGAGCGCGTCGAGCAGGAGCGCCGGCTCGCCGGCCGCCCCGAACAGGACCAGGTTCCCCGAATCGAGATCCACCGCGGTGACCGTGAGCGGGGTCGCCAGCTCCTCAAACGACCGTGCGGGCAGAAGCTGGCCAATGGCCTCACGGAGCGGCTCCCCTTTGAGCAGCGACCGAAGCCAGAGTCCGCCAAACGGCGCCCAGGGCGCCCGGACGATGCCCTTGGGCCCCACCTGCTCGATCCGCCCGAGGATGTCGTCGGGGGCGAGCCCCGCCGCGAAGCAGGCGCCGATGACCGCACCCATCGACGTCCCCACGATGTGCGCCGGAGCGAGTCCCGCCTCGGCGAGCGCGCGGAGTGCGCCCACGTGCGCCGCCGCCTTGGCCCCACCTCCGCTCAGCAGCACGACCACCCGCGGAGCCGTCACGGCCGGCGCATCCGTTCGCGGTGGTCGCGGGCGCGCTCGAACCGCCCCTGCTCCTCCGGAGTCCCCGGCACCAGCCTCGGCACGCGCTTGGGTTTGCCGCTCTCGTCGATCGCCACGAACACGACGTGCGCGGTGTGCGTGTGCCGCTTTTCGCCGGTGCTGGGCTTCTCCGAGTACACCTCGACCGTGATCTCCATCGACGAGTTGCCCACCCAATCCACCGTCCCGATGCAGGTGACCAGCGCGCCCACCGGAATCCGCTCCCGAAAGTCCACCCGATCGATGGTCGCGGTCACCGCTGGGCCACCGGCGTGCCGGATCGCCGCCACCGCCGCCGCCTGGTCCACTAGCGCCATCAGGTCCCCGCCAAACAGATCGCCCAGCACGTTCTGCATGTGGGGCATGACGATGGTGGAGATCTCCCCGCGGGAGTAGGACATGGGACGGGAGTCAGGGGACATGCGGGGCTCCGTACAGGGTAAGAGGTAAGAAGCAAGAAGTAAGAGGGCCGCGGCCCGGCAGGTGCCGCCCTCTCACTTCTTACCTCTCACCTCTCACCGGTCAGTAGTCCACCGGCCGCAGATAGAACTCCCCAATCGCCGTCTGGCTCAGCATCGCGACCGTCGGGAGCCGGCGCTTCCAATGAGTGGATTCGAGTCGGTTCCGCACCAGCTCGACCTCCTCGGCCGTATACCCGAACCCGGCGATGTCGGCAGGTCGATAACCGAGCAGGAGCCAGTGCAGGATGCCGTCGGCCTTGGGGTAGGAGATCCCGAAGTCGCCCTCGTCGGTCTGGCCTTTGATCAGATCGGCGCTGGCGGGTTTCGACACGATGACCTCGGGCACGCCGACGTGGCGGGCCAGCGCCCAGACGTGGGTCTTGAAGAGGTCGCCGATCGGATTGACCGGCGGCGAGTCGTCGGCATGCCAGGTGAAGTAACCCAGCAGCCGTTCGGTCTTGTTGCCGGTGCCCAGCGGCAAGGCGCGATGCGCCGGCGACAGATCGAACAGGGTCACCATACGGGCCCGGGCCATGATGTTGCCCCGGCGGGCCGGATCCGTGTCGCCGCCGATCGCGGCAACCAGGCCGTCCACCGCGGAGCTGATGTCCACCGTCACACTGGGAATGCCCAGGCTGTCGATCACCAATTGGGCATGGGCCAGGCTTTCCGGGCTCGACGTGCGGTAAGGCATCCGGACGCCAAGGACGTTTGCCGGGCCCAGCGCCTCGGCGGCCAGGTAGGCGACCAGCGCGCTGTCTACTCCGCCCGACAACCCGATCACGACTTTCTCGAATCCCCGCCGGCCGACGACCTCGTCTTGGATGAAATGGACGAGCCATCGGCGCGCGAGCGGAGCGTCGATCTCCAGGGGGGCGGACGGGAGCGGGCGGGAGCGGGCGGGAGGCTCCGTGGCAGCGACTGGCTTCGGCCGCTCCCGCCTGCTCCCGCCTGCTCCCGCCTGCTCCCGCCGGTCCGCCTGCAGCGACGCCAGCAAATGCGGTAATCTCATCTCCAGGTCCGAGAGCAATGGCAGGTCCGCCCGCGCCCGGGTGATCTCTTCCAGGTCGAGCATGACCGGCAGCAGGCTTTCTTCGAACAGCGGTCCGTGCGCAATCAGATCCCCCCGCGGTCCAGCCACCAGCGACCCGCCGGCAAAGGCTTTCCCGCCTTCGAACCCGACCAGCTGCGCGAGGGCCACGAAAACCCCGTGCTCCCCCGCGATATCCTGCACGATGCGCTCCCAGCGGAGTACGCTGGCCGGCCGGCTGGGGCCGGCGACCGGCTGAATCCCCCGCGCCGGGCTCGCGCTTGGAATGATGATGAGCTGGGCACCGTCGAGCGCGGCAAGCATGGGCGTGATCGAGTGCCAGGCGTCCTCGCAAATCAGGACCGCGGCGCGTCCCCACGGCGTCGCGAACGCCTCGACGCTCCGACCCGCCTCGACGAACCGCTCCTCGTCGAACACGCCGTAGGTCGGAAGAAAGACCTTGCGGTGGACGTGCCGGATCCCCGCATCCGTGCCGCCCAGCGTGGCGTAGAGTGCCGAGTTGTAGAGCCGGTTCTGGTAGACCTCGTAGAAGCCGATCGCCATGTCGAAGGGCGGGGCGCCCGCCTCTTCGTGTTGGCGTGCCAGATCGTCGAACAGCCGCTCGGCGGGCACCGCAAGATCGCGGACCCCGCCCTCGAGGAAGTAGCCGGTGAGGGCGCTCTCCGGCGCCACCACCAGCCCGGGTGGCGTCGGCCACCCGGCCGCATCGCGAAACATCCGGCCGAGGCGGCAGAGGTTCTCCTGATAGGCGCCTTTGCGAGGGCGCAGCTGAGCAATCGCGAGCGGGAGCATTACCCTGAATCTAGGAGGGCGGCGACCCTTTCCCCAATCGCTGCCCGCCCGTACCATTTGTTCAGGTCTCTTCCCTCGACAGGCAGCACCATGGCTACCCCGTTCTCCACCCTCTCCGCCATCCCCAACGCCTGCCAGCCGTTGCCCGGCCTCGTGACCGGAGGCCAGCCGACCGAGACCCAGCTCGAGGCCTTCCGAGCCGCCGGCGGTGACGCCGTGCTCGACATCCGGGCGCCGAGCGAGCCGCGGCCGCTCGACGAGCGGGCGGTGACTGAGCGGCTCGGGCTCGACTATACGGTTATCCCGGTGGCGGCAGGGACACTCGACGATGACACCATGGAGCAGATTCTGGATGCCGTCCGTCAAGCTCAGGGGCGCACACTCCTCTTCCACTGCGCCAGCGGCAACCGGGTCGGCGCCGCGCTGATCCCCCATTTTGTCCTGGACCAGGGCATGGAAGAGGAGGATGCGGTGGCGCAGGCAGTCCGGGTCGGCCTCAAGAGCCCGGAGCTGATGGCCTGGGGCGTGGAGTACGCTCGGCGCCACCGCAAGCACGAGCCATAAGGGCACAAGAAAGGCTCCGGTCGTTGCGACCGGAGCCCTTGTTGTTCCTAGTTCTATCGGGGATGCGGTCAGCGATGTCGCCCGCCGCCACCCGCCCCGAACCCGCCACCTCCACCGCCGGCACCGCGGCCACCTCCGCCTCCGCCGCCGCCGTGGCCACCCCAGCCTCCACCACCGCCGCGGTCACTCGGCGCAGCGCCGCCACCACCGCCACTGCGCCCGCCTCCGCCGTCATTCCCGCCGCGAGCCGCGGGGGCGGGTCGCGACTCTTGTTGCCGCGGCTCTATTCGGGCCGGCGGTGGGCTGTTGCTGGGCTCCGCTCGCGCCGGCGACGGATCGCCGCGGGG
>DASQPE010000357.1:0-21529 GCA_035644115.1 Gemmatimonadales bacterium
CACGCTCGAGTGGTCGATCCCGTCACCGCCGCAGGAGTGGAACTTTCCCGAGATCCCCACGGTGAGCGGCCGCGATCCGTTGTGGGACGCCAAGCGCCAGCGGGGAGGCCCGCTGCCGGAGCCGCCGCGGGTCAGCGGTCAGGGCATTCATTTGCCGGCGCCGTCCTACTGGCCGCTGGTGACCGCGTTCGGCCTGCCGGTCCTCTTCACCGGGCTGATGCTCGCGTCCAAGATCGGTCCCTGGGGCATTGTCGTGGGCGTGGCCTTGCTCTTCTTCGGGCTCTTCAACTGGCTGTTCGAGCCGAGTTATACGTCGATTCCGGGTGTCCGAGGAAAGAGCCACCACTGATCGCTTAGCACAGGAGCTCCTTTGTCCGACGTCGCACACGCCGCGCCCGCCGCTCACCTCGAGACCTCGACCGGGCTCGACAGCCGCAAGCTGGCCATTTGGACCTTTCTCGGGTCCGAATGCATGTTCTTCGCGTCGCTGATCTCGACCTACGTGGTTTTCCGCAACAAGAGCCTGGTCGGTCCCTTTCCGCACACCGCCTGGACCGACCCGGCGACAGGGCAGGCGTACGAGGCGATCATCGAGATCCCGCTGGTAACGGTCGGCACCGCGCTCCTCCTGTTCAGCTCGCTCTTCATCGTGCTGGCGCTCTACGGCGCGCAGAGGGGCAACCGCAAGATGCTGCTGGGCTGGCTCGGCGCCACCATCATGTGCGGCGTGTTTTTCGTCGGGATGCAGGTGTACGAGTTCACCCACTTCGTGCACAAGGGGCTGACCCTCCAGCGCAACATGTTCGGGGCGAGCTTCTTCACCCTGACCGGCTTCCACGGCACCCACGTCACCATCGGGGTGATCTGGCTGACCACGATGTTCGTGCTGGCACTGCGCAAGCAGCTGCCGCCGGAAAATGCGATCAACCTGGAAATGGCGGCGTTGTACTGGCACTTCGTGGACGTGGTATGGATCATCATCTTCCCTGTCGTTTACCTGATGCAGTGAGGCCCACGCCATGACCTCGCATGTGACTGCGGCAGACGAGCACGCCCCCTCGCACCCGACCCCGGGGACGTACACCAAGGTTGGCCTGGTGCTGTTTATCCTGACCGCGCTGGAGGTGGCGCTCTACGAGATCACCTTCGGAGAGCACGCCGGCTCGCTGGGCGATCTCACCAAGGTGTTCGTGCCGATGCTGCTGACCCTGTCGGCGGCGAAGTTCGCGCTGGTCGCGATGTTCTACATGCATCTGAGGCAGGACAGCCGGCTGTTCACCGGGGTGTTCGTGTTTCCGCTGATCATCGCCGCGATCATGATCCTGGCGCTCGCCGCGCTGATGGCCTACCACTGGGCGTTCGCCAAGTCGGGCGGCTGATGCCCGGGGTTCTCGGGCCGCTCCTTCTGGATACCCGGCCGAGACCCACCGTTCCCTTCGAACCGACCTGGGCGCTTCATCCCAGCGTACTGATAGGCACCGGGCTTCTCGGTGCCTTGTACGTTTGGGGGATCGGACCGCTGCGTCGCCGGCACGGGTGGGGGCCGCCGGTGCCGGCCTGGCGGGTTGCGTGCTTCATGGCCGGTCTAGTGGTCCTGCTCGGGTCGCTCAACGGCCCGATCCACGACCTGAGCGACTACTACCTGTTCTCGGTTCACATGGTGCAGCACCTGCTCCTCACCCTGGTGCTGCCCCCCCTGTTGCTCGCCGGCACGCCCGGCTGGCTGCTGAGCCCGTTGCTCCGCCACCCGGGTGTGCGTCGCGCAGCCCGGATAGTGACCCATCCCGTCGTGGCGGGCGCGCTCTTCACCGTTACCTTGGCCGCGTGGCACACGGTCCCGCTCTACGACCTGATGATGCGGGACCACGACGTGCACGTGTTCACCCACCTCCTGTTCATGATCGCCGCGGTCATCATGTGGTGGCCGGTGATGAGCCCGGTGCCGGAGCTGCCCCCGCTCGGCCTCGGCCCCCGCATGCTCTATCTCTTCGTGGTCGGCATTCCCATGCAGCTGGTCGCGGCCATCATCACGTTCGCCGATTCGGTGCTCTACGAGTGGTATGCGGCGGCGCCTCGGACCTGGGGCCTTTCCGCGCTGGACGACCAGAAGCTGGGAGGCCTCCTCATGTGGGTGCCCGGGAACCTGTACCTGTTCGGCGCGATCGCCGTGGTGTTCTTCATCTGGGCGGGCCAGGAAGGCTAGCGGGCGGGTTGCGGTCTCATTCCCGACGTCCTACGTTCAAAATGCCCTCTATCAGGCTTTCTACGCGCCTCGAGGGCCCAAGGGGCGCTGCATGATATCATCGCTTCAACCTGGTGAGCCGCCTCCCACGGCTCGTGCGGCGCTCGCCGCGCGCCTCGGACGGCTCATCCGGGCTCCCATGAGCAGGATTCTGCGGCTGCGCCTCGCGCTGCTCTTCGCGGTCGCGCTCGGGCTCCTCGCTATCATCGTCATCGTTTCCTACCAAACTACCGAACGTTTCGTGGCGGCCAGCGAGGAGACGGCCGCGACCAGCCGTCTCTTGCTGGAGCTCGAGCGTACGCTGTCGACCATGCGGGATCTCGAGACCGGGCAGCGCGGCTTTCTCATCACCGGCGACGAGAGCTACCTCCAGCCGTACGCGGAGGCGCTGGTGCGGATCCGCACCGACGGCGACCGGCTGTTGGCGCTCGCCGCCAACCGGCGCAGCGACGCCGTCCGGGTGGCCGCGGTTCAGCGTCAGATCAACGCGAAGCTGAACGACCTCCAGAGCGCCATTCAGGCGCGACGGCAGCACGGGCTCGATGCGGCGCGCCGGATTTCCCTGACCGGGCGGGGAAAGGTCGCGATGGACAGCCTCCGCAAGATCATCGGCGACATGGAAACGGAGCGGGAGGCGGAGCTGCGTGCTCAAGCCGCCGCCTCGAACGAAGGTGCCCGCTCCGCGCTGCGGACCGTCATGGCCCTGGCCGGCCTGGCCCTGCTGCTGCTCGCCGTGAGCTTCGGCTTGCTAGTGCGGAACGTTCGCGAGAGCCTCCGGGTCCAGGCCGTGCTGCGGGCGGAGGGCCAGGCACTGGAAGCGAGCGTGCGCGACCGCACCGCCGAGCTGGAGCTGACGGCGGGGGCGCTGGCGGGCGAATCGGCCGAGCGCCGGGTTGCCATGGAATCGGTGCAGCGGCTCAATGTGGATCTCGGGCGGCGGGTGAGCGAGTTCAAGACCCTGCTCGACGTCATGCCGGTCGGGATCGCCGTTGCCGAAGATCCGGGGTGCGAGCGGCTCCACGGCAACGAAGCGTTTACCGCGATGCTGGGTTCGACCGACGGTGGGGGCCTCGCGCAGTCTCTGGGGGACTCGCCCCCCTACAGCATTCTGCGCAATGGCCAGCCGGTGACGCCGGCGGATCTGCCGATGCCGCGGGCGGCGGCGGCCGGACGACCGGTCATGGCCGAGGAGTACGACGTGGTCTACCCGGATGGCCGCGTGATGCATCTGCTGGCTTATGCCGCGCCGCTGTTCGACGAGGGTGGCCGAGCTCGGGGCGCGGTGGGGGCCTTTCTCGATGTCACCGCCAGGCGGCGGGCCGAGGAAGAGAGCCTGCACGCGCAGAAGCTCCAGGCCATCGGCCAGCTCGCCGGGGGCGTGGCGCACGACTTCAACAACATTCTGACCGCGATCAGCAGCTACACCGAGTTTCTGCTGGCCGATCTCGCCCGGGGCACGCCCCGGCGGGACGACGTGGTCGGCATCCAGGAAGCCGCCGCCCGCGCGGCGGCCCTCACCCAGCAGCTGCTCGCGTTCGGCCGTAAACAGGTGCTCCAGCCCAGCCTCATCGATCTGCGCGAGCTCCTGGACGACACCGGCCGTATGCTCCGGCGCATCATCGGCGAGCACATCAACCTGTCGGTGGTGGCGGGCCCGATCCTGAGTGCCGTGCTGGCCGACCGAGGCCAGCTGAGCCAGGTGATCGTCAATCTCGCCGTGAATGCCCGCGATGCCATGCCTGAAGGCGGCCGGCTCACCATCGAGGCGCGCGACGCGCCCTTGAGCGCCGAGTACGCGGACGGGCACATCGCGGTCACGCCGGGGCCATACATCATGATTGCCGTGAGCGACACCGGCCAGGGAATGAGTCCGGCGGTCAAGGCGCGGATGTTCGAGCCGTTCTTCACCACCAAGCCGCGAGGCAAGGGAACCGGGTTGGGTCTCTCGACGGTGTTCGGGATCGTCAAGCAGTCCGGTGGTCACATCTTCGTGTACTCGGAGGTAGGGCATGGCACGACGATCAAGGTGTACCTGCCGAGGGCTACCGAGGCAGCCGGGCTCGACGGCGGGGTCCGGGCTCGGCCGGTCGTGACCCGGGGCAGCGAGACCGTGCTGGTGGTCGAGGACGACGAGCCGGTGCGTAAGCTGGCGCGCCGGGCCCTTGAGGCCGCCGGCTACACGGTGCTCCCAGCGGCGTCTCCCCTGGAGGCGCTGGAGATCGCCGCCCGCCACACGGGACCTCTGGATCTGCTGCTCACCGACGTCATGATGCCCGACCTCACCGGCCGGCAGCTCGCTGACCGGCTCACGGTGTCGCGCCCCGGCCTGGCCGTGCTGTTCATGTCGGGGTACGCCGAGGACGCCATCGTGCACCATGGGCGCCTCGATCCGGACACCGCATTCCTGCAGAAGCCGTTCGCTCCCGAGGCGCTGGCGCAGAAGGTGCGCATCGTCCTCGACGCGCAGGGCCGCGGCGCGGCCGCCAGCAATGCCTGAAGCACCCCGGATCAGGAGAACCCGGCCCTCGATCTAGTGGGTCGAGGTGGTCCCGGTGGCGAGTACTTGCCGGATCCGCCGACTCAGCTCGGAAATCGAGTACGGCTTCTGGAGGAACGCGATGTCGGCGGTCAGCAGGCCGTGGGGGGTCAATTCCCGGCCGCTGTAGCCCGAGGCATACAGCACCCGCATTGCCGGCCGGATCCGGTGGAGGTCCACCACCACCTGGGGGCCGCTGCGACCCGGCAGTATGACATCCATGACGACGAGGTCGATGGCTCCCGGGTGAGCCTCTGCTACCTGGACCGCGGCGATGCCGTCACCCGCCTCGAGCACGGTGTACCCGTGAGAGCGGAGCCCGCGAGATGTCGTGCGCAGAACCGCGGCCTCGTCTTCCACGACGAGGATGGTCTCCTTGCCCTCCGTCGCCTCCAGCGCGCGATCGCGCGGTCTGACCTCCGCCGGTCCAGCGATCCGGGGCAGATAGATGGTGAACCGGGATCCCTCCCCAACCGTGCTTTGCACCGTGACCGCACCGCCGTGACGGCGGACGGTGCCGTAGACCGTCGCCAGGCCGAGCCCGGTGCCCCGGCCCAGTCCCTTGGTGGTGAAGAACGGCTCGAAGATCCGCGCCTGTGTCGCCGGATCCATTCCGGCGCCGGTATCGGTGACCCGGAGCGCGACGTACGGGCCCGGCTCCACCGCGCCGAGCTCCGGGTCCGACGTGCCGGCGGGGATCTCAGCGGCCGCCGCCTCCAGCGTGATCGTGCCTGCGTCGGTGATGGCGTCGCGGGCATTCACGATCAGATTGACCAGAGCCTGCTCGATCTGAGCCACATCGCCCCGCACGCATCCGATGTCGTGCTCGATCCGCACCACGAGATTGATGTGCTCGCCGATCAGTCGCTGCAAGAGGCGATGGGTGCCGGCCACGACGTCGCTCACGTTGATCACCTTCGCCTCGATCACCTGCTTTCGACTGAAGGCCAGCAGCTGGCCCGTCAGCGCGGCCGCGCGGCGGCCGGCGGTCCGCATCTCCTCGATCTCGCCCCGCAGCGGCCCCGGCGGCAGGCGCTCCAGCGCCAGCTCCGCCGTTCCCAGAATCGTGGTCAGCAGGTTGTTGAAGTCGTGCGCGATGCCTCCGGCGAGCTGGCCGATGGCCTCCATCTTCTGGGCGTGGCGAAGCTGCTCTTCCAGGGAGTCGCGCTCGGTCACGTCGTGCGCCGTCACCACCAGCCCATGGACACTCGGGTCGGCCAGGAGGTTGGTGACCACCGCTTCCAGGTGACGCCAGGATCCGCCCTGGTGCGCCATCCGCCAGCGAACCGGACAGGCAAGGCCGACGCCGGGGATCAGTTGGTGGAGCAGCGCCTCGGCCTGGGGCGCGTCATCGGGATGGATCAGATCGAGGAGCCGGGTCCCCACCAGCCCTTCCGCCGGCCGTCCGGCCACCCGGCCCGCGGCCGGGCTCGCGAAGCGGGTGATCAGCTGGGCATCCAGGATGAGAAGCGGGTCGGTCGAGTGGCGGACCAGCGACTCGAACCGGATCTCGCTTTTCCGCTCGGCGCGCGCCTGCAGCAGCCGGACGTTCTGGCCGACGGTCGCGGCTTCGCGCGCGACCAGCAACACGGTGAGCGCGATCGCGACCACGGCGAGTCCGCTGAGGGAGGAGTTCCAGGTCTGGATCGCGTTCCACAGCAGCAGCACGTACACTCCCCCGGCGGCGATCCAGGGCAGCGGGCTCCACACGTGGATGTCTACGGGGAGCACCGGCCTCGGCTCCCTCGGGGGTGAGGGACGCCGGGCGAACACCTCGCCGCTCCAGACGATCACCACGTAGCTCGCGGCATACAGGGTGTAGGTCCATTGAATCCCCGAGTACGACGGGTGTTGATAGACCAGCTGATAGAACAGGTCGCCGACCAGGGTGGCACCCTCGCCGACCACGTAGAGCCGGAGCGCAGCCGGGCTCACCTCCGCGGGCCGGCGAAGCAGGACCATGAGGAGCCCGACGAAGAAGACCAGGGCCGCGAACGGGAAGGCGAGCAGGATCGCCCGGTGCAGCGGCGGCAACTCCACCACCGAGAGCGGACGAATCACCACGAACCAGATGACCGCGCCGCCTCCCAGCCCGGTCAGGACCGCGTCGAGTAGAAACCTCCACCACTCGAACCGACTCCGGCGCGCCATGGGGAGGGACAGCAACCCCGCGATGCCGAGGGCGTAGGACAACAGATAGGGGATGTTCGGCCAGGAGTAGGTGGGATCGGTCCGAAGCAGCGTCTCCTGAACGAACCACAGCGTGTTGCCGGCAAAGATGCTCAGGTAGCATGCGGCAAATAGGCGGAGCGCCGGTCGCAGGCGCTCCCGGTCGGCGCGGGTGGAGGCTCGCCAGAAGGCGGCTGCCGCAGCCAGGTTGAGCGGCTGGAATGCGAGGTTGAGCAGGCCCTTGCCGAGCTCGCTCGAGACTCCCCACCCCGACGCCACCCAGGCGACCAGAGCTGTGCCATAGAGCGCCGCCAGCCCGGTCCAGAGTCCGGGCGCCGCGCCCCGTAGGTCGGTGGCACCCGGTCTCGGGCTCGCCTCCGGCCGTTGCTCGGGAGAGGTTCCGTCGATTGGGGTGAGGGTCATTCTTCGGGGCTCAGCGCCGAACCGACAGCGCGAGGCAAAGCCAGCCGGCCAGGAAACAGACGCCGCCCAGCGGCGTTATCGCCCCCAACCATCGAAGCCCGCTGAGAGCGAGGGCGTACAAGCTTCCCGAAAAGATCAGGGTGCCGGCAGTGAAGAGCCAGCCGGCCCAGGTAGCAAGCGACCCGGGCCAGCGGGTCGTCGCCCAAGCAACCGCGATGAGCGCGAGCGCGTGATACATCTGGTAGCGGGCCGCGGTCTCGAAGACCGCCAGCAGGTCGGGCGACAGCCGCGACCGGAGTCCGTGAGCGCCAAACGCCCCGGCCGCGACGGCGACCAGGCCGGAGACCGAGCCCAGCGCAAAGAACACCCGATCCATTATTGCCGGTCTGCCGGCATCAGCCAATGCCCGCCGTCCACTACGAAGATCGCGCCCGTGATCCATTCGGCGGCCGGGCTCGCCAAGTAAGTCACCATCTGCCCGATGTCCTGGGGCGTTCCCCAGCGCCCCGCGGGGATGGCGCGCTTGGCATATGCGTCCATCCGGAACAGGTCCGGCGTTTCGGCGCTGGGAGGGGTGAACGCCTTTCTCACGCCTTCCGTCGGGATGGGGCCGGGCGCGACGGCGTTCACTCTGATGCCGTCCGGCGCCCATTCCAGCGCGAGCGTGCGGGTGAGCGCATCGACGCCGGCTTTGGCCGCGGTAGCATGGGCCATCTGGGGCCAGCCGCGATAGTGGAGCGTCATCGAGACCGAGATGATGCGCCCGCCGCCGGCCGAGCGAAGCGCGGGGTACGCCGCCTGGCAGCAATAGAACGTGCCGTAGAGGTCGGTCTCGATGACCGAGCGCCAGGCATTGGGAGACAGCCCGGCCGAAGGAGCATAGAAGTTTCCCGCGGCGTTGTTGACCAGGATGTCGAGTCGGCCCAGCTCATTGGCGACTCGCTCGACCATGCGGCCCACCGACTCGGGCTCCCGCACGTTCGCTTCCACCGCGACCGCCCGTCCGCCCAGCTGCCGCAACTGGGCAAGGGCGGGCTCGAGATGCTCGGGCTTCCGGCTCGCGATCGCGACGCTCGCGCCGGCGCGGGCCAGGCACTCCGCGATCCCGAAGCCGATGCCGGTCCCGCCGCCGGTGATCAACGCCACCTTCCCCACGAGCAGGTCGGGGGTGAACACCGCCGGCGTTTCGCTCACGCCGTCTCCTTGGCACCGGCCCGGGCCAGGAACGCGGCGAGGCGGCGCTGAAACTCCGCACCCAGGAATGCTTCGATCTGCGCCTCGCCCTCGGCGCGAAGCGCGCGCTCGAGGCCGCTCAGCTCTTCGGTGCGGCAGAGCCGCTTGATCGACGCCAGACTCACCGGCGCGTTCGCGGCCAGCGCCCCGGCCAATGCCGCCGCGCGGGCATCGAGCTCGGCGTCGTCTACGACTTCATCGACCAGGCCACAGCGCAGGGCCGCCGCCGCGTCCACCGTTTCGCTGGCGAGCAGGAACCGAAGCGCGGCGCCGTCGCCGATGAGCCGGGGCAAGCCGTAGGTCGAGCCCCCGTCGGGGACCAGTCCCATGCGGGAGAAGGCTGACGTGAAGGTGGCGCTGGTACCGGCCAGGCGGGTGTCACATGCGACGGCCAGGTCTACCCCGAACCCGGCGGCAGTCCCCCGCACCAGCGCCACGACGGGGATCGGGGCCCGCACGATGGCGAGAATGACCGACTGAAACCGCTCCAGGCCGTCGCGGATCTCGGCCCGGGCCGGCGTCGGACCGAGGCTGGTCAGCCAACGCAGGTCGAGGCCCGCCGAAAAATGGCCGCCGGCGCCTTCCAGCAGGATGACGCGAGCCGAGTCGCTCGAGCCCAGCCGCTCGATCTCCCGCGCCACCGAGGCGGCCAGCTCGGGAGTCAGCGCATTGCGCCGGGCCGGGCGATTGATCGTCAGGCGCCAGGCGGGGCCATCCGCGCGGCTGAGCAGCTCGTCAGTGGCGGTCATGCGGATCCTCGGTCAGGAAGCACACCACAGTTGTGGGTCTCTGTGTCCTCTACGCCTCTGCGGTAAATTTTCATTCGATGCTGGTGGGTGCCGGCGGGGCGACCGCCATGCCCATGGCGTGGTAGCCGTTGTCCACGTACACCACGGTTCCGGTGATCGCGGCGGCGAGCGGACTCAGGAGGAACGCGGCCGTACGGCCGACGTCGGCGGCGGCGATCGGCCGCGGCAGCGGCGAGTTGGCGCTGGTGTAGGCGATCATCGTGTCGATGAAGCCGATCGCGCTCGCGGCCCGGGAAGCCCAGGGCCCCGCGGAGATGGCATTCACCCGGACACCCCAGCGGCGCCCGGCCTCGTAGGCCAATGTTCGGGTGTCCGCCTCGAGCGCGGCCTTGGCGCTCGACATGCCGCCGCCGTAGCCCGGGATCACCCGCTCACCGGCCAGGTAGGTCAGCGACACGAACGAGCCGCCGGGCCGCATCAGCGGGGCGAGATGGCGGACCAGCGACACGTTGCTGTACGCGCTCACGCTCACCGCGGCGAGATACCCGGCGCGGCTGGTCTCGAGCAGCGGGCTCTTCACCTCGGGCCCGTTGGCCAGGCTGTGGACCACGAGGTCCAGCGCCGGCTCGCCGAAGTCCTGCCGGAGGCGCTGCGCCATGCCTTCGACGCTGAAGTCGCCCTGCTCCTTGTACCGCTTGTTGTCGCGAATATCGTCCGGCGCGTCGGCCAGGCGATCGAAGGCGGCGTCGAGCGGATAGATCCGCTCGAACTCGAGCTTGTGCCCGTCCGACAGCCGGAGCGATTCCTCGATCTTGCCCCGCTCGAGGAGTTTGAGGAAGATGCCCAGCGCGGGCGGCCAGCTCCCCACGCAGATCGACGCGCCGGCTTCAGCCAGCGACTTCGCGATCGCAAAACCGAAGCCGCCGTCGTCGGAGACTCCCGCGACGAGCGCACGCTTCCCGCTCAGGTCAATGGCGAGCATTGGAGTCCCGGTCCAAAAAGCCAACCATAGAGGCACGGAGGCAGGGAAAATTTCATTTGGTGCTTGTTCTCTGTAGCTCCGTGCCTCTGTGGTTTGCAGTTGTTCATGGGTGAGGAATAGTACGCGGCTTCACTCCGCCCGCAACACCTCGAGCGGGGTGCCCGCGAGCGCTTCCCGCGTGGTCCACAAACCCACCAGAACGCTCAGCGCCGCGATGGCCGCCACCAGCGCCGCCAGCGGCAACACCGGTATCCAGAATCGGCCGTCGAAGTACCACCGGGTCAGGCCCCAGCCCGCACCGGTCGCGAGCAGCACCGCCGTCAGCGATGCCAGGAGTCCGAGTGCGAGATACTCCGCCAACGCGATCCGGAGGACCTGGCGCCGGGTTGCGCCGAGGGTGCGGAGGAGGAGCGATTCGCGGAGTCGTTGCAGCCGCGTCGTGGCGATCGCGCCTACCAGCACGAGGCCGCCGACCGCGAGGCTGAAGGCCGCCATGAACCGGATGGCGAGCGCGACCCGGCCGACCAGCCGCTCGATTCCCTGCTGCACCAGCGCGAGATCCACGCTGGTGACGTTGCTGAAGCGCTCGGCCAGCGCCCGCTGAAACCGGCCGCGCATGACGTCATCGTCGATTCGGGTGAGCGCCACCAGCGTTTGCGGCGCCTGCTCCAGGCTGCCCGGAGCGAACACGACAAAGAAGTTGGGCTCGAACCGGGCCCAGTTGACGTCCCGCAGGCTGGCCACCCGCGACGGCATCGCGACGCCCTGCACGTCCCAGACGATCTCGTCGCCGACGGTGACGCTCAGCTCCTTAGCGAGATCCTGCTCCATGGAAATGGATGCCGGCTGGGGCTCACTGCCCGCCTGCCCGCCTGCCCCCCTGCCCGCCCGTCCGCCCGCCCACCAGCTCCCGGCGACCACCCGCTCGGACGCCACCAGCGTGTCGCGGTAGGTGCTCCGATACTCCCGGCGCAGGGCCCACGCGTTGCCCGGCTCGCCGCGGGGGCCGGCATCGGACGGGTGGTGCGCGGTGTCGGCGAGCAGCTGCGCGACCGGCTTTCCCTTTACCGAGAGAATCCGCATCGGCACGATCGGGACCGGGCCATTCTCGGGCAGCCCCCGCGCTCGAAGCTCGCGGGCCACAGCGGCTGCCTGATCGGTCTGAATATCCAGCAGCAGCAGATTGGGCCGGCGGGCGCCGCCCGTCAGCTCGAGCCCGCGCCGCAGGTTATGCTGCACCAGGAACAGCGTAGCCAGCAGAAAGGCCCCGAATCCCAGCGCGAGCACGACGGCCACCGTCTGATTGGCCGGCCGAAACAGGTTGGCCAGGCCCTGGCGCCAGACGTAGGGCCATCCGCCCGGGAACCAGCGCCGGACCCCGCGCACCAGCAGCCAGGCGGCGAGCCAGAGCGCGCCCAGCGCGACCCCGATCCCGGCCGCGAAGATCCCGCCGGTGCGCCAGCTCCCGATCTCGAGCGAAGCCAGTGCGACAACGCTGGCGACCAGCGCCGCAATTCCGGGCCACCGCCAGGGATCGCGGGGGGACGCGGTGGCTTCATACGGGCGCCGGATGGCGGCGAGCGGAGGGATCAACCGCACGCCGAGCAGCGGCAGCAACGCGAAGATGAATGCGGTCCAGATCCCGAGGCCGATCGCCAGCGCGATCGGCCCGGGCACGAGCGCGGGGCGCACGTCCAGCGGAAGAAGCCCACGCAACAGCGCCGGCACTCCCTGCTGCACCAGCACGCCGGCCGCCGCGCCGGTGACGCTTCCGGCCAGCCCGAGCGCCAGCGCCTGCGCCAGATAGATGGCAAACACCTGCCCGGCAGTCGCGCCAAGGCAGCGGAGCACCGCGATGGTGTCGAGCTTCCGCCGGATGAACACCAGCACCGCGCTCGCGACGCCCACACCGGCGAGAAGCAGCGCGATCAGCGCGATGAGCCCGAGATACTTGGAGAGCCGGGTGAGCACGTTGCTCAGATTCTGGCGGTCGTCGGCGACAGTGCGGACCCGCACCTGCTGCGCGTTGAGCGCCGGCCGGAGCCGCTCCGCGAGTGCCTGGGCCGAGGCGCCGTCGCGCAGCTTGACGAAGGCCTGCCGTTCCGCCTGGGACCCGAAGACGAGCAACCTGGTATCGTCGAGATACCTGGCGGGAATGAAGATCCGGGGACCGAAGGCGGTACGAATACCGACCTCGCCCGGGAGGTTCTGGATGGTGCCGGTGATGAGGAAGCGGGCTTCGCCCAGCGTGAGCGAGTCGCCCACGTGCGCCCCCAACGCGGGCAGCAGCGCGGGATCGACCACGACGTGACGTGCGGTCTGGAGATCGGCCCAGGCCGCGGCCGGGGCCGTTTTGATCTCGCCGTAGAACGGAAACCCGCCTTCGATCGCGGAAGCCTGGACCAAGCGGGTGCCGGTGGTGCGAGCGACGTACGCCATCGCCGGGAAGTTGGTCAGCCGGGCCACGCCGGTTGCCGGGAGGGAATCGATCGTTGCCTCGGCGGGCGTTGGGAACGGCCGGCGGCTCGAGAACGAAAGGTCCGCGCCGAGGAGCGCCCGGGCCTGGAGGCGCACCGAATCCTGGAGGTTGGCCGTGAACGAGTTGGTGGCCACCAGCGCCGCCACGCCGATGGCCACCGCGCCTACCAGCAGCGCCAAGTGTCCTGCCTCGGCGCGGCTCTCACGCCACGCCATCCGAAGCACAAAGCCCGGCGAGATCACGAGGCGGAATCGGCTACGATGCGACCGTCAACCAGACGAATGGTCCGGCGGGCCCGGGACGCGAGCTCGGCATCGTGGGTAACGAGGACGAGGGTAGTGCCGACATCCCGGTTGAGCTCCACCATCAGATCGATGATGCCTGCGCCGGTCGCCGCGTCGAGGTTCCCGGTCGGCTCGTCGGCAAACAGAATCCTGGGATGGTTGCTGAACGCCCGGGCAAGCGCGACCCGCTGCTGCTCGCCCCCGGACAGCTGTGCCGGGTAATGATGGCCGCGGTCGGCGAGACCGACCCGGAACAGCAGCTCGTCGGCGACCCGCCAGTTGCCGTCGCCCCGGAGCTCGAGCGGAACCTGGACGTTCTCCCGCGCCGTGAGGGTGAGAATCAGCTGGAACGACTGGAAGACGAAGCCGACCTTCTTGCCCCGCATTCGGGCGAGCGCGTCCTCGTCGAGCCGGCCGAGATCCTGTCCGTCCAGCTGGACGCTGCCCGTCGTGGGTCGATCGAGACCAGCGAGCAGGCCCAGCAGCGTGGTCTTGCCGCTGCCGGAAGGGCCCACGATCGCGAGGAACCCGCCCGGCTCAATCTGGAAGCTGATATCCTTCAAAACCGTGAGCTCGCGTCCACCCGAGAGGTAGGTTCGGCCGAGCGATTCGCACTTGAGCATGGCAGAATGATATCCCGATTCATCATCGTATCTCTTCTGATTGCAGGCGCAGCCTGCGACCGCTCGCGAGAAGAGCCGGTCGGGGGCGGATCGGGTTCTCCCGCCCGCACCAACGATCTCGCGCCCCCGACAGTGATGTTTCTGGGGACCAGCCTCACGGCGGGGTACGGACTCGATCCGGCGCAAGCCTATCCCGCCCTGATCCAGTCGAAGATCGACTCGGCGGGCCTTCACTACCGGGTGGTGAACGCAGGCGTGAGCGGCGAGACCTCAGCCGGCGCGCTCCGCCGCATCGCGTGGCTGCTCCGCACCCCGCCGGTTGTGCTCGTGATCGAGACCGGCGCCAACGACGGGCTCCGGGCCCAGAGCCCCGATTCGCTGCGGGGCAACATCCAGGCGATCATCGACCGGGCCAGGGCGACGTCGCCCCCGCCGCGCATCATCCTGATCGGGATGGAGGCGCTGCCCAACTACGGGCCGGCCTATGCGCAGCGGTTTTACCGGGTCTATCCGGATCTGGCCGCGAAAAACCGGCTTCCGCTGGTGCCGTTTCTGCTGGCGGGCGTGGCCGGGGTGGATTCGCTCAACCAGCCGGACGGCATCCACCCGACGGCTGCGGGGGCGCGGAGAGTGGCGGAGACGGTGTGGAGGACGCTGGGGCCGGAACTAAAAAGCGTCAAAAGCGTGAAAAGTGAAAAGTAAAAATGAAAAGGGGCTAAGGTGGTCGCCCGAGCTCCCTTTTCACTTTTCACTTTTCACGCTTTTGATCGTCTCTACCGCCCTCCTCACCTCGTCCTCCGTGTTGTAGTAGTGCGGCGAGAGCCGCAACGCCGCACCGGCGTGCTTGTCGTCCATGTCGATCACCGCGGCGGTCCGGGTCGTCACGCTGACGTTGATGCCGCGGCGCCGGAGCTCGAGCTTGAGCTCCTGCGGGTCATGCCCCGCCAGCTCGACCGTGACGATGGCGCAGAGCTCGGCGCCCCGATCCAGCACCCGCGCTCCCGCTAGCCCGGCCAGGCGCTCCCGGGCGAGGGCCGCCAGCGCCCGGGAGCGGTCGCGCGCGGTCTCGATGCCGACGTCCAGCGCGTAACGCGCCGCGGCCCCCATGCCGAGCACCAGGGCGCAGGGGGACTCCCAGGTCTCGAAACGCCGGGCGTCAGGGGCGAGCTCGAACGCGTCGGGCGCGGTCCAGTCTGCTCCCTGCATGTCCACCAGTAACGGGTGCGCGCCCGCTTCGAGCATCCGATCCGACACATAGAGAAACCCGATGCCGCGAGGTCCCCGGAGGAACTTGCGGGCGGTGGCGGCCAGGTAGTCGCAGCGGACCTGCGAGACGTCGATCGGGATCTGGCCCACTGCCTGACAGGCATCGACCAGGTACGGCACGGCGGCCGCCTCGCAGATCGCCCCGATCGCCTCGACCGGCTGTACCAGCCCCGAATTGGTCGGCACCCAGGTCACCGCGACGAGTCGCGGGCGACGCCGGCCGATCAGACGGCGTACCGAGCCCGGATCCACCCCGCCCTCGGGCAGGTCGTCGGCTCGCACGACTTCGACGCCGCGCCGGTGAGCCAGCGACAGGAACATGATCTGCTGGGAGGCGTAATCGTTGCGCGTGGTGAGGATCTGATCGCCCGGCGCGAAATCGAAGGCGGATAGCGCCTGGGTGAAGGCGATGGTCGAGTTCGGGGCCAGCGCGACGTTGCGGGCCGGAGCGCCGATAAGCCGACCCAGCGCGGCATACGCTGCCTGCACCCGATCGACCCTGGTCTCGGCAGCCTCATAGCCGCCCAGGCTGGATTCGAGCGCCAGGTGCTCTGTTATGGCATCGGCGGCGACGCTCGGGACCAGCGCGGCGCCCGCGTTGTTGAGATGTATCCGCTCGGCGCAGCCGGGCGTGTCGGCGCGCCATCGGCTGAGCGCCGCCGGGTCCGCGGATTGGGGTCGGCTAGTTGGCATTGGGTATCCACGATACATTCAGCGATCCCTCATTGCCGGATGGCGGGATCACCTCCACCCCGGACCATTATGCGTCGTACGCTCGGGCTTATGCTGGCGTTTCAGGTGCTGGCCGCCTCTCTCGCGGCGCAGCATGAGGCCGCGCTTCGCGACTATTTCGAAGGCCGAACCATTGTTGCCAAGCTGGCGATGCCCGCTGCCGAGGCGGGGGTGGATGTGTATCCGGACGCGAAGCCGGCAGTGGACTTTCCCGAGCATGCCAAGCGCCTCAAGCGATACGGCATCGCCATTCAGGCGGGGCAGCCCGCTCTCGTCACCAAGATCAGGGTAAAGGGTAAGCTGATCGAGTTTCAACTCGACGGCGGGGGGTACGGCACCTCCGGCGACCCCACGGACCCGGCGGTCGGCATCACGGCCGCTCCCAGGAGCCAACGCGAGAAGGACCTCGAAGTCGCCGTGAAGAAGGAGACGGATACATCAGCGAAAGCCCGCATGCAGCGGGAGCTCGACCAGCTGCGGTCGCAACGGGAGCGGGAGGATCGGCGCAACCGGGCGATCGCGGCCTCGGCCACCGAGCAGCGGCGGGAGTACCTGCAGCAGCGCCGGTTGCAGGGCGGCTCGCGCTTCAATCTCCGCTATCCCAAGGGCGTGCCTCCGGAAGCGCTGCAGGTCGAGTCGGTGAAGACGGGGCTGGCCGAGTTCGTCGATTTCGAGCCGATGACGGGAAACCCCGCCGCGCCACCCGCCGACACCGCGCCACCCGCCGACACCGCGGTCGCGGCCGGGCCGACCGGCCCCCTCGCGCTCCACAAAGGGCTGCTGGCGGAGGAGGTCGACCAGCTCCTGGGCGCGCCGTTCCAGCGTACCAACCGCAAGGAGGGGACGCTGCTGGTGACCACGCGCACCTACGACACCAGGAGCGGGCGGGTGGTGGCGGAGTTTGTGGAGGGCGTGCTGTTCCGCTACACCATCACATCGCGATGAGCTTTCGGTTGCTCGCCTTTGCCGCGTCGCTCCGGCGTGGCTCGGTGAACCGGAAGCTGCTCGCACCGGCAGTCGAGATTGCTCGCGCAGCCGGCGCCGACATCGACCTGGCCGAGTTTGCCGAATTCCACATGCCGATGTTTGACGGGGACGTCCTCGACGCCCAAGGAGTCCCGCCGGGCGCGGAAGAGCTGGCCCGGCGGGTTCGCGGCGCGGATGGCCTGCTGATCGCCTCACCCGAGTACAACTACTCACTGCCGGGCACCCTCAAGAACGCGATCGACTGGGTCTCCCGGATACGGCCGGTGCCGTTCCGGGGCAAGAGTGCTTTCCTCATGGCGGCGTCCGGAGGCATGGTCGGCGGGATTCGGGGGCTGTGGCAGCTGCGGATTCCGCTCGAGGGCCTCGGAGTCGTGATCTATCCCGATATGTTCTCGCTGCCGAATGCCCGAGACGCGTTCGATGAGGGCGGAGGGCTCAAGGATCGGGAGCGCTTCGAGCGGCTGGGGAGGATGATGCGGGGATACCTGGAGATGGCGGGGAAACTTTCGGGAAAAGCGTGAACGGTGAACAGTGAAGTGAACAGGCGCCTCCGTGTTCACCGGAGCCACCTGTTCACTGTTTACTTTTCACTTTTCACGCAGTTTCTAGCTTCGCGTCCAGCTCCATCTTCACGTTGCCCTTCAACGCCTGCGACACTGGGCACCCGTCTTTAGCCGCTTCGGCTGCCTTCTGGAAGCCGGCCTGGTCGATGCCCGCGACGCGGCCGCGGGTCTCCAGCCGCATCGACGTGATCCGGAAGCCTTCGCCCACTTTGTCGATGGTGCAGGCAGCCGTCGTGCTGATCCGGGTGGCCGGTTTGCCGGCCAGCTCGAGCCCGACCGCCAACGCCATGCTGAAGCAGGCCGCGTGGGCAGCCGCAATGAGCTCTTCCGGATTGGTGCCCTTCGCTCCCTCGAAGCGGGTCGCAAACGAGTAGTCACCCTGAAACGCCCCGGAGCCGGCCTCGTAGTGTCCCTTGCCGGTCCGGAGGACACCTTCCCAGGCCGCGCTCGCCCTGCTGGTCGTTGCCATGCTGGTTCCTCCCGAAGTTGGACTGGTCCGAATCTAATGCGCGTCCCTCCCACCCCCTGGGTGGGCGGGTTAGCTTGGAGGCCGCTCGTTTGGACCCCACCCCTGGCCGGAAGGTATCCGATGTTCGGTAGCCCGTTTCGACCCGCAACTCTCGCGCTGGCGGTGTGCCTGGTAGTGGGAGGCGCACCGCGGGCGGTCGCCCAGGCCACCGCGCCGGCCCGCCCGGTGGCCGCGCCGGCCGGCTTCGTCAAGGAGTTCGGGACCATGTGGACCTTCGACGCGCCGCCGCTCGAGTACTGGAAGGCGCGCTATGGGTTTACGGCGGATCAGGCCTGGCTCGACCACGTGCGGCTCGCGTCGGTCCGGCTGCCGATATGTTCCTCGTCCTTCGTCTCCTCGGAAGGGCTGGTGATGACCAATCACCACTGCGGCCGCGACTGTATCACCGCGGTCTCGCCTCCCGACACCAGCTATCAGCAGGCGGGATTCGTCGCCCGTACCACGGCGGAGGAGAAGAAGTGCCCGGGGCTGTACGTGGACCAGCTCCAGTCGACCGAGGACGTGACCGGACGGGTCCGGGCCAAGGTGACCGCCACTGCGATTGCGGGGCAGGTGGCGCAGCGCAACGCAGCGATAGAGGAAACCGAGCACCAGTGCGAGCAGCAAACCAAGGACGTGTGCCAGGTGGTCACCTTGTACCAGGGCGGCAGTTACTCGCTGTACCGCTACAAGCGCTTCTCCGATGTGCGCCTGGTCATGGCTCCCGAGGGGACGATCAGCTTCTTCGGCGGCGATCCCGACAACTTCACCTATCCGCGCTACGATCTCGATCTCACGCTGCTCCGGGTGTACGACAACGGCGTCCCGATGAAGACCGAGCATTACTTCAAGTGGAGCGCGGCCGGCGCCAAGGAAGGCGACCTGGTCTTCGTGATCGGGAACCCCGGCTCCACCGGCAGGCTGCTGACCCTGGCGCAGATGCTGTACCTGCGCGATGTCACCTACCCCGGCCAGCTCGCTCAGCTCAAGCGGAATATCGCCATCTATCAGCAGCTCGTCGCCCAGAGTGACGAGGCCCGGCGGCGCTTTGAGAACCAGCTGTTCTACGCCCAGAACTCCTTCAAGGCGGTCACCGGATACCAGGCCGGCCTGCTGGACACCGTCATCATGGCGAGGAAGCGCAAGTTCGAGCAGGACTTCAGGGCGCGGGTGAACCGCGACCCCAAGCTCCGCGTGAAGTACGGCGACGCCTGGGACCGCATCGCGCTCGCGCTCAAGGAACAGCGCACCCTGGCCGTGAGGGCCCGCTACTACAACTTCGGCGCATCGCAGCTGCTCACCATCGCGGGCTTGCTGGTGCGGCTCCCGGAAGAGTCCGCCCTCCCCGATTCGGCCCGGCTCCCGGCCTACCGCGGGGAGGCCATCAACCAACTGCGGCAGACCCTCCAGGGCGACGTGCCGATCGACAAGGAGGCCGACAAGTCGAGCCTGGCGGCCCAGCTGACGGCGGCCCGAAAGGAGCTCCCCGCGACCGATCCCTATCTCAACGCCGTGCTGCAGGGACGGAGTCCGGAAGTCGCCGCGGAAGCCCTCATCGAGAAGACCTCACTCACCGACCCGGCTGCCCGAAAGGCGCTGCTCGATGGCGGCGCCGAGGCCGTCCGGGCTTCCACCGACCCGCTCATCGCCGCGGCCCGCAGGATCGCCCCGATCTCCCGGGCGTTGGCCATGCGCGGCTTGCGGCTCGAGTCCACCGTGTCGGCTCACGCCGAACGGGTCGGCCAGGCGTTGTTTGCCGCTTATGGTACGTCACTGCCGCCGGACGCCACCTTCACGTTGCGGATCACCGATGGCGTGGTGCAGGGATACCCGATGAACGGGACCAACGCCGCCTACAAGACCACGCTCTACGGGCTCTACGCCCACTCGGCGGAGTTTGACGACCAGCCGCCGTACCAGCTGCCCGAGCGGTGGAAGGCCGCCCGCGACCGGCTCGACCTGACGACGCCCATGGACTTCGTCACCACCAACGACATCATCGGCGGCAACTCGGGCAGCCCGGTGATCAATCAGAACGCGGAAGTGGTGGGTCTCATCTTCGACGGCAACATCGAGTCGCTGCCCAACCGGTTCATCTTCACCGACGAGGTCGCGCGATCGGTGGCGGTCCACTCGCGGGGGATCACCGAGGCGTTGCGGAAAGTGTACGACGCGGGCCGGATCGCCGACGAGCTGGAGGGGAGCGCTAAGGTGAGCCAGCAGTAACTGGGAAACCACGTAAAAAGTAAAAAGTAAAAAGTGAAAAGGGGATTCCGGTGGATCATCGGAGCCCCTTTTCACTTTTTACTTTTCACTTTTCACGCAGTTGTTTCAACCACCCAACCGGTAGCTGTACCCGATCACTAGCCTGAACGGACTCGTATCGTACACCCAGGTCCACCGGAACTCGGCAAACGGCCGGCTCCGCGATTGAGCCGGCGCCAGGTTGAGCCCGAAGAAGCCGTTGTATCCGGTCTTGATCTTGTCCAGCGGCCGCACCTTGACGAATGCGGCGCCGCCGCCGGCGTAGATGCTCCGGCCCGGCCCGAATGTGATCGCTCCGTCTGCGTTGGCCTGCCACCGGAAGGGGGTCTGGTCCCCGAAGAAGTAGTCGGCGCTGGGTCGGAACTCGAACCGGTCCTGAACTCGGAGCCCGAGCTGTGCCCCCAGACTCCACGCATGGTTTTCGAAGTCGCGCCCCGCTCGGGCGCCGGCGGTAAGGGTCGGGGCTGAGCTGGCCCGGCGCTGCGCCCACGCCTCATGGGCGGGTAATGACGAGAGGGTCAGCAGGAGCACGGGGCCGAGCGTCAGGTATGAGCGCATTGAGTTCTCGTTGGGGCAAACAGCGGTGTGCGGGGGCAGGGCGCTGTGATGTTAACCGAGACGGGACATTTTGTCACGACGCTGACGGACTGTCCTTCGGCCTCGGGTCGGGTTGGCTCGACCGTATTCGTCAGGCCCGTGGCGAGCGCTCGCAACTGTTTCGCTGCAAAGCACATGCGAAGCCGCTTCGGGTTGGCGCGAGTTCTGCCTTCCGACCCGTTGCACGCCGGCACCATGCGAAGAAGCCGGCGACATGACCTCACTGTCCCCACGTCTTGCGCTACCACGGAGGAACGCATGTCCCGGAAGCTCTCGCTGATGACGATCGCTCTTTGCGCTGCCCTGATCGCGGCACCCGCTATGGCCCAGCAGCCCTCGGGCGGGAAGGACAGCACCGCAGCTCCCTCGATGGCCAAGAAGGGCCACAAGGGGCATCACAAGAAGGGCGCAGCTGCCACGAAGGACACCACGATGTCGAAGAAGGACACCACCAAGAAGTAAGAAGTGAGAGGTAAGAGGTGAGAGGGGAGCCCCGCGCAGATCGGAGCTCCCTTCTTACTTCTCACCTCTTACTTAGGTCAGCTGGGCTGAATTACTTTCACCTCTCCCAGATTCAGCTCCCTGATCCCCGCCTCGATCTTCGCGCGGTCACCCACAAGCAGCCAGATCAGCTGGCCGGGATGGACCACCTTCGCCGCCACGGCGGGAATCTGATCGATTCCCACGCTCCGCACTTTCGCGGGATAGGTATCGTAGTACCGGTCGTCGAGCCCGAAGCTCAGAATGCTGCGGATGGTGGCGTCCACCGCGCCCATGGTCTCCCACTGGCCGGGCAACGTCAGGGTGAGGCTCGACTTCGCCTTGGACAACTCGGCGGCCTCGATCGGTCGGTCCTTGAGAATCCCCTGGAGCTCCTTGGCGAGCTCGACG
>DASQPE010000358.1:0-2425 GCA_035644115.1 Gemmatimonadales bacterium
CGCGGCACGCAGGAGGCCGCGGCCGCTGTCCGGCGGCACACCACCTGGAATGGTCATGGTGCCAAGATTGATGTCGCCTACGAACGCGAGGCGGACGGGGGCTCGCACCCTGCGCGCTCGCGCGGCGGCCGCGCGGGCCGCGGAGTCCTCCCGCGCGCGAGTGGTGTCGGCCAGGGCGCCGGGCGGGAACGCCGGCGGTACTGCGGGCGCCGGCGCCGGCGCGGGGGGCTTGGGTGGTGCGCACGCCGCGGCGATGAGCAACAGCGCGAGCTGCGCCGACCGGGGCAGGTGCCTCAAGCCGCGGCGTCGCGGAGATAATCGGTGAGCCGACCGATGCTTTCCTCGCGGCCCACCACGGCAAGCAGCTCGTTGACCGGCTCGGAGACGGTGCCGCCGGTGAGCACCACCCGGATCGGCTGCAGCAGATCGCCCAGCTTGAGTCCGTTCTGTTCGGCCGCGGCCCTGAGGACCTCGAGCAGCTGCTCGGCCGACCACTGCTCGGGCGCGATGCCGTCGAACGTGCGCCGGGCGAGCTCCAGGCTCTGGCGGAACTGGGGTCCCATCTTCCGCACCAGCTGCTCGCCCTTGGCATCGAGCCGGACCCGGTTCCGGTCCAGCCGCACCGCCACCTGCTCGGCCAGCTGCACGATGGTGCGGGAGCGGGGCTTTACCGCATCGATGATCGGCCGGAGGTCGCGGCCCTGGTCGGTCACCTCGCTGCGCGCGAGCAGACGCCGCACCGGCTCGAGTAGCTGGTCGGCCGGCGTGAGCGACAAATACTGCCCATTCATCCATTCCAGCTTGGCGACGTCGAACACGGCCGGCTTGCTCTGGATCCCCTCGAGCGAAAAGAGCTGGATCAGCTCGGGTTCGGGGACGATCTCGCGATCACCGCCGGGCGACCACCCGAGGAGCGCGAGGAAATTCCGCATGGCCGCCGGGAAGATGCCCAGGTCCTGATAGTCGCCCACGGCGGTCGCCCCGTGGCGCTTCGAGAGCTTCTTGCCGTCCGGCCCGAGAATCATCGGCACGTGGGCGAAGATCGGCGGCTCGTAGCCGAGGGCCTGATAGAGCAGGATCTGCTTGGGCGTGTTCGAGACGTGGTCGTCGCCCCGGATCACGTGCGTGATCCGCATCGCGATGTCGTCCGACACGACGGCGAGGTTGTAGATCGCCGACCCGTCGCTCCGGAGAATCACGAAGTCGTCCAACTCCTGGCTGTGCACGCTGATGGGGCCGTGCACGGCGTCGTTCCAGGCCACCGCCTGGTCGGGCACCAGGAACCGGATGGTGAAGGGCGCGCCCTGCGCGATCCGGGTGCTGATCTCCTCCTGCGACAGCCGCCAGCACCGCCGGTCGTAGCGGAAGCTCAGGCCAGCGGCCACAGCCTCCGCCCGCCGCTGCTCGAGCTCTTCCCGGGTGCAGAAGCAGCGGTATGCCTTGCCCTCGGCCAGCAGGCGCTCGGCGTCGGCGCGATGGCGATCGGCGTAGGCGCCCTGAAAGTAGGGCCCTTCGTCCCAGGTAATGCCGAGCCAGCGGAGGCCCTCGAGGATCACCTGCGTGTGGGCGTCGGTGCTGCGTTCCCGGTCGGTGTCCTCGATTCGCAGCACAAAGGTGCCGCCGGTTTTCCGGGCAAAGAGCCAGTTGAACAAGGCCGTCCGAGCCCCCCCGACGTGGAGATAGCCGGTGGGCGAGGGAGCAAAGCGAAGTCGTGGCGTCATGGTGGTACAAGCGTAAACGATTGGCCGGCAACGGTAAACGGGGGCTCCGTGGGCGGGATTTCGGGAAAGCCCCTAATTATGTAGATTTAGGGCGGGCAAGCCATTAAGACAGCTTCAGGCAACGCTCAGCAAGCCTTCACAATTGGTCGCGTAAAGTAGCGCCGGCTGTTCCCGGGGCTCGCCGTCGATCACTCCGGGCTCCGACATCACGGGCCGCCGTCTCGTCACCATGGAGTCGTATGCGTTCGATGCTCGCTCTGGGGCTGGTCGCTCTCGTCGCTTGCGGCAATGACGCCACGACGTCACCCGACACGGGAGGAATCACGGCGGCGAAGACGGCCGCTCCGATCGAGCTGCCCTCGGCCAGCGATCCGGCGGTGCACACCGAGTTCGTCTGCGGGCCCAGCTACCCGTCGCCCGGCCCAGACGTTCCCCCCGACTGGTGCAGCGAGATCAAGTTCCTCTGGCTCCAGCCCTTTGCCAAGCACGCGTGGTATTTCGCGTGGCAGGTCGGGGGCGAGTTCCCGGGCGACACGCTGACCTTCACCTACGGCGTTTATCGCAGTCCCAAACCCATCATCCGGCACGACGGCATCTATCAGTTCGATGCGCTGAACGTGACGGTCGAGGGGCACCGGCGGTATCTCGAGGCGTCGGTGCGGGACAATCAGCCGGTCAACTGGGGCGTGTTCACCAAGTAGGGC
>DASQPE010000359.1:0-6959 GCA_035644115.1 Gemmatimonadales bacterium
AGTCATACTTCCCGAGACACGGCTTCAGCCGGATCGCGCGCGAAGCCGTGCCCGCGCCGGTCCAGGCGTCCGTCGAGTTCCAGGGCGTCTGCCCTTCCAACGCGGTGGTGATGCATCGGCGGGCGAGCGGCTAGGGCCCGATCGTGCCGGCGGGCGGCCTGAAGGCGCTTCTGGGCGGGTACTTAGCGCGTGAGATAGCCAAACAGCGCCGCCGCGGTCATGGCGGTGACCACGACGGCGATCAGTAGTTCAATCAGGGTAATCCCGTATCGCATGTGGCAAACGGCTCCGTCCCGCGGCGGGGGGCGCCGCGGAACGCTATTGTAATAACTCGGCCCCCCGGTTCGCCACTCCGCTTTCCCCGATCCCCTCCTCTCCGCCGGGTCACGAGGCGCCCAGCCGCCGGATCAGTTCGGCATTGGTCTTGTCCCGCCGCATCTCGTTGAGCAGGTCGTTCATCGCGTTGACCGGCGACATGCTGGCGATCCGCTGCCGCAGCAGGTGGGTCACCGCCAATGCCTCCGGGGAGAGCAATAGCTCCTCCCGCCGGCTGCCGCTCGCGACCAGGTCGATGGCGGGGAAGATCCGGCGCTCGGCCAGCTCCCGGCTCAGTACCAGCTCGCTGTTGCCGGTTCCCTTGAATTCCTCGAAAATCACCTGATCCATCCGACTCCCGGTGTCCACCAGCGCGGTGGCGATGATCGTGAGGGAGCCGCTGCCCTGGGAGGGATCAACCGCCCGGGCGCTGCCCAGGAAGCGCTTCGGCTTTTCCAGCGATTGGGCGTCGAGCCCGCCGGACAGGGTCCGCCCAGTACCCTTTTCGACGGCGTTGTAGGCCCGGGCCAGCCGGGTGAGAGAATCCATGATCAGGACGACGTCCTCCCCCAGCTCCACCCGCCGCCGTGCGCGCTCGAGCAGGAGCTCCGCCACGGCCACGTGCTGGGTGGCCGGATTGTCGAAGCTGGACGCGACGACTTCGCCAAAACCGGCCGACTCCATCTCGAAGACTTCCTCCGGTCGCTCGTCCACCAGAAGGATGAGAAGTCCGGCCTCGGGGTAGTTGGTGCTTACCCCTTCGGCGATAGCCTGGAGTACCATAGTCTTGCCCGCCTTGGCCGGGGCCACGACGAGCGCGCGCTGCCCCTTGCCCAGCGGGCAGAGCAGGTCGATGACGCGGTTGGTGAAGTCGGGCTGGCCCCGTCGGACCATCCCGCACTCGAGCTTGAGCAGCTCGCTGGGGTGGATCGCCGCGAGGCGGGTGAACTCCGGGCGGTTGCGGAGCGCATCCGGCGGCCGCCCGTTGATCGCGGTGACGCGCTCCAGCGCATGATTACGTCCCTTGCCGGAGTTCCCGGTCTCGCCTGCAATCTCGTCCCCCGTCCGCAGGCCGTACTCACGTATCACCCGCTCGGCGACGTGGATGTCGCTGCCGGTGGGGAGGTAGCCTGCTTCGGGGCGCCGCAGAAAGCCGCGGTTGGGTCCGGCCTTCTCGAAGATGCCCAGGCTCACGTGGGCAGCTCCTCGAGGGCGAGGACAAGTCGGGTCATGGAATCGTCAAAGGAAGTCTCGGGAAGATACACTGCCCCGGCCGGACTGGCGTAGGGCTGCCGGCTCCTGCACAATTCGCCGCAACTTTTTCCGTTCCCTCCGGGGCCGCCACCATGGCACTTTCGTCCGTCCGCCTGGCGCTGCCGCGCCGATTCATTGTCCTGCCTACCTTGCCCGGAGCCGGGCTCCTCGCCGCCTGCGCGGCCGCTACGTCGTCCGTATCCGGACCGGCTCGGACCAGCGCCGAGCGCCCGCAGTACGTCTCGACCTACCAGCGGCGCCCCTCCGGCGCCGTACTGATCCGCAACGCGACGGTGCTGACCGCGGCCGGCCCGGAGCAGGAGCGGGCCGCGATTCTCTTCGCCAACGGCAAGATCGTAGCGGTCGGACCGGATGTCGTGGCGCCCGCCGACGCGGTCGTGGTGGACGGCACCGGCAAGTTCGTGACGCCTGGCATAATCGACACGCACAGCCACATGGGCGTCTATGCCGCTCCCGGCACTCAGAGCGAGGCGGATGGTAACGAAGCCACCAATCCCGTGACCGCCCAGGTGTGGGCCGAGCACTCGTTCTGGCCCCAGGACCCGCAGATTCCCCTCGCGGTCGCCGGAGGCGTGACCGTGATCCAGGTGCTTCCGGGATCGGCTAACCTGATCGGCGGGCGCTCGGCCACGCTTCGGCTGATTCCCGCGCGCACCGTCCAGGACATGAAGCTCCCCGGCGCGCCCTACGGTCTCAAGATGGCGTGCGGCGAAAATCCGAAGCGGGTGTACGGCCAGCGCCCCCTGGGTCCCTCGACCCGGATGGGGAACATGGCCGGCTATCGGGCAGCGTTCATCGAAGCCGAGCGCTACCGTGCCAAGTGGGATGGCTGGCTCAAGACCCGGCACGGCGAGCCGCCCGACCGCGATCTCAAGCTGGAGACGCTGGCTGAGGTGCTCCGGGGGAGGATCCTCCCCCACATCCACTGCTACCGTGCCGATGAGATGGCGCAGATGATCGACCTGAGCAAGGAATTCGGATTCAAGATCCGGTCGTTTCACCACGCGGTCGAAGCGTACAAGATCGCCGACCTGCTCGCGCGCGAAGGGATCGCCGCCTCCGTCTGGGACGACTGGTGGGGCTTCAAGATGGAGGCGCTCGATGCCATTCCCGAGAACGCCGCGCTGCTTGAGCGGGCCGGGGCCAAGCCGATCATGCACTCCGACGATCCCAACGGGATCCAGCGGCTCAACCAGGAGGCTGCGAAGGCAATGTACGCTGGCCGCCGGATCGGCATCCCCATCTCGCGGGAGCAGGCCATCCGCTGGATGACGGCCAACCCCGCGTGGGCGCTCGGCATCGACAGCATCACCGGCACGCTCGAGCCCGGCAAGGCGGCCGATGTCGTGGTCTGGTCAGGTGACCCGTTCTCCGTGTATTCAAAGGCCGAGAGAGTCTACAACGAGGGCTGGCTCGTGTTCGACCGCGCGGATACGGCTCATCAGTGGAAGACCGATTTCAATCTGGGCACGTCGGCTCCCGGGGTGGGACGATGAGCGCGGCCCTTACCGGGCGCGCAGCGGTCACGATCGGGTTCGCCATCACGTTCTCGCTGGCCGTTGCTGCCCGCTCCACCGGCCAGACCATCGCGATCAGCGGGGCCACGATCTTCCCGGTCTCGGGCCCCAGGATCGAGCACGGCACGATTCTCCTTCGGGACGGTAAGATCGCCGCGGTCGGCGCCAACGTCACGGTCCCCGCGAACGCCGCCCGGATCGATGCGAGCGGCCGGTGGATCACACCCGGGTTCATTCAGACCGGCACCACGCTGGGCGTCAAGCTGCTGGAATCGGGCGGCCTGGCGCAGACCGAGGAGGACTCCGTCACCGGCGAAGTGAACGCGGCCTTCAACCTGGCGGAGGCGATCGATCCTGCTTCCCTGACCCTTCCGGTCGCGCGGCTGGAAGGTGTCACCAGCACGCTCGCCGTTCCTACCGGGGGCCTCGTGCCGGGGCAGGGCGTGTTGTTCGATCTGGCCGGCGACCGGCTGGACGACCTGCTGGACAAAGCTCCGGCGGTGATGGTGATGGACTTGAGCGAAGGCGGCAAGAGCGCCGGCGGCGGAAGCCGGGCGGGCGCGGTGCAGCGACTCCGGCGCACCCTGCGCGACGCGTTGGAGTATTCCCGCCGTAAAGAGGACTATCGCCGGGGGCAGATCCAGCCGCTGGCCGCCCCGGCCGAAGATCTCGAGGCGCTCCAGCCGGTGGTCCGAGGCGAGCTGCCGGTGCTGGCCATCGCAAATCGCCGCAGCGACATCGACAACGCGCTGCGGCTGGCCCGCGAGTTCAAGCTCCGGCTGGTCATCTGGGGCGGTGCAGAGGCATGGCAGGCCGCGGCCGACCTCGCGGCCGCACGGGTGCCGGTGGTGGTCGAGCCGCTGACCGACGTGCCGCGGTTCGACGCTTTGAGCCCTCGGCTCGACAACGCGACGCTGCTCCGCGCGGCCGGCGTGACGACTGTACTGGCCCAACGCGACATGGCGCAGTTCCGGGATCTGCGTCAGGCCGCCGGCAATGCCGTCCGGAACGGTCTCTCGTGGGATGACGCGCTGCGGGGCGTGACGCTGGCGCCCGCGGAGGTATTCGGCGTCCAGGACCGCTACGGCTCGCTCGAGCCCGGCAAGGTGGCCAACCTGGTGGTCTGGTCCGGCGATCCGTTCGAGTTCTCCAGCGAGGCCGAGCATGTGTTCATCCGCGGGCGGGAGATGCCGCGGCAGAACCGGCAAACCGAGCTGCGCGATCGCTACCGCGCGCTGCCGCCGCGGTTCTAATCGTGAGTGAGCTGGCCCGCTTCGCGCTCATCACGTTCACCTCGATCCTTTTCATCGTGGATCCGGTGGCGGCGGTTCCCACCTACCTGGTCATCACCCAGGACGAGACGGCCCAGGGGCGCCGCCGCACTGCGCTCCGGGCATGCCTCGCGATGACCGTGCTACTCATGGTCTTCGCCGCGACCGGTACGTTCATCTTTCAAGCCTTCGGCATCACCCTGCCCGCCTTCCGCACCGCTGGTGGGCTGATCCTCTGGTTTTCGGCCATGGAAATGCTTCGCGGCGAGCGCCCCACCCGAGAGGGGAGGGGCGAGCTGCAGGAGGCCAAGGAGAAGGATGATGTCGCGCTCGTGCCCCTGGCCATTCCGCTCCTCGCCGGGCCGGGTGCCATCTCCACCATCGTAGTTCTCGCGGGGCAGGCTCACGAGCCGCCTCACGTCATGGTGCTCTACAGCGCGATCGTCGTCACCGGGCTGGTATCGTATGTCACGCTGCGGGTTGGAGAGCCCTTACTGCGGCGATTGGGCACGACCGGAATCCGGGTGATAACCCGGGTCATGGGACTCCTGTTGGCGGCCGTGGCCGTGCAGTTCGTGCTGACCGGCGTCAAGGAGGGCCTCAAGCTCTAGGCCCGAGGTCAGAGCAGTGGAGTCGCGACCGCGGTGACGATCAGGGCGACGCCCCAGACCAGGTCCAGGTTGATCCACAGCGTCCGGAGCCAGCGCAGCCCGAGCCAACGGTACACCACGAGAGCCGCCAGCCCCGTCACCAGGAGATAACCCGCGGTATGCAGCGCGGTCGCGACCAGGCCGGCTGGTGCCGCCCCGTCGTGGTGCATCGTCCCCGCGCTCAGCACCCAGGGCACGACCATCAGGCCCGCTCCGTGGGCGGATGCGACCAGCGTGGACCACACCACCAGATCGCCAAACCCCACTCGCATGCCGCCCCAATTGGGATGACGGGCGCGCACCAGCCGCGAGATGCCGAATGCGAGCAGCGCCGCGGCCACGACCCACTTGATCGTCTCGTGACCGAGGGCCACGCCGGCCGCCGTGGCGACCAGCACGGCGGCCCCGATCGCGAGTGCGTGCCCCAGCGCGAGAGGCGGCAGTGCACGGAGCACGGCGCCCCCGCGCCCCTCCTGGAGTCCGAGGGCGACCGCGAACAGCCACCCCATGGCCGGGTTCACGCCGTGCCAGGCGCCGAGCAGGACCATGGCCGGGCCGAGACTGGAGGACTCGGCGGTCACGCGAAGCAAAACGAATCGGACGACGCGTCCCCGCCCTGCAGCCGCACTTGGTGGGGCCGGAGTCCGTCTTCCAGCTCGAGGAAGAAGTTCCGATCGAAGGTCATGCCGCCTTCCGGCGCGGCATCGAGCTTGACCATCCAGCCGCGGATGCCTTCCGGATAGAACTGCACGTCCCAGGGCGAGTACAGCGAGTTCGTGAAATAGACCCGGCGCCCGTCCCGGCTCAGCTCTACCATCTGAGGGCCCCCATTCAGCGACGTGCCCGGCTTTGCCGGGTGCGGGGTCTGCTGGGCGATGCCGCCGATCCGCACCGAGCCGGTCTGGCGAGGATGGAACGGATCGGACACGTCATACTGCAGGAGCTCGCCGGTCCCCCAGCACGATACGTAGAGCTGGCGATCATCGAGCGACAGATTGATGTCCGTGACTAGTGGCGGTACCGCCTTGAAGCTCTTGAGGAGCGGTGGCAGCAGGTCGGGATCTGCCGGCTCCGCGGGAATGTCGATCACCTTCTGGACCGTCCAGCTGCCGTTGTTGCGATGCCAGAGCCAGATCGAGGCGGAAAGGTTCTCCAGGCTGATCGTAACGCCCACAAACCCATATGCCTTTGCCGGGTCGCGGGCCGCGCGCAGCTCGAGCGTGATCTGGTACTGGGCACCGAGCGGGAGGGTCTCGACGTGGCGCTGCTTGCGCAGATCCCAGATATGCAGCTGGTTGCCATACTTTCCGCCGAGCAAGAGCTCGGGGTTCAAGCCCTCACGAACCATATTGGGCGTGCCCCATTCGCTGGTGACCAGGACGTCGTGGCCCAGGTGCCAGGCAAAATCATAGGCCAGGTATTGGGGCCCGCGATCGCGCTCCCAGGGGCCGGTCGGCTCGAAACTCTCATGATCCAGCACAAAGAGGCCGCCGGGTCCATCGCCGGTGTCCGCCCTGCCTAGGGCGTTCAGGTAGATGCCATCGGGCCCACAGTGCACCGTGTGCGGGCTGGCGTAGCCGGTCCGCGCCGCGATCTCCTTGGGTTCGAGCACCTTCACCAGCTTCGGTGACGTCGGGTCCGGCTTGGTGTCCAGGATGTGGACCCGGGAGGAGTTGATGCCCGGCACCACCAGGTAGCGCCGTTCCAGATGGGCGTGGGGCGCCCAGGGACAGAGGCAGGAGCTGCAGGCGTTCCACCCGAAGTGGTGGAGCTCGTCCCCGATGTTGGGCAGATAGGTCCGGCCGACCAGCGAGCCATACGTGGTCGACCGTGGGTTCAGATCCACGACGCCCATCGCATCGGGTCGCCGGTGTGTCGGGTCGAGCAAGGCGACATACCCCAGCTCTTCCGCCGGCGCGCGCGCAGCGTCG
>DASQPE010000360.1:0-17700 GCA_035644115.1 Gemmatimonadales bacterium
GGTGCTGGGCGAGGGCAGCTTCTTCGGCGAGATGGCCGTCATCGACGACGAGCCCCGCTCCGCCCATGTGATCGCCATGGAGGACTCCGGCCTGCTGGTACTCCGGCGCGAGGACTTCTACGCGCGGCTCCGGAGCTCGCCCGAGGTGGCCATCGCACTCTTGCGCGAGATCTCGCGCCGGCTTCGGCGCGCCGACGAAAAGATCGGCAGCCTGGTCCTGCTGGACGTGAACGGCCGTGTGGCCCACCTGCTGCTCCGCATGGCCGATGACGAAGGCGGCGATCGCATCACCCGCAAGCTCACCCACCACACGATCGCCCAGATGATCGGCTCGAGCCGCGAGACCGTGTCGCGGACCATGCGCAATCTCGTCGAGCGCGGCATCATCCAGGTCACGCGGAAGGAAATCACCCTGCGCGACCGCCGCTCGCTCATGCTGGCCGCCCGCCGGGCGTGAACGCAGTCACGGCCCCGTTGTGACTGCGGACGCGGCCCGTGGTGCGCATCCGGGGCGAGCTTTCACTATGCCTCCACGTTTCCAAGGCTGATGGGTGTGGCCTACCAGCTGACCTTCTGGGGTACCCGGGGCTCCATCCCGACTCCCGGCGCGCAGACGATGCGCTACGGCGGCAACACCGCCTGCATCAGCCTCAGCGCCGGCGACGGCCGCCTGACCATCCTCGACGCGGGCAGCGGCCTCCGCCCGCTCGGCACCGCGCTCATGAGCCACCGGGGCCGGACGCTGTCCGCCGACATCCTCCTGTCGCACACCCACTGGGACCACATCCAGGGGCTCCCCTTCTTCAAGCCGTTGAGCGCGAGCGGCAACCGGTTCTTCGTGTACGGCGCCGCGCAGGAGGGTGTCCCGCTGGAGGAGATCCTGCGCCGCCAGATGGAACCGGCAGTGTTCCCCGTCCCCTTGAGCGCCCTGGCAGCGACCCTGGTAGTGACGCCGGTGGTCGAGGGGACCTTCGAGGTGGATGGCTTTCGGGTAGAGGCATTCCGGCTCCGACATCCCGGCACGACGCTGGGGTATCGGCTGACCCCGACGAACGGTGGGCGCGAGATCGCCTACTTGACCGACAACGAGCTGGGCCCGGGTGGCACCTATTCGGTGCGCTCGAACTGGCGCGGCGCCCTGGTCGAGTTCCTGGGCGGGGTAGACACCCTCATCCACGACGCCATGTACTCGGAATCCGTCATCGCCGCGCGTGCCGGGTGGGGGCACTCCACGCCCAAAGAAGCGGTCGACCTGGCGGTCGAAGCCAGCTGCCGCCGGCTGGTGCTATTCCATCACGACCCGGAAAGCGACGACGAGACGGTGGATCGCCGGCTGCGTGACGCGCGGGCGTATGCCGCCTCGCGGGCGCCCAAGCTCGAGGTCGAGGCCGCCGCGGAAGGCCGCTGCTTTACGCTCTGACGCGACGCGCCAGCGCGCCCAGCCCGACGGCAAGCCCAAGATTGGCGGGCAGGGTGAGCGCCACGATCTCCAGATTGTGCTGGGAAAACATCGGGACCAGCTTGAGGACCAGGCCCACCGCCGAGGCAGCGGCAGCCAACGCCGCCAGCACCCAGGCCGGACGGCGGGCCCACACCGCTCCGCGCGCTGCCGCGGGTGCCAGCACCACGAGCGGGAGCAGGAACAAGCTCACCTGGAGCAGATTTTCGTTTCGATAGGCGATCGCGTGGTCGGTGAACGCCCAAAGAAACGCCAGCATGCCGCCGGCAAGGCCCGCTAACAGCGCCCAGACGGCAGCCATCGCGGCGAAGCCTCGGCTCGCCCGGGCCGACGCCGCCGCACGGCGCCCCAGCCATCCGAGCGACCCCCCCAGCGCCAATCCCAGCGCCAGATAGCCCGGCCACCAGTGCGGCGGCGCGGCACGCGGGGGCGGCTCGGACGCCGCGAAGAGGGTACGCTCGCTCCGCACCAGCGGCGCCTCCCGCCCGGACTCGTCGACCACCGTCGCGCGGCGCACCCACTTCCTGAGCTCGAGCGGGAGGAACATCTCCTCCCACGCCGTAAGCGGCCGATCGGCCGCCTCACCCAACCCGACCATGATGCCGGTATAGAGCAGTGGGTCGGGAGCCGTAAGGCGGGCCGTGTGGGAACGGTAGGTGAACGGCGTGTGAACGGTGTCGGTCGCGGCGCGGAGTCGACCCTGAACCACCCGGTCGATCGCGTCTCGGACCCGGGTCGAACAGTTGTCCCGGTAATAATCGTAGCGGTAGAAGCGGTTCTCCGGCCGCTCGTTCCATTCGAGAAACCGGGTCAGCGCCAGCCGCTCAGCGGGAGTGAGGTTGAGCTCCTGAACCCAGACCGACCGGTTGTCGCGCACATAGATCCGGAGCGTGGATGCGAGATCGAAGCCCTGCATCCAGTACCACATCCGCCCTTTGACGAAGTTGAGAAGAAAATTCTCCTGGCGGAAATCGAACATGCCGTAGTTGTACGCCCGCGCCGTCCCGTGCAGGCGATCTTCGACCAGGATGGCGTTGTGACCGAAGCGCTCCCAGACCCGCTCGCCGACCCCCATGGTCATGAGGGAGATGGTGAACTCGGATCCGGGGGGGCGGGCAGGCGGGCGGGCGGATAGGCCCGACGGGCGGGCAGGCGGGCCGGCGGGCCGGCGGGCAGCAACTTGCGCGGCGAGCGGTGCGGCAGCCAGCGAAGCGACGAGACCGAGACGTGCTCCGACTGCCAGCACGCTGCCGGCCTGCCCGCCCGTCCGCCTGCCCGCCTTCACAAAGCCACGTCGCGGCCGTCCTGGGCGGACCGGTAGATGGCGTCGATCACTTTGTGCAGGGTGACTTGCTCGTCCAGCGACCCCACCTTGGCGTCGCCGGCGATGGCGGCCTGAAAGTGGGCCCATTGGGCTCGGAACGACGCGTTGAAGGGACTTTCCCGGCCGACCGAGCCGGTGGGCGAGACGTCAGTGGGAACGCCGTGAAATTCCTTCCACACCTTGAGCGGATTCACCGCGGCCATACCCTTGCTGCACCGGAGCCCAACGCCAAAACGCTCGCCTTCGCCGACGTGTCGCCAGGTCACGTCCAGAAACACGGAGAACCCTTCCTCGCACACGACGAACGCGCTGCCGGACTGTTCCACGCCGCGCTCTTTGCCCGGCCGGTCGAGCGTGGCGCTCACCCGCTCGGGCTTGGGCCACCCTGACAGCCAGAGCCCGAGGTCGAGAATGGTGAGGCCGAGATCGATCATGGCGCCGCCGCCGGCCTGGTCCCGGCGTTGGCGCCAGCCCAACTGGGCCCGGGCCGGCCGGTGGACGTGCCAGCTGCCGCGGGCGCTCTCGATCGCGCCGAGCTCCCCACCCTGGATGAACCCGCGGACGATCTGCACGTCGGGCCGATAACGGTGGTTCATGCCCACCATGACGACGCGGTCGCGCTTCTCGACCGCGCGGACGATGCGCTGCGCGCTCGCGGCCGAGATGGTGAGCGGCTTCTCCACCAGCACGTGGAGGTTCGCCGAGAGCGCGGCGGCAATGTGGGCCTCGTGCAGATGGGTCGGCGAAGATACGATGACGGCGTCGAGCGCCTCGTAGCGCAGCAGCTCCTCGATGTCGTCGAACGCGTCTTTGATGCCGAACCGGTCGGCCAGGGCACGGGCTTTGGGCAGGTCGCTGTCGCACAGCGCGCGGATCTCGATCCCCTTCATCTTCTTGAGGACCGGCAGGTGGGCCACCTGCACCACCGCGCCCGCCCCCACGATGCCGACCCGCAGCGGTTCGCTTATCGCCTTGGCTCCCACGCGTCCTCCCGCCGTGCTAGTAGAGGCGCTCCAACTCCGTCCCGGGATAATACGCCGCGAGAATCTGCTGATAGTCCTGCCCCGCCCGCGCCCGTCCCACCGCCCCCCACTGACAGAAGCCCACCCCGTGCCCGTTGCCGCCTCCGTCGGCCACCAGCCGGCTGATCCGGCGGCCCGCGCGCGTGGCGGTCAGGCTGAAGGCGGTGCTGCGCAGAATGTCGCCCGTGGTGGTGCGGAGAACCCGGCGCACCTGGGGCCCGTCCACCTGGACGTCGTCGTCCTCGAGCGCGATGGTGAGCTGGCCGACCCGACCCGACGCGGTGCGCATCGCAACCCGGACATCGCGGACGTCCCGGACCCGCGCGGCTGAAACGCCGACGACGTCGGGCAGCGAGCGGCGGAGGACGGCCCGAAGTGCGTCGCCGGTCCACTCCTCGCGCCACCGGAACCGGGGCGAGATGCTGCAGTAGGCCTGCCCCGCCTGGTCGAGATCGGGAACCGAGCGAAGATAGGGTCGATCGGCGCCGCGGAACACCTCGACGCCGTCGGCGGTGCGTCCGCCGCAGGTCGAGAAGAAGAAGGCATCGATCGGCTGCCCGCCCCAGGCGACGATCTGACCGCGGGTCGCGCCCACCGCATCCCGCGCTTCGGGCGTTTCCGCACCGACGCCGCCGTACACCTGATCCGCCACGGTGGGCTGCAGGTCGAAGCCGTCGGCCCGCCAGCGGCCCAGGTTCCGCATGGCGTAGGTCCGTGACACGATCGCCTGGGCTCGCAGCGCTTCCCGCTCGGTGAGATCGCGGCGACCCATCTCGCCCGAGACCACGCCCAGGAGATAGGCCTCGAGACCGACCTGATTGACGACCGTGACGCCGGTACGGTCGCGCAGCAGCGCCAGGGTCCCGCGATAGGGGCGGCCATCGATCCGGACCGCCCCGGCCGAGTCGGTCGGGGCAACCCGCGCCTCGGGCACGGTGTTCACGGCCACCCCGGCACCGCTGGTGAGCGCGATCCCACCACCCACGGGCGTGACCCGCCAGACCTCGCCGGCGGGGATGTCGAGCAACCGGCTGCCATCGGGCTGGGTGAGCGCGAGCGGCGCGTCGCCACCGAGCGCCACGGAGGCGGCGCCGACCAGGAGGCCGATCTGAATGCTGGGCTCGCCCGTTTGCGGTCCGGGCGGCGGAACCGGTCCCGGCGGATTGGCGCAGCCGAACGCGACGGCGGCGACCATGGCCCACCCGATCCTTTTCCGCTCAGCCGCGGTAATTGCCAAACTTGAGCTCGATGCCGAAGTCCTGCCCTCGGAGGAGGGCGATCACCGACTGGAGCTCGTCCTTCGACGGGCTCGACACCCGGATCTCTTCGCCCTGGATGCTGGCGCTCGCCTTGCGAAATCCGGAGTCCTTGATCGCCTTCACGATCTTCTTCGCGGTGTCGGCCGGGATCCCCTGCGTGAGCGAGACGGTCAACCGCACCGACCCGCCGGTCGCTTCGACCGGATCGCCGATCTTGAGATTCTTTACCGGCACACTCCGCTTGATCAGTCGGCCGCGCAGCACATCGACCAGCGCGTCCATGCGAAACGAGTCATCGGCCGCGAGGCGGATCTCCGCCTTTTCCCGGTCGAACTCGATGGTGCACTGGGTGCCTTTGAAGTCGTAGCGCTGGCCGATCTCCTTGAGCGCCTGGTTGACGGCGTTGTCCACTTCCTGGATGTCGGCGCCGGTGGAGATGTCGAACGAGGCAGTGCTGGCCATGGCAGTCGGTGGGGTGGGCGTCGAGGCGGAGATTAGCCGTATCGCCTGCCGGCATCAAGCACGCTCCCGCACTTGACGGCGCCCATCGAGCCCGATACACTCAGCGTCACGGCGGTGATTTAGGGCCACTTGCTCCCGCCGGGGCTTTCGCCCGAACCAAAGAGCTAAAGCGCCGGATGTCGTCCCCCCGCGCTGGTTGGCCGGGGTTTTTTGTGTCCGACGCCCTCCACAGGGTGTCACTGTGCGAGGCAAGAGGCAGATGGGCGTGACGATCGCTCCGACTGGAACTCACGATCTCGAGCTGGGCGACTTGGCGACCGAGCGCGGCGAAGTCCTGAAGGACGCGCGGCTCCGGTATCGCATCGTGGGAGACGTGGAAGCGGCGCAGCAGCACGGGTGGATTCTGGTGTTTCACGCGCTCACCGGCAGCGCCGATGTCGAAGCCTGGTGGGGCCCGCTGGTGGGCCCGGGCCGCGCGCTGGACACGACCCGCCATGCCGTCGTATCCGCCAACCTGCTGGGTAGCTGCTACGGGTCGACCAGCCCCATTCCCTGGCAGCGGGAGCATGGCCGCGCCTTCCCCCGCCTGTCATCGCTCGATCTCGCCCGCGCGCACGTGTCGCTCGCGGCGCACCTCGGCGTGCGCCGGCTCGCGCTGGTCACCGGCGGGTCTCTGGGTGGAATGGTCGCGCTCCAATGGGGGCGGGTAACGCCGGTCCCGGTTGACCAGCTCGTAGTCTTTGCCGCGCCGGCCGCGACCTCGGCCCAGGCCATCGCGTGGAACGCGGCGCAGCGGATGGCCATCGAGGCCGACCCGGCCTGGCGCGGCGGCCGCTATCCCGAAGGAGCCGGTCCGACCGGAGGACTGGCCGCGGCGCGGGCGATCGCGATGATCACCTACCGGTCGGCTGGGGAGTTCTCCGAGCGGTTCGGCCGCGAGTCCACCCGTGCCGAGGGGCGGTTCGACGCCGACCATTACCTCCGGCGCCAGGGGGACAAGCTGGTGGCCCGGTTCGACGCGGCGAGCTACGTCGCGCTGATGGATGCGATGGACCTCCACGACGTCGGAGACGTCGCGGCGGCGGCGCTGCAAACGGCCGAGCGGGTGGGCGAAGTCGTCGGGGTGGGGGTGGACTCCGACATCCTGTACTACCCGGGCGAAGTCCGCGACTGGGTAGCGGCGTACCACGCAGCCGGAGCCAATACGCGCTACGCCGAGATCGCGTCGTTGTACGGGCACGACGCGTTTCTCATCGAGTGGGATCAGGTGTCCGGGATACTGCGTGAAAAGTAAAAAGTGAAAAGAGGGCTCCGACCATCAGCGGAGCCCCCTTTCACTTTTCACCTTTCACTTTTCACGCTGTTCAAGCCAGGAAACTCTCCAGGGCTCTGGCCCGACTGACATGCCGCAACCGGCTCAGCGCCTTCTCCTTGATCTGGCGCACCCGCTCCCGGGTGATGCCCAACAGACTTCCGATCTCTTCCAGCGTCATCGGCTCCGGGCCGTCCAACCCGAAATAGAGTCGGAGGATCTTCGCCTCGCGCTCCTTGAGAGTCGAAAGGACCTCCTCGATCGACTCGGTCAGCGCGTGTTCGAAGGTTTCCGAGTCGGGCCCGGGGTTTTGCGTGTCGGGCAGGTAATCCAGGAGCTTGTTGTCTTCGCCTGGCGTGAGCGGCGCATCGAGTGAAAGGTGATTCTGGGAGATGGAGAGCGTCTTCTGGACCTCCTCCATCGAGATGTCCATCCCCTCGGCGATCTCCGACGGCGTCGGCTCGCGGCCGAGCTCCTGTAGCAGCGCGGACGAGCGCTTCCCGATCCGGTGGAGGGTGCCGGCCCGATTGAGGGGAACCCGGACGATCCGGCTCTGTTCTGCAAGCGCCTGGAGGATCGCCTGGCGAATCCACCAGACCGCATAGGAGATGAACTTGATGCCCTTGGTTTCGTCGAATTTGTGCGCCGCCCGGATCAGACCAAGGTTGCCCTCGTTAATGAGGTCCGCGAGGGAGACGCCCTGGTTCTGGTATTTTTTGGCGACCGACACGACGAAGCGGAGATTGCTCCGCACCAGCTTGTCCAGCGCCTCTGGATCGCTCAGCCTGATCCGCTGAGCCAGCGCGACTTCCTCTTCCTGCGGGATCAGCGGATACCGGCTGATCTCCCGCAGGTACTGGTCCAGCGAGCCCTCGTCGAATGACGGGCCGCGCTTGCCTGACCCGACCTGCATCGGACGCATACGACTCGACCTCTCGTCCCGGGAGACCTACTCCGCGTACCTTACCCTGGCCCGCACCGCCGCGCAACCGCCCACGCACGATCGAATCCCGACATATACCAACGCAGAAGTTTCCTATGTGACGTAGGTATCGATCCGGGGCTCCGCGTCACTGCCGCAAATCGCGGATGAGATCACCCGCACGCCCACCGCACGGTCTGCCTGGCATACCCGACGCGGGGCAACACCTCGGCCGCGAGGAGACCGATCCCCCAGAGCGTCACCAGCAGCGCCAGCACGTGCGCCATCGGCCGGCGTCGGTGCCAGGTGGAGACCGCGGCCCACGCGCCGCCGAGCACCACGACGCCGGCGGCGGCCATGTAGGCGAATAGCCCGAACCCACAACCGCGGCCGTACGGCCAGAACGGCATGGCTCCCGCGAGCAACAGGACCAGGAACACGCGAAGCCAGGCGGTGGCCTTCGCACCGCGGGCGAGTGGGGCGCCGGCGGGCGGGGCTGCCACGGGGGCGGCCGATCGGCTGGGCACTTCCGGCCGCGCCGCGCCGGCCGGGAGTTGGGGCTGCCGCTCCATCGCGCGGTCGATCGCGGCAAGCTCCTTGTCCCAATCCCGTGGCTGGTCGCTCATGGCGATTCCCGGCTGAGTCCGTAGCGCTCGATCTTCTTGTACAGATTCGACCGCGGCATCTTGAGGGCGCGCGCCGTCTCCGAGACGTTCCAGTCGTGCTCCCGGAGCTTGGCCTGAAGAAACGCCTTTTCCGCTTCCTGCTTGAAGGTCTCGAACGTTTGAGCCCGACTGGCCTCCGGCGGGGGCAGGGCACCTTCCGATCCGGGGAAAAGCCGATCAATGTCGGCGGCGGTGACGATTTTCCCCGTCGCGAGGATGAGCGCGCGCTCGACCGCGTTGCGAAGCTCCCGGATGTTCCCTGGCCAGGGCCGGGCCTGGAGTCGCGCCACTGCGTCGTCGGCGAACTGCTTGAGTGGCACGCCGGCGCTTCGCACCAGGTGCTGGGTGAAGTGGGCCACCAGCGCGGGCACGTCCTCCACCCGGTCGCGGAGCGGCGGTACCTCGATCTCCACCACGTTGAGCCGGTAGAGCAGATCCTCGCGAAAGCGCGCCTCCGCTATCTCGAGCCCCAGATCCTTGTTGGTGGCTGCGAGCACCCGGACGTCCACCTCGATGGCCTTGGCCCCTCCGATGCGCGTGACCACGCCCTCCTGCAATACCCGAAGCAATTTGGCCTGGGCGGCCAGCGACATGTCGCCGACCTCGTCCAGAAACAGCGTGCCGCCGTCGGCCTGCTCGAACTTGCCCGCCCGATCGGCGAAGGCGCCGGTGAAGGATCCCTTCATGTGCCCGAAGAGCTCGCTTTCGATCAGCTCCGACGGGATCGCGGCGCAGTTCACCTCGACGAACGCGTGAGCCCGCCGGGGCGAGGCCTCGTGCAGCGCCCGGGCCACCAGCTCTTTGCCGGTGCCGTTGTCGCCGGTGATCAGCACCCGAGCGCTGGTCGGCCCGACCCGACCGACCAGCTCGTGCACCCGCTTGAGGGCGACACTGTCGCCCACCATGGCATACCGGCCCGCCTGCACCTCGCGGAGCCGCTCGTTCTCGCCCACCAGCTTGGCGTGGCTGAGCGCGTTGCGCACCGTCACCAGCAGGCGATCGGTGTCGAGCGGCTTCTCGAGAAAGTCGAAGGCGCCGCGCTGGGTCGCCTCGACCGCCGTCGCGATGGTCCCGTGGCCCGAGATCATTACGATGGTGGCGCTCGGGTCGAGATCGCGCAGCCGGGTCAGGGTCTCGAGCCCGTCCAGGCCCGCCATCTTCACGTCGAGGAAGACCACGTGCGGCCGGTAGTCATGATAGATCGTGATTCCCTCACCGCCCGACGACGCGACCCGGACGTCCATGCCTTCGTAGTCCAGGACCTGCTTCAGGGCCTGGCGGATACCGGCTTCGTCATCCACGATGAGGACCCGATCGCTCATGGGCTCCGCCCTCCGAAGAGTACCGCGCCAGTGGGCCGGATTCGGATCTCCCGCACACCCGAGGGGATCGCGACCGGAAGGGAGGACCGGTTGTGGCCCAACGTGCGCCGGAGCAGCGGCCCAACCGCGTCCAGCGGGAGCGGCACGCCGGCGAGGTCCAGCCGATCGATCTGCCATTCGCCCCGCCCCGGGCCGACCACGCGGACCGGCCCCGCCGCGCTCACTCGCTCGCGTTCGCGGAGCGCGAGCGCAAGCGGACCGAGCGCCTCCCGGGGGAGGCGCTGGCTGGCGAGCCGGCCGCCGACCTCGATCCGGCCATCCAGGAGCCGCACCTCGAGCGAATCGAGCTCGCGTTGCACGCTCGGCTCCAAGCCTTCACCGATGAGCGACGCGGCCTCCCCCGCGCTCAAGACCACGGAGTCCGCCGCCCCACGCCGCACCGAGTCCGCCCGGGCCCGCGCCACGGCCAGCGCGCGAGTCCCCGGCCGACCGATCGCAGCCGGCATCTCGTGGCGCCGCCCGGCAAGCTGCAGAGCAGCCCCCAGCACGCGATCCCGGTAGAGCCAGGCCGCACCCACGCCTAGCACGATGACGAGACATCCGAACGCGCGAAAGGGGGCGAGCAGGCATCCCATCAGGATTGAAGCGGAAGCACCAGCTTCGGCTCGTAGCGGGGGCCATCCGAGGTGAGCACGCTTTCGTACAGCACCAGCTCCTCTGCCAGGAACGACTGGGTGTCGGCGGGAGCCGGGTACGCGTCCAGCGCTCCGGGCGGCAGACGGTGTCCTTCGCGAACCCGGCCCAGGGTCACGTGCGGCTGAAACGGAACGCCTTCGGGCGGGAAGCCGATGTCCTCGCCTCCCCGCTCCAGCCGATCCTGCAGCAGCTCGAGCGCGGGCGGGGCCTCCACCCCGATCCAGAGCACTCGCGGACGGGCCGCGGTGGGGAAGGCCCCGAGGTCTGCCAGCCGGAGCGGAATCGGCCCGGCACCGGCGACCGCGAACCTCAGCGCCTCCTCGATGACATCCAGCCGCTCCGGCGCCACCTCACCGTAGAACTTGAGCGTGAGGTGAATGCCTTCCGGCCGAATCCAGCGGACGGGCCAGTCGGAGCGGCGAAGGCCGTCGAGTAGGGTTACCACGGCGCCCCGAGCCGGATCGGGGATCGGCAGCGCGGCGAACAGGCGCATCAGCGGCCCGAATCGCCCGAGACGGCGAGCAAGCTGCCACGCCGATAACCCCGGGGATCGAGCTCGACGCCGGCGAAGCCGAGCGATTGAAAGAATGCGTGCACTTCATCCCAGCAATCGCCGATCCGCTCGTGATGCGCGGGCGCGATCTCGAGCCGTGCAGTCGCCCCGTGGTGCCGGACCCGGAGATCACCACTCACTCCGAGGCGGCGGAGGTAGGCTTCGCCTGCTTCCACCTGCGCCAGCCGCTCGGACGTGACAGCGAGCCCGTAGCGAATCCGGCTCGAGAGGCAGGGAGCGGCCGGAGCGTCCCACGTGGGGAGCCCCAGCTCTCGCGCCGCCGCCCGCACAGCGGCCTTGCTCCACCCCAACTCGGCCAAGGGCGAGCGCACCGCGCGCTCGGTGGCGGCGCGCAGCCCGGGACGGTGCTCGCCCAGATCGTCGGTGTTGGTGCCGTCGATGACGACGTCGTAGCCCCGGGCGACGGCCACGGCGCCGAGGCGGGTCCACAGCTCGGTCTTGCAGAAGTAGCAGCGATCGGGCGGGTTCGCGACGTAGCGCGGATCGTCGAGCTCGTGGGTATCGAGCTCGAGCAGCGGCACGTCGAAGCGCCGGGCCAGCCCCAGCGCCGCCTGCCACTGCACCGCCGGGTAGGACGCGCTCCGGCCGATCACGGCGAGCATCCGGTCGCGGCCGACCGCCTGGCGGGCGGCCACGGCGAGCAATGCCGAGTCCACCCCGCCCGAGTAGCCGAGCAGCACGCGGCCGAGCCCGGCAAGGTGCTCCTTGAGCTCTGAGAGTGTCGGCATGGCAGTAACGTAATGCGCCCGCTTCGCGGCGGAAGCGTTTGCGATGAGCGACGGGTCCCTTACAGTTTGAGCATGCCGCAGGACGGATTTCTGGAGATCACGCCCACCGTGCGCATCCCGCTCGGGGAGCTGGCGTACCGGGCATCCCGATCGAGCGGCCCGGGGGGCCAGCATGTGAACACGTCGTCCACCCGGATCGAGCTCGTGTGGGACGTCGCAGCGTCACCCGCATTGAGCGAGGACCAGCGCGCGCGTCTGCTTGCCCGCCTGGCGCGCCGGCTGGACTCGGCCGGATGCCTCCGAATCGTGTCCGGTGAGTTCCGGAGCCAGCTCCGCAACCGGGAAGCAGTGACCGAACGGCTCCAGGCGGTAGTGGCGGCTGCGCTCGCAGTGCCCAAGCGCCGGAAGCGCACCCGCGTCCCGGCGGCGGCCAAGGCCGCCCGACTCGAGGCCAAGCGGCGCCGCTCCGCCCTCAAGCGGACCCGCCGCGGCCGACCCGAACCGGAGTAGCACCCTTGCGAACCCTTCGCTTGATGCTGGTGGCCCTGCTGCCGGCAACGCTGTCGGCGCAGAGCCCGGCTGCCGCGTCCGAGTGGCCTGCCTACGGGGCGGACGCGCGCGGTTCGCGCTTCAGTCCGCTCAGCGACATCACGCCGGCGAATGTGGCCACGCTGCGGGTGGCCTGGCGTTACAGCACGGGCGAAGCCTCGCAGGGACCTGACCCCGGTCGCCCGACTTCCTTCGAGGCCACTCCGATCGTGGTGGATGGTACGCTGTTCTTCAGCACGCCGCTCGGCCGGGTCATCGCGCTCGATCCGGAGACCGGAGCGCAGCGCTGGGTGTTCGACGCGAAGCTCAGCCGAGCCCACAGCTTCGGCGACTGGAACAGCCGAGGGGTCTCGACCTGGGTCGATGCCCGGGCAGCGAAGGGCGCGGCCTGCCACCGCCGCATCATCGTGGCCACGGTCGATGCCCGTCTCTTCGCGCTCGATGCAGCCACCGGCACGCCCTGTCCGCAGTTCGGCGCCGGCGGCTCAGTAAACCTCCGCCGAGGACTCCGCAACCCGCCGTCCGAGCTGGAAGAGTACGAGGAAACCTCGCCGCCGGCGGTGGTGAACGACGTCATCGTGGTAGGCTCCGGTGTGGCAGACAACAGCCGCATCGATGCCGCGAGCGGCGAGGTCCGTGGATTCGATGCCCGCACGGGCCGCCTCTTGTGGACCTGGGATCCGGTGCCGCAAGACCCCCGCGATCCGGCCTATGCCACCTGGAAGGGCACCGGCGCCCACCGCACCGGCGCGGCCAACGCGTGGTCGGTGATTGCAGCCGACCCGGAGCGTGGTCTCGTGGTCGTCCCGACCAGCAGCGCCAGCGTGGACTACTATGGTGGAAAGCGGCTCGGCGAGAACCGCTATGCCAACTCGGTCGTGGCGCTCAACGCCTCGACCGGCCGACTGGTGTGGCACTTCCAGACCGTGCACCACGATCTCTGGGACTACGACAACGCTTCGCCGCCGGCGTTGGTGACAGTCATGAAAGGCGGCCGGCCCACGGCCGCCGTGCTACAGGCCACCAAGACCGGCATGTTGTTCGTGCTGGACCGGAGCACCGGGACGCCGCTCTGGCCGGTGGAGGAGCGCCCTGTGCCCGCCAGCGACGTCCCCGGCGAGCAAGCCTGGCCGACCCAACCGTTCTCTACCGTCGAAGCGCTGAGCCCCCACCGGATCCCGCCGGATCAGTTGTGGGGCGCCGATGAGGCCGACCGCGCCGCCTGCCGCGAGCGGTTTGGCCGGCTCCGCAACGAGGGGATCTTCACCCCGCCCAGCGTGCAGGAGACCCTGGTCATCCCGGCCAACATCGGCGGCGCCCATTGGGGCGGCCTCGCCTTCGATTCGGCTCGCCAGCTCGCGATCGTGCCGGTCAACCGGCTCGCGACAGCCGTCCGGCTCATTCCACGGGACCAGATGAAGGGGATGCGGATGGGCGACGGCGGGTCCCGGGTCAACGCCGAATACACCGACATGGGGGGCACGCCCTACGTGATGCGGCGCCAGATCGCGCGGGCGCCCAAGGGCATGCCGTGCACCCCGCCGCCGTTCGGGGAGCTGGTGGGAGTGAGTCTTGCCACCGGGCGGGTGGCCTGGCGAACGCCGCTGGGATCGATCCAACCCCTGCTGCCGGATTCATTGCGGGCGGCCCCGGAGTGGGGCTCACCCAACCTCGGCGGACCGATCGCCACCGCCGGCGGGCTGGTCTTCATCGGCGCGGCACTGGATCACTTCGTCCGGGCATTCGACACCCAGACCGGACGCGAGCTCTGGAAAGGGGCGCTGCCCGCGGGCGGCAAGGCGACGCCGATGACCTATCGGGCTCGCCCGGGCGGCCGGCAATTCGTGGTGATCGCCGCGGGCGGGTCGGGCGGCCCCTGGGGCAAGGGAGACGAGCTGGTCGCGTTCGCGCTGCCCTAAGACCCGCGCGAAACCGGCCGCCGTCGGCCGCCGTAGGAGAGTTCTGTCGCAACCGACGGCGGATCCCGTCGTCGCGAGCCCCTCCGACATCTCCGACCAGGACGATCTCATGCGCCGCGCTACCGTCTTCACGCTGCTCGCGTTTCTTCCCGCGACGCTGGCGGCCCAGGGCCGCTCCGAGCGCGCGGGCTTCATCAGCCGACTCGGTAATGACACGCTGGCGGTCGAGCAGTTTACCCGCACCAGCACCCGACTCGAGGCCGACCTCGCCGCCCGGGTTCCCCGCACCCGCCGCATCCATTTCGTGGCCACGCTCAACCCCGACCAGACGGTCGCCCGGGTCCAGGTGAACGTGCAGCCGTCGGTTCCCGCACCCGACACGCCCGCGTTCACGGCCGACATGGTCTTCGGCAAGGACTCTGCGATCGTGACCCTCAAGCTCCCGGACAGCACCCAGACCGTCCGGATGGCCATCGAGCCAGGCGCGATGCCGTTGAGCAGCACGTCGTACGCGATGTACGAGCAGATCTTTCTCCGGTTCCGGCGGGTCGGGCGCGACAGCCTCCCCTTCCAGGTGGTGCCGCTCGGCGCACCCAAGCCCACTGCGACCTCCGTCGTGCGTCGGGGACCCGATTCGGCCGACTTCGACTACTTCGGGCTCCCCCTGCACGCCAAGCTCGACAAGCAGGGCCGGCTCCTGGCGTTGGATGGTCGGGCAAGCACCAACAAGGTGCTGGTGGACCGGGTAGCCTCGGCGGACGTCGACAAGGCGTTTCGTGACTTCGCGGCCCGGGACGCGGCGGGTCAGCCCCTCGGCCTGCTCTCGCCGCGGGACACCGTGCGCGCCACCATCGGCAGCGCACACGTCGTGGTGGACTACGGCCGCCCCCACAAGCGCGGCCGCGAGATCTTCGGAACCGTTGTCCCCTGGAATCAGGTCTGGCGGACGGGAGCCAACGCCGCGACGGGCTTCACCACCGACGCGGATCTCAAGGTGGGCGACACCACCATTCCGAAAGGCAGCTACACGATCTGGACCCTGCCTTCACAGAGCGCCGCGAAGCTGATCGTCAACTCGCAGACCGGGCAGTGGGGAACCGAATACGATTCCACGAAGGATCTCGCGCGGGTCGACATGACTGCCGGGGCGCTGCCGCAACTCATGGAAACGTTCACCATCGGCATCGACCCGCAGGGCGACCACGGCGGGGTCCTCCGGCTTCAGTGGGACCGGACCCAGTACTCGCTCCCCTTCACCGTTCAATGATGACCGCGCCCCGCTAGGCGGTTACCGTGGCCGTCGCGTCGTCGCTCTCAGCGGCGCGCGCCGGCCGCCTCCGCCGCACCAGCCTTTGCTGCAGCTCGTCGAAGTAGGTGTAGAACACCGGCGTCACGTAGAGGGTCACGAGCTGGGAGAAGGCGAGGCCTCCGACCACTGCCACACCGAGCGGGCGCCGCGTCGCGGCGCCCGCGCCCCAACCCACCGCGATCGGGATTGCGCCCATCAGCGCAGCCATGGTCGTCATCATGATCGGCCGGAACCGGACGCTCGCCGCCTGCAGGATCGCCTGCTCCGGCGTCGTGGCCCCCGCCCGCTCCGCCTCCAACGCGAAGTCGATCATCATGATCGCGTTCTTCTTCACGATCCCGACCAGCATCACGATCCCCACGAAGCCGTAGACGTCCAGGTCCAGCCCGAAGATCGCCAGCGTTGCCAGCGCCCCGAACGCCGCGAACGGAAGCCCGGTGAGGATCGTGATCGGGTGGATGAAGCTCTCGTACAGCACACCCAGGATCACGTAGATCACGAACACCGCCAGCACCAACAGGAGCACCAGTCCCTGCTGGGTCGTCATGAACGCCTGGGCCGTCCCGGAGAAGCTCGCCCCCACCGCGGGAGGGAGCACCTGGCCGGCCTCGTGCTCCACGGCTGCTACCGCGCTGCCCAGCGAGACCCCGGGGGCCAGGTTGAACGAGATCGTGACCGCCGGAAGCTGGCCGGCGTGGTTCACGGTGACCGGCCCGACCCCGGTGTGGAAGGTCGCGACGGCGCTCAGCGGGACCAGGCTGCCGTCGCTCGAGCGCACCCAGAGCGACTGGAGCGACGGGACGTCTCGTTGAAACTGCGGCAGGAGCTCCATCACGACCCAGTACTCGTTGGTGGACGTGTAGATGGTCGAGACCTGCCGCTGCCCGAACGAATCGTACAGCGTGTTCTCGATCTCGGTCGCCGATACCCCGAGCTGGCCGGCGTGCTCCCGGTCGATGTCCACCGTCACCTGGGGATTTTCGATCAGGAGATCGCTGGTGACGTCGGCCAGCAGGGGCAGCCGCCGGAGCCGCGCCTCGAGGGCTCGGGCTGCGCGGTCTAGCGTCGCGATGTCGCCGCTCTGTAGGGTGTACTGGTAGAGACTCTTCGAGGCCAGTCCGCCGATCGAGATCGCGGGCGGGTTCTGGATGAAGACGGTAACCCCCTGCACCGCGAGCACGGCGCGCGAAAGATCCCGCGCGATCTGGTCCGCGCCCCGGCGGCGCTGGGCAATCGGCTTCAGGTCGATGGTGAGCTGACCCTGGTTGGCCGCGGCGGTGGTCCCCACCGACGACGTCACTGAGCGCACGTCCGGGTCCCGGGCCACGATCGCGGCGACCTCCTGCTGGGACCGTAGCAGGGCATCGAACGACGCCCCCTCGGCCGCCTCGGTGATAGCGAGGAGTTGCCCGGTGTCGTCGGTCGGGAAGAGTCCCTTGGGGATAGCCCAGAAAAGCCAGCCGGTCGCGATCAGGATCACGGCCGAGAAGACCAGCGTCGCCGGGCGATGGCGCATCACCCATGCAAGGCTCCTCTGGTAGACACCGAGCCACCGCTGGTACAGCCGCTCCGTGACTGCGTAGAAGCGGCCGTGCCGCTCGCCGTGCTGGGAGCGGAGGAACCGGCTGGACAGCATCGGCGTGAGAGTGAGCGACACGAAGCCGGAGACCAGAATCGCTACCCCGATGGTCACGGCAAACTCGTGGAACAGCTTCCCGATGATCCCGCCCATGAACAGGATCGGGATGAACACCGCGGCGAGCGACAGCGTCATCGAGAGAATGGTGAAGCCGACCTCGGCGCCGCCGTCGATGGCGGCCTGCAGCTTCGATTTTCCCATCTCCAGATGGCGAACGATGTTTTCGAGCATCACGATGGCGTCGGCCACCACGAAGCCCACGGCCAGGGTGAGCGCCATGAGGGAGAGATTGTCCAGGCTATACCCGAGCAGATACATCACCGAGAAGGTTCCGATGATGGACATCGGCAGGGCCAGGCTCGGGATCGCCGTGGCGGACAGGTTCCGCAGAAACAGGAAGATCACCATCACCACCAGCGCCAGCGTGAGCTCCAGAGTGAAGGTCACGTCATGCACCGACGCCTGGATCGTCTCGGACCGGTCGTACAGCGTCTCGACCTGCACTCCCGGCGGGATCTCCGCCCGCACCTGCTGGAGCG
>DASQPE010000361.1:0-4677 GCA_035644115.1 Gemmatimonadales bacterium
TCAATATCACGCCAGCTCACGAGGCGGACCATCTCGCCATGGGAATGTCCTTAATAGCGTCGACCCGCGGCGTAGGGCTGTTACCTGCTTACGCACAGAACTTTCTCCCTTCGTCTGTAACGAGTCGCCCTCTGAAGGGAGATACGCCAACTGTCGATCTGGTCCTCGGCTACAGAAAGTCGAACCAGTCTCCCGCCCTGAAGATTCTGCTGTCGAGATTGGACGAGTTGGTGGCTCGTGTCTCGAAGAAGGCGCATTAAGCTTCGGATTCACCGGAGCCTTACAATCGTTGGGAAACATCCGAGATCGACCTCAGCCTACGTAGCTGCGGAACGCTGAGTGACACGACCAACACCGTGAGGATAGTTATGCTGCCACCAAACACCACGGACGGAACAGTGCCCATGATTCGTGCTGCGACTCCCGACTCGAAGGCGCCGATCTCGTTAGATGACCCGATGAAAATCTGATTCACGGAGGACACGCGTCCAAGTAGCTGCCGCGGCGTCGACACCTGAAGTAAAGTCGAGCGAATTACGACGCTGACCATATCCACCGCGCCACTCACGGCGAGAAGGGCTGCCGACAGCACAAAGTTTCGAGAGAGGCCGAAGCCGATCATTGCAAGGCCGAATACCGCCACGTTGCCGAATAAAGCGGCACCTGCCCGTTGAAGTGCCCGCCGGTGCGCCAGAAACAAGGACATGACGACAGCGCCCACTGCCGGCGCAGCCCGTAGCACGCCTAGCCCCTTCGGACCGACTCGCAGGATGTCCGCCGCAAAGATCGGCAGCAACGCCGTTGCATTGCCGAACAGGACACACAGCAGATCCAGCGTGATGGCGCCGAGCAGCACCGGCCGGCTGCGGACGAAGCGGACGCCGGCCCCCAACCCCTCCATGAGAGGGGCCTGGCCCACTGTATCGGGCGCGAGCTCTTCGGCGGCGGCGACCCCGCGAACCCGCGCGATCGCCGCGAGCGCGACCACCACCAAGGCGAGATCCACCCCGTAGGCCATCGCCGGCCCACCGAACCCATAGAGAATTCCGCCGAGCGCCGGCCCGAGTACCGCCGCGGACTGCCAGATCGAGCTTCGCCAGGCCACGGCGTTGGGATAGAGCGGCCGGGGCACCAGCTCCGCCCCCAGCGCCTGCCGAGCCGGTTGGAGAAAGCTGCGCGCGATTCCGCTGGCGAAGATCACCGCGTAGATGGGCCAGACCCGGCCCCGTGCGAGACTTCCTGGAACCAGGGTAAACGCCAGGAGCGCCGCGGCGCAGCCGAGCATCGCCGCCATCGCGAGGGCCACGACCTGCCGCCGGTTGGCCCGGTCCGCGACGTGCCCGGCGAAGAGCGCAATGCTGATGAAGGGCAGCGCCTCGGCCAGGCCGACGAGTCCCAGGGAGAGCGGGTCCCTGGTGACGGAATAGATCTGCCATCCCACGACCACTGCCTGGATCTGAGTCGCGATCGTGAGGACGAGGACGCTGGCGACGAAGCGGCGGAAGTCGGGGATGCGGAGGGCGGCGTACGGGTCGTGCGGGCGGGGGGAGTCTGCCTGGGGCATCAGCCTCCGCCGCTACACACCAGCGGCTGGCCCAGGGGGGTGGCATCCACGATGAGCGCCGTGGTGTCGGCCACGCCGAGAATGGTGCCGATCACCGAAGCGGTGCCCGCTGCGACGCCGAGAACAACCACCGAGTCGGCGGGTTGAGGGATGACGCTCACGGTGAGCCCGTCGGTGGTGCCCCAGGTGACCGAGCGAAAACCGACCGGCAGTGCCTGACCCAGCGAGTCGAAGGCGGTGAGTGCCAGCGAGGTCGTGAAGCTCTTGCGCAGGCAGACTGCGTCGGGCACGACGTTGACCGAGAAGACCAGGCGCCGGACGATCAGCGCCACCGTGGCGGTCTTCTGCCCAGCGCCGGCAGTGATGGTGACGTGGCCGCCGGCAACCCCCTTGACCACCCCGACGGGGGAAACCGCGGCGAGCCCCGAGTCGCTCGACGCCCAGTTGACCGCCCGCCCCGTCAGCAGGTTACCGGCGCTGTCGCGGGCCTGGAGCGCAAGCGTCAGGGTATCGCCGACATAAACGGTATCGCGGGGGGTCGCTAAGGTGAGGCTCTCCACCCGGGAGAGGCCTGGGGGAGTGGGATCCACCGGATCACCGGCGGCGCAGCCCCACGCCGCCGAGGCGACCAGGAACAACGACAGGTAGCGAGCCAAAGGCCGACCTCGGGAAGGATGAGAGCGCGCAGTCCACCGCGCTCGTGCAAAGATCTACAAAGTCTGGCGGAAACTAAAGCCGTGCATCCGGCGTGAGTTGCCGGCAGCCCGCGAGAAAAGGCAGCCGATGCCGGGCGTTGCATGCCTCACAGGAAGTGCCTAAGTGATTGCTGCACCGACAGAAAGGCTATCGCCTCGCAACCCCCCTCACCGGCCCGATTTGTGCCGACTCGGTGGGCGACGGCTTGCAAATTCCCTGCCCCAGCCGCCTGACCGTCACCTCAACCGCGACCTCCGATGGCTCCCGACTCCGCAGCCCCGGCCGACGTACCCGCTCAGGTACCGACGTTCGATCGTGCGGCAGTGGCCATTCTCGGCACCATGCTCACGCTGATCGTGATGCTCACCGCACTGCTGGTGACGGTCTCGGCGCCCACTACGGCCGATCCCGCGCCGACGGCGCAAACCAGCCAGCCGCCGCACCGGGCGTAGGAGTCGCGGCCCCCTGAAAAGCACAGCGCCCGCTGCTTCCAGCGGGCGCTGCGGAGACTCACCGTTCACGGCAGAGCCACTGGTCGGACTTGAACCGACGACCGCCCGATTACGAATCGGGTGCTCTACCGCTGAGCTACAGTGGCAAGTCGCTGATGACTGTTGATGCCCTGGCGCGGATTCGAACCGCGACGCCTTTCGGCACTACCCCCTCAAGATAGCGTGTCTACCAGTTTCACCACCAGGGCGCGGCCACCATTCTAGCCTCCGGTCCTAAGGGGGTCAACCCTCGGCCGCATCAGCGCTTGGAACCTGTTCGCTGGTCGAGTCATCATTTGTTGTTATTCACCCGTTGAGCCAGCGGCCCGCGTTCGCTGCCCGCGTAGGTCTGGTTGCCGTCGTAGCACGCAAAGATCGAATGAATGCCCTCTTTGAGCGACTTGGTGGTGAACGTCGCCGCGCTCAGGAATGCGTCCCCGGTGCCGCTCAGCGTTCCAGTGCCGAGCAGGCTGCCACCGCAGGAGTTCTCCCTGAAGCTCACCTTGCCGTTGGCGACCCCGTTCAGGGCCTGGACCGTGGCCGTGAACGTGACGGGCTCGCCGACGACCGAGCCGAACGGCTGATTAGAGGTCAGCGCTACCACGAGAGTCGGGACGAGATCGATCCGGTGGGTCTGGGTGCCTGAGCTGGGCTCAAAGGTGGCGTTGCCGGGATACGTCGCCTTGAACGTCTTGTTGCCGGCAGTCGTGGGCGTGAGCGTGCACGCCCCCTGCGACACCGGAGCCGAGCAGGTCGCGCTGCCGTCAGTCACCGTCACCGTACCCGACGGGCTTCCCGAGCTGGACGACGTCACCGAGAATCCCACCGTCACCGGCTCGAGCGCGGTGGAGCTCTGAGGCTGGAAGCTCCGGATCGACGTCGTCGTTGGCGCCCGCGTGACCTTGATGGTCTGCTTCTGGTCGAGCTGCACGTTGTTGGCCCGGGCGGAAATGTCGTAGCTCTGCACGGCGCTCGCGCCGAACGTGAAGGTCGCAACCCCGCTGCTGTTGGTCGTGCCGTTGGCCGGGGTAAATGCGCTGGTGCCCGGGTCGCTCGAGGCGGGCACCACCGCGGCGCCGCCAATGAGATTCCCCTGCTCGTCCCGGACGGTGACCGTGACAGTGCTCTTGTTGGCGGAGACGACGATCGAGAGGGGACTCGCCGTGAGACTCGAGCGGGACGGGCTCACAGCTCCAATGGTCACCTCGATCGCACTCGACACCACGGGCGGCAGCCCGGTGCCGTTGAAGCGCAGGGTGTAGGTGCCGGGAGGACCGTTGATCGCGAGATCGCTAAAGGCGGCAACTCCGGTCGCGTCGGTTTCGCGGGTGCGATCGCCGGCGAGAGTCGCGCCGGGGCCGCTGGCCAGCTCCGCCGTCACTGTGAATCCGGCCTGGGGCACCGGATTGCCCAGACCGTCGCGCAGCTGGATCCGCGGCTGACGGCTCAGCTTGGTCCCGGACTGAGCAGTGGAGGCTGGCTGGGTAACCAGTGCGAGGGCGGCGGCGGTCCCGGTCGCGGCGGTGGCGGTGAACGTGACCGGCGAACCCGGGACGCTGCCCGCATTGGCAACCGTGGTCTGGGTACCGGCTGCGGGCCCCAGCGTGCGGCGCACGGCGGCTCGGCCGTCCGGGCCGGTGGGCACCTGGTCGGTGCTGACGCTTCCGCCCCCGGTGACGGTCCAGTTCACGAGCACCCCGGCGACCGGGTTGCTCTGTGCGTCCAACGCCCGGACCACGAGCGAATCCGGGAGCGTTGCCCCGGCGGGCGCCCGCTGCTTGTCTCCCTGAACGATCCCGAAGCTGGCGACCGCGCCGGCCGAGGCGGTGGCGCTGAAGGACGCCACCAGCTGGTCGCTGCCGACGATGCGGGCATCGACTCGCTGAGGCCCGGCGTGAGGTCCGAGGACCCAGCGCGAGGCCGCGC
>DASQPE010000362.1:0-6475 GCA_035644115.1 Gemmatimonadales bacterium
CGTAACGCCCGCAAGCTATCCGTCGTTGGCGACCGATGTCAAACGTCCGTCCGCCGCGCTGGTACCGGGGTGTGATCGTATCGCCACGGGTTACCGAGTCTGGGCGAAAGCTCTTAGCGAAGATTTCACGGAGCGTCCGCCACGGGGCCGAGCATCTCCTCATACTGGTCCTGCCGGAGGACTGAGACGACGCCCCTCGCTCTGGTCCTACGCTCTACCGATTCGATACAACTCGCGGGCCCGGGTCCGCCTCCCCGGGCCGACCCGGTCCTGGAGCGCGTCGCCCAGCAGCGTGCAAGCGACCACGACGAGTACCAGGGCCACACCGGGGGCGCCCGCGATCCACGGTGCATCCATCAACGCGTCGCGACCGGCCGCGATCATATTGCCCCACGACGGCGCGGGCGGCTGCACACCGAGCCCCAGAAACGACAACCCGGACTCGAGCAGGATGGCGTTGCCGATGCCCAGCGCCGCCGCCACGACGACTGGTGTGAGCAGGTTGGGCAGCAGATGCCGGAAGAGAAGACGCCGGCGCCTTGCGCCGAGCGCCACGGCGGCTTCCGCGAACGGGCGCGTCACCAGGCTTCGCGACTCGGCGTAGACCAGTCGCGCGACCGTCATCCAGCCAGTAGCCCCCAGCACCAGCACCACCGCCATCACGCTCGGCGCCCACAGGGCGGCGAGCAGTAGCAGCAGGACGACTCGGGGAAGCGCGAGCGCGAAGTCGGTGGCCGCGAGCAGCGCGGTCGAAAGCCAGCCGCGTGTAATGGCCGCCGTCGCGCCGACCACGAGGCCGATGACGACCGAGAGCACCACCGCCAGGGTGCCGACCCCGAGCGAGATCCGCGCGCCGAAGGCGAGGCGAGTCCACACATCCCGTCCCAACCGGTCGGTGCCGAGCAGGTGATAGACCCCGAAGCCGTCGGTGGTGCCGGGTGGAAGCAGGCGGGTGGCGACGACGTCGTGTTGTCGTGCCGGATCGCCGGTGGTGACGACTGGAGCGAGCAACGCGACCAGGACCACCACCGCCAGCACCGCGGTCCCGACCACTGCGCGGGGATCCCGACCCCTCAAGAGCCCCTCACCGGGCATGCGAGCTCCGAATGCGTGGGTCGGCCCACCCCACCAGCGCCTCGGCGAGCAGGTTGCCCGCGACCACCAACCCCGCGCTGACCGCCGCCGCGGCGAGAACGACCGGGTGATCCCGCGCCTGGACCGCTTCGACCAGCACCCGGCCCACGCCGGGCCACGCGAAGATCGCCTCGACGAAGACGGTTCCCGAGAACACCGCCGGAAGCGACAAGCCGAGCAAGGTGAGTACCGGGATGAGCGCATTTCTCAGCGTGTGCCGGAGCAGGACGCGGGACGGCGCCAACCCCTTCGCCCGAGCGGTGAGCAGGAATGCGCTGCCGTCGAGATCGAGCATCGCACCTCGCACGAAGCGCGCGATGCCGCCCACGCCGATCAGCGTGAGCGTCGCGAGCGGAAGCACGAGGTGCCGAAGGCCATCCACCACCCGGGCCCATCGAGGCAGGAACTCGGCATCGAGCCCGGCGGCTCCAAAGGCGGGGAGCCAGCGCAGCCGATAGGTAAAGACCATGACCAGCATGAGCCCCAGCCAGTAACCCGGCAGCGCGAACAGCGTGATGCTGGTTACGGAAAGGGCGGTATCGAGCTTGCTGCCGCCGGCGCTCGCTTGCACCACACCGACCGCGATGCCGAGCAGGTAGCTCAGGACCAGCGAAAGGACCACCAGGCGAGCGGTCGCGGGCCATGCTTCCAGCAGCATCGTGCGCACCGGTCGGCCGGTGGCGATGCTCGTTCCCCAGTCGCCCCGAACGAATCGGCCGAGCCACGCCGCGTACTGGGCGACGAGAGGACGATCCAGGCCGAGCGTGTGTCGTTGGGCGGCGATCTGCTCGGCCGAGGCGGCCGGACCGACCAGCAGGGCGGCCGGGTCGCCGGGCGCGGCATGCAGCAGGAGGAACACCAGCGTGACCACGCCCCAGATAACGGCGAGGCCGGCGACTGCCCGGCGGAGCAGTGGGCGCAGCATGCCGGAATGTCGTGCGGTTCACACTTCGCGGCAATTCACAGTAGAATCACCGGGTGTGGCGGCGACTTGTGTCGGGCCTGCTGGCAGCCGCGCTCGGCGCCTGCAATCCGGCGCCCGATCGTGGGGCGACGGTCCTCTATGCGTCGGGGGCCGATCTCCAGAGCATCAATCCGCTGCTCACGATTCACCCGCTCGCCCGGCAGGTGCAGCGTTATGTCCTGCTCACTACCTTGGCGCGATACGACAGCACGCTCGAGCCGCGACCCTATCTGGCCCGCGGGTGGACCTGGTCGCCGGATCGGCGCACGCTCACGTTCGACTTGACCTCGGGTGTGCGCTGGCACGATGGAGTCCCCACCACCGCGCGCGACGTCGGATGGACCCTGGACGCGGCACGGGACCCGGTGGTCGGCTACCCCCGACTCTCCGATCTTGCTGATCTGGCTACGGTCGCGACGCCGGACGACTCGACCGTGGTGCTGCACTTCCAAGCCGCGCAACCGCGGTTTCCCGACGTGCTGACCGACCTCGCGATTCTGCCCGCTCATCTTCTCGACTCGGTACCGCGGGCTCGCCTGCGCGGCGCTGCCTGGAACCAGGCGCCGGTGGGTAACGGCCCATTCCGGTTCGTGCGGCACGAGCCCAACCGGCGCTGGGTGTTTGCCGCCAATCCCGATTTCCCCCCGGCTCTGGGCGGGCCCCCTCGGCTCGAGCGGCTGGTGTTCGCCGTGGTGGACGAGCCGGTCACCAAGCTGGCGGCACTGGTTGCCGGCGAGCTCGACGTTGCCGGGATCCAGCCGGCACACGCCGAGTACGTGCGTCGGGATCCCCGCCTCAGGGTCCTGGACTACCCGGTGCTCTTCACCTACGGCATCGTGTTCAATACCCGGAGACCGCCGTTCGACCGCGTGGACCTCCGGCGCTCAGTGTCGGCCGGGCTCGACCGGCGCGAGCTGGTCGAGGGATACGTCTATGGATACGGGACGCCCGCGACGGGGAGCGCTCCCGCCCGCTCCCACCTGCTCCCGCATGCCCCCATCCCCTTCGAGCTACTCACCGTCGGGAGCGGTGACGGCGTGCTCGAGCAGATGCTTCAGGCCCAGCTCGCGCGAGCCGGCTTCCGGGTCGCCCTCCGTCAGCTCGAGCTGTCCGCCTTTCTCGACCGGCTGTACGGCCCGGCCCACGACTTCGACGCTGCCGTGCTCGGGATTCCGGGCGACCTCGGGCTCGGATATCTTGGCCCCCTCGCGGGTGTCGCCGGAATGGCGGCGCCCCGCGACCCGGTCGAGGCTGAACGACTGTTCGCCGATTCGGTGCCGGTTGCCTTCCTCTATCATGCGCGCGGGGTCCAGGGCCTGACCCGCAGGGTCCAGGGGGTGCGGATGGATATTCGGGGGGAGCTTGCCACGGTGCACGATTGGTGGGTGACCCGGTGATACGCCACGCCCGGGCCACGGCGCCGGTGCGGCTCGATTTCGCGGGCGGCTGGACCGACGTGCCGCCGTTTTCCTCCCGCGAGGGCGGGGCGGTTGTGGGTGCCGCGATCGAGCTCCGCGCCGAAGCCGAGGTTCTTCCGGGAGGCAACTGCCTCCGCCTGGTAGCCGAGGATCTCGGGGAGACCTTGGAGTTGAAGGGCCCGGACGAGCTCGCGATGAACCGCGGGCTCGCCTTGCATCGGGCGGCACTCCGGCTGGCTCGGTTGTCGGAGCCCCTCACGCTGCGCACCCACTGTGAGGCCCCGGCCGGTTCGGGGCTCGGTAGCTCCGGCGCGATCGACGTTGCGCTGGTGGCCGCGCTGGCCGCCGCCACGGGCGGTTCGCTGGTCCCGCGCGAGATCGCGGACGCGGCATGCCGGCTCGAGGCGGAGGAGGCAAAGATTGCGGGAGGCCGGCAGGACCAATTCGCGGCCGCCTTCGGGGGCTTCACCCTGCTTCGATTTCGCAATCCTGAGGTGGAGGTCGTGCCGCTCCGGCCGTCGGCCGCCTTCGCCGCCGAGCTGGCCCGGCGGATGGTTCTCTGCTACGCCGGCGCCTCCCGCTTCTCCGGTAGCACGATCACCCGAGTCATGCTGGCGTACGAGGCAGGGGACCGCCGGGTCGTCGGGGCATTGCAGCGCATGCGCTGCGTGGCCGAGGAGATGGTCGAGGCGCTGCGCAGCGAAAATCTCGTGCGGGTAGGCGCGCTCATGGCGGACAATTGGGAGCAGCAGCAGGCACTGGATCCGGCCATGTGCACTCCGGCGATGGCGCGGCTCGATGCGGCGCTGCGTGCGGCCGGCACGCTCGGTGGCAAGGCCGCGGGCTCAGGCGCCGGCGGCTGCATGTTCTTCATCGCCGGCGGCGACGTCGCCGCGGCTCGGCGCGCGGCGATCGAGACCGGCGCCCGCCTGCTGCCGGTGGCCTGGGCCTGGGAGGGCGTCCGCACGTGGTGAGCGCCGGGGAGCTCGCCGCTCGCCGGGAGGCGATCGCTGCCTCGCCCGACCTTTCCAGCCTGCTTGCACGCCTAGCGGAGCGGGCCCGCCCCCTGCTCGAGCGGCGGCCGACGATCCCGGCGGCCAAGGCGCTCCTCTCGGTGGACGGCGGAGTATGTCCGCAGGATGGGGCCCAGCTCCGCTTCGATCCCTGGAGCCCATCGTCGCATGCCTGCCCGCGGTGCGGCGGGGCGCCGAAGGGTGAGCGGCATGACCGCTGGTGGGCCCGGTTTCAACACCTCTGGCTGGCGGAGCGCGCGGCGCACCTCGCCACGCTCGGGGTCTTCGCGGGAGATGCCGCGGCGGCGGCCCGCGCCCGCGAGCTGCTGGCCCACTACGGGGAGCGGTACTTCGATTACCCCAACCGGGACAACGTGCTGGGCCCGAGCCGCCTCTTCTTCTCGACCTACCTGGAGGCGATCTGGCTCACCAATTATCTCGCCGCGGCCGTCATGCTTCGGGAGAGCGAGCAGCTCGATAGCGACACCGCCGGCGCCGTGTCCGCGCTCGGTGAAGAAGCGGCCAACCTCATCGGCGAGTTCGACGAAGGTCTCTCCAATCGCCAGACCTGGCACAATGCCGCGCTGGCCGCGCTGGCGGTCTGGTTCGAGGACGAGGACCTGCTCCGCCGGGCCGTAGAGGGTTCCACCGGTCTCGTCGCGCACCTCCTGCAAGGGTTCGGCGCCGACGGCATGTGGTTCGAAGGCGAGAACTACCACCTCTTCGCGCTGCGGGGCCTGCTGCTCGGCTTCGAGTGGGTCCGCTCCGCCGGAGTGGATCCGCTGGAAGCGCCCAAGCTCGCGAGTCACTTGCAGGCGGCTCTGCGCGCGCCCACAGTGACGGCGCTGCCGGACCTGACCTTTCCCGCACGCAAAGACTCGCGGTTCGGAGCGTCGCTGGCGCAGCCGATGTACCTGGAGCTCTGGGAGGCGGGCAGGATGGCGGGCAGGCAGGCAGGCGGGCAGGCGGGCAGCGAGATCGATGATTGGCTGGCGACCTTGTACACCGCGCCGGCTGCACCCGCACAGCTGTTCGACTCCTACCTTCACGAGGCGGGCGAGTCGGCCCCCACCCGTCGCGGGCGCGAGGATCTGTCGTGGTGGATGCTGCTCGTGATGGCGCCCACAATCGAGGGCGACCCCGCTCGATGGCGGCCGGCGAGCATGCTTCTCGACGCGCAGGGCCTCGCCGTGCTCCGGACCGGCGGCCGCTACGCGAGCCTCGAGTGCGGGGCCAATGCCGGTGGCCACAGTCATCCCGACCGCCTGCACCTGACGCTGCACGATCGCGGCGTGCACTGGCTGCCGGACTTCGGGACCGGCAGCTACGTCTCGCGCGACCTCTTCTGGTATCGATCGACGCTGTCCCACAACGCGCCCCTGCTCGATGGCATCTCGCAGCCGCTGGGCGACGCCGTCTGCGAATACTTCGACGTGAAAGGCGACTGGGGTTGGGTCCGTGCCCGCTTCGGCCCGGTCACCCGCACAGTAGTGTCCGGGCCACGCTATCTGCTCGACGTCGTCGAGCTCTCGAGCGATGTGGACCGCAGGCTCGACCTCCCGTGGCATCTGTCGGGACGACTCGACGTTCGCGGGCCGGGCCAGTGGCGGCCGGTGGACCTCGCGAACGAGTTCGTGACCAGCACCGAGCGCCTTGCCGTGGACACCCACGCAAGCGTAACCGTCGCGGCTACCCGGGACGACAGCGGCCGGGCGCTGGCGCTCACGACGAGGGGCGCGGCAGAGATCGTTCGTGCCGTTGGGCCCGGGGCGCCGGGGACGGGAGCGGCGCCGTTCGTTGTATTTGGAGCCGATGGCCGGGCCTCGCGATTCGTGTCGGTGGTCTCGGCCGATCCCGCCGAGGTCAGGTTGGACGGCGAGGCTATCGTAGTCACGCTGGCGGCCGAGACTGATCGGCACCAAGGTTTGCTGGAGGGCTGGCAAGTC
>DASQPE010000363.1:0-18756 GCA_035644115.1 Gemmatimonadales bacterium
AGCGGCACCCAGCCGCTGGTCGGACGAATGACGGTTGTGGGACCGCCCGGCAGGTCGCGCGCGCTCATTGCCACCGTCCGCTCACTGCCAGCGCGAGTGCGGGTGATACCCGCGCGGAGGCGGTATGCTTGCGTCGGAGCCACGCCATTCTGCCCATGGTCCTCCCGGCAGCACAGGCGACTGGCGACGCGGGCATGGCCGGGAACATCAGCCCACGCTCAAACCCGCGTGCGCAAGCCCGGCAGCCGAGGACGAATGCGGTGTGGCCGAAGGCCAGCCGTTGCGACTTGCTCTCGAGCAACGGCCCCCCACCGGTAGTTGCGCCCAGAAAATGGCTGATGCTCGATGAACCCCGAAGTTCCAACAAAGGCGTCCCGGCGAACAGCGACATCAACGGATCGTCCGTTGCTGCGGCTGCGCCGGAATCCGTAGGATAGCCCGTTCCGGCCCTCATTCCCATCGGGGCCGGTAAGCCGGCGCGGGCGACCCGCGACGGCGGAGCCAGCGGAGCCCACCCACTACCAGCCCCGCGGTGTACGCCATGCGCGCCGCGAGCACTACGGGGGCAAAGGCCAGCGCCTCCCAGATGCCGGCGCGGAACCAGCAGCCCAGGATGTACCCGGCCTGCACCGGCACCAGCGGGATACTTGCCAGCAGCAGCAGACGTGGGTGCCGGTAGACCCAGGAGCCGCGCGCCAGCCCCGTCTCCGCCTTGCTCTCGAGCGCGCTGTAGCCCCACCGGTAGTTGCGACGCAGGAGGTTGCCCCAGCCAGGCCGGTTCCGATGCCACACGATCGCCGCCGGCTCGAACTGAATGGTCGCGCCTGCCCGCCGCAACTCCGCCTGCATTGCCAGCTCCTCGTGGGCATAGGCAATGGGGTGGCGCTCGACGAAGCCGGACGTCGAAGCGAACAGGTCGCGCCGGATGCTGAAGTTGCCTGGCGGGTGATTGGATACCGGGCCGGCTGGGCGCCGGGAGTGCATGTGGTACCAGCCGCAGTAGTAATCGCAGCGGGCCGAAGCAGAGAGGCCGGCGGGGAGGTCCAGCGCCCCGCCGACAGCAGAGGCACCGCGCTCATGCGCGGCCACCAGGGCCGCGAGCCAGCCGGGCGCCGCGAGGCAGTCCGCATCGAGGAAAATCAGGATCTCGCCGGTGGCGGCCGCCGCGCCCCGGTTTCGCGCCGCGGCCGGGTTTCCACCGCCCAGCGGGACCACCTGGGCGCCGGCCGCTCGCGCGACGGCCGCCGTGGCGTCGGTCGAGCCGTCGTCCACCACGATCACCTCCAGGTCCGCGCCCGCCGGCCTTTGCGCCAACACGGTCGAGGCGACGCGCCCGATGAACGCAGACTCGTTGTGCGCGGGGATGATGACCGAGATGCGGTGGGGTGCGGTCGCGCTAGGCGGTGGGACGGTCGTCGGCACGCGCGGCCACCCCCTCGCAAATCCCGGCAACCGAGTCGACGAAGCGCTGCCATCCCAATCGCTGCGCAGCGTACTCGCTGGCTGCTGTCGCCAGGCGCGCCGCCTCGTCGGGATGGGCCAGGAGCTTGACGATCGCCTGAGCGAGCGCACCGGGCGAGACCTCGGTGAGCACGGCGCGGGTCTCGTCCAGCACCGCCCGATGGGCGGGAAGGTCGGTGGCCACGATCGGGCGCCCGGCGGCGAGGTACCCGAAGACCTTGAGCGGGAGGTTGTCGCCATAGCGACGGGGCGAGACCAGCACATCGGCCATGGCGAGATAGCCGGGAACCTGCTCGCGGGGCTTGCGGCCGATCACCCGTAAGGCCGGGCCGAAGCCGCGCTCCGCCGCCTCCCGCCGGATCGCCTCCGCCTGCTCTCCTTCACCGCCCACCAGCACGAAGACGACCGTCGGCACGGCCGCGCGCACCATCGGCAGCGCGTCAAGCAGGAGTGGGAGCCCCTGATAGGGCTCGAACGTGCCGGCATACACGACGACACGCGCATCCGGCGCCAGGGCGAGCTCCGCGCGCAGCCGGACCGCTGCCGCCTCGGTGTCGCGGGGCGCCACCTCGATGGGGAAGTGCCACTCGTAGGCCGGGGTGCGCGGTGCCGCCGCCGCCACCCGCGGCAGGAGGCCGGCGCTGCTGACCACGGCGTCGGCCCGGCGGAGGACCCACCGCTCGCACGCGGCGAGCGCGTCCTGCATCAGTCGAGAGCGAAACGCCCGGTGGGTCACCATCTGCTCGGGCAAGCTGGACTGCATATCGTAGATCACGGGAACGCCATAGCGACGTCCGAGCACGGCGGCGGGGAACGCCGCTTCCTCGACCGCGTGAATACAGGCGTAGCGGTGGCGCGCGAGCCGGCGCCACATCGCGAAGACGAGCGTCAGGTCCAGCAGCAGCTTCCGAATCGAGAAGCCGACCGGGACCCGGCGGATCCCGAACGGGTTGGGCGCACGGATCACGGACAAGCCGCGAATCTCCACCGGCCGCCCGACTGGGTAGGTCAGCAGGTCCACCCGGTAGTGAAGCTGGCTCAGGGCCTGGAGGACGCTGTAGATCGCAATCGGGGTGCCCCGGTCCTCGTAGAACGGCTGGGGCGCGACCACCAGGATTGGTCCCGCGGCCCCCTTGAGAGCGGCCGGGCTCGCCGCCGAATCGGCGACGTCGGAAACAACCGCCGCCCGCCGCTCGGCCGGCCCCGTTCCCCAGGGACCAATGAAGTGGTCCGGCGATTCCGCTGCTGTGGTCTCGCTCATCACACTTTCAGCTGCGGCCCGGAGGCGCGGGGGAGGGCTCGAAGCGCCAACTGGCCTGATTGCCCGGTACCCCCAGGCCAGCGGCTAGGGGCGCGCTGGGAATGGGCAAGTTCCGTGCCCACATGCGATTGCTCTACTTCCAACACTTCGCCGCCGCCGCGCGGCGCCGCGACGTAGCATCAGCACCGCACCCCGCACGGATCACGCACGCGAGACGCCTCGACGAGCAGCGAGCCGCGCAGCCAGGTCACGCTGTTATGGATCAAAAATGAGGTGGCCTATGTTAGCGCCGATGCGGCGCCCGCGCCAATGCTGTCGGCCCGCTCAGCGACCCCTGGCGAGAAGCCCGGGGAGTATGCGTTCAAGGGCCACTCCGCGGGAGGCCTTCAGCACCACGACCTCGTCCCCCCGCAGCCGCTCGGCCACCAGCGGACCGATCGTGATGGCGTCGGGCGCGGTGATGAGACGGTCGCCCAGCCGCGCGGCCCACGGCCCAACCGCCGGTACGAACTGCCCTACCATCGCCAGAAGGTCCGGATCCAGCTCCACCAGCGCGCGCGCGACTTCCGTGTGAAGTCGCTCGCTATCTGCGCCCAGCTCGCGCATGGTGCCCGCCACGAAAACCAGGCGGCGGCCCCGCCGGAGCTCCCGGGCCGTGTCGATGGCCGCCTGAAACGATTGGGGGTTGGCGTTGTAGCTGTCGTTGAGGATGGTAAGGCGGCCCTCCTGCATGAGCTCGCTGCGACCGCCTGGCAGCGTGAAGCCGCCGAAGGCCGCCGCGACAGCCGCGCGGTCGAGCCCCAGCTCTCGGGCCATCGTCCACGCGAGCATCGCGTTTTCGGCGAGGTGCCGGCCGGGATACGGCAGGGTGAAGCCGCAACCATCGACCTCGACAGTCGCCCGGCCCAGGCTGTCGATGCTCACCCGATCGGGGACCCGCTCGGCCTGGTCGAGTCCGGCGGTGATCACGCGATGCGCCAGGCGCCGAGCACCGTCCGCCAGTGCGGGCGGCTTGGTCCCGACCACAGCCAGCGGGACGCCGCCGGCCAGCGAGAGCTTTTCGGCGAGCACGCCAGCCGGAGAGCCGAATCCCTCGAGATGGCCCGCGGTCGCGTTGGTCACGACCGTCGCGGACGGATCGATGATCTCGCGATAGCGCGCCATCTCGCCCGGCACGTTGGCGCCGGCCTCGACGACCAGCGCTTCGGTATCCGCCGGGGCCTCCAGGATCGTGGCCGGAACCCCGATCAGGTTGTTCAGGTTCGCCCGCGTCGCGTGAGTGCGCCATCGGCTGCGGAGCGCCGCCGCCAGCATCTCCTTGGTGCTGGTCTTCCCGTTGGTGCCGGTCACCCCGATCACCGGGCCGGGGATGGCCCGTCGCCGGGCGTGGGCCAGCATGCCATACGCCCGGAGCGTGTCCTCGACCTCGAGCAGCATCAGTTCCGCTGCCTGCGCCGTGCCGCAGTGCACCAAGGCGGCCGTCGCCCCGGCGGCGGCCGCGGCGCTCAGGTGATCGTGCCCATCGAACCGTTCACCCTTGAGCGCGACAAAGAGCGCGCCGGGTCGGAGGGTGCGGGTGTCGGTGGAGATCTCGCTGAACTTGAGCGGCGAGCCCCCCGCGACCAGCGACAACCCGAGTGCAGCGCGAACTTCCACCTCGGACCACGGAGGGGTCTCGACCACCGCCTTTTCACTTTTCACTTTTCACTTTTCACGTAGTCGGTCACGATCTCCTTCTCATCGAAGGCCAGCTTCTCGGTCCCCACCACCTGGTAAGTCTCGTGGCCCTTCCCGGCCAGCAGGATCGTGTCGTCGGGCCGCGCCTCCTCCAGCGCCCGGTGTATCGCGGCCATCCGCTCCGTCACCCGCAGATGAACCGCCGTGCCCATACCAAGCTCGATCTCGTCGATGATGGCATCGGGGTCCTCGGTGCGGGGATTGTCGGAGGTGACCACCGCGAGGTCGGCCCGCTCCACCGCGATCCGCCCCATGATCGGCCGCTTCCCCCGGTCCCGATCGCCTCCGCAGCCGAACACCACCAGCAAGCGCCCACGGGTGAGGGGCCGCAGCGTGGTGAGGGCGCGCTCCAGCGCATCCGGCGTGTGGGCGTAGTCTCTGAGCACCACGCACGGTCGATCACTCACCTTCTCCATCCTGCCGGGCACCTGTGGCGCGCGGCTGAGGCGCGCCACGACTTCCGGGAACGGCTCACCCAAAGCCAGCGCGCACGCGGATGCGGCGAGCGCGTTCGACACGTTGAAGTCGCCCAGCAACGGCAGCATGACCCCCGCGGTCCCGAACCGACCGGCGAGGATGAACCGGCTGCCTCCGGCATCGAGCGTGAGATCGGTCGCCCGCAGGTCCGCGGCGGGATCCACCCCGAAAGTGACCCGCCGCCCGCCGCCCGCCAGTGCGGCCCAGGCGTCATCGTCCAGATTGACCACCTCGACACCGGTCGTGCCGAGCAGCGTGCTCAGCTTGAGCTTGGCGGCGAGGTATGCCTCCATCGTGCCGTGATAGTCGAGGTGATCCCGGGTCACGTTGGTGAACACACCGGCCGCCAGAGTGAGGCCGTCGAGCCGACCCTGGTCGAGACTGTGCGACGACGCCTCCATGGCGATGTCGGTAACGTCCCGCGCGGCCAGCGCCGCGAGCGTTGCCTGCAGGTCGATGGGACCCGGGGTTGTGAGGGAGCCGGCGGTAGACGTGACGCTCGCACCCGAGCCATCGAGCGCACCAATCGTTCCGATGCTGCCCGCCGTGCCGCGCCCATTCAGCAGATGCCGAAGCAACGCGGTCGTGGTGGTCTTTCCGTTGGTGCCGGTGACGCCGACGATCCGGAGCTTGCGGGCGGGGTGGTCGAACCACGCGGCGCCGAGCGCGAGCGCGGCGCGGCGTCCGTCCCGTACGATGGCCTGCGGCACCGGAGCGTCCTCGACTTCCGACTCCGCGACCACCGCCACGGCGCCTCGCCGCACCGCGTCAGCCACGAACCGGTGGCCGTCCGCCTGGGACCCACGCACCGCCACGTAGATCGCTCCGGGGACGACCGCGCGGCTGTCGCTGGTGAGAGCGGAGATCGCCGGGGATCCGTCGGTCGCCGAGACCAGCAGGCCGGCCCGGCGCAGCTCGTCGAGGAGTTGCCGCCAGCCCAGGCTCACGGCGGAGTCCCCGCCCAGACGGTGACCGTCGAGCCGACCGCCGCCTCGTCGCCCGCTGCCGGCGCGGTTCGCACCACCTCACCGGTGCCGCGGAGATCGACCCGGAATCCCTCCCGGTGAAGCAGGAGCGCGGCCTGGCGAACCGTCGCACCCCGGACATCCGGCACCGGCAGCGCGTGCGCAGCCGAGTCGGCCGAGGCGAGCGGCCAGGATACCACGATCGGGAGGGCGCCGGGTGTCGGGGCGACGCCACCTCCGGTCGCCGAGTCCGCGGCCTCCGACGGCGCCAGGCGCGAGCGATCGATGGCAACCCGGTGCGAGGCGAGCGCCTGCTGCAGCATGCTCTTGGTCATCGGGGCGGCGGTGAGCCCGCCATAGTAGCTGCCCTTCGGATTGTCGATCTTCACGATCACCACCAGCTGGGGGTGATCCGCCGGAAACAGCGCGGCGAAGGAGGCCGTGTACTCGCCGTGGACGTAGCGTCCGCGCTCGAACCGCACCGCCGTGCCGGTTTTGCCCAGCAGGGCGTAGTTGGCGAGCTGCGCTCGCTCACCGGTCCCGCCTTCGCCCACCACGCCGGCGAGGAAGGTCCGGAGTCGAGCCGCGATCTCAGGGCTGATCGCCCGTCTCACCGGCTCCGCCTGGTGCCGGTAGAGTCGGGTGCCGTCCTGCCGGCGGACCTCCCGCACCAGGCACGGCGCCAGCAGGACGCCGTCGTTGGCGATCGCCCCATAGGCCGCGGCCAGCTGCACCGGTGTGACCCCGAACTCGTATCCCATCGCCACGCTCGCGCGGGTGTACATCGGCTGCCATTGATCGGGCCGGGCGAGCCGGCCGCGTGATTCCGAAGGAAACTCCACGCCGGTGGGGCTGCCGAACCCGAAATCGCGCAGCACGCCGAACTGTTCTTCCGGCGCGAGCAGCTGGGCGAACTTCGACATCGCGATGTTGCTGGAGACCTGAATGGCCTGCGCCAACGTGAGCTTGCCCGCCACCTTGTGCGCGTCGGTGATGCGGCGGGTCTTGCCCCGCTGGTTCACCGGCATCAGCCACTCGCCGTTCTCGGCGCTCACGGCCGCCGTGCTGTCCACCCGGTTGTAGGCGAGGAGCGCGGCCGCCGTGAAGAGCTTGGCGGTCGAGCCCGGCTCGAAGGGATCGGTGATGGTAGACGCCGCGGCCGCGCCGCCGGTACGACGCGACGCGAGCGCCAGCAGCTCCCCCGTCGCCGGGTCGAGGAAGACCACGTCGCCGCCCTCGGCTCGCATCTCCCCCAGGGCGTCCTCCAGCCCCCGCTCGGCGATCTCCTGCAGTTCCGCGTCCAACGTGAGCCAGACGTCGTGCCCCGCGACGGGATCGCGCACCAGTCGGGAGGGCGAGTCGTACCGCCGGCCGGCGCGGTCCTTGAGCAGCACCGCCTCTCCGGGCACGCCGGTGAGCACCGAGTCCAGCGCGAGCTCGAGACCGGAAGCGCCGACCGGCTTCTCCGAGGACAGGCCGCCGATGATCGGCCGCGCCAGATCGCGCGCGGGATAGAAGCGGAGGAAGTCGCCGTCCAGATGGATCCCGCTGACTCCCCGGAGCGACTGGATCTGGCTGGCGGTGAACGGGCCATGCCAATAGGCCCACTTCTTCCGCCCGAGATCGCGCTCGACCTCGCCGGCCGGCAGGCCCAGCTGGTTGCTGAGGAGGCGCACGGCGCCGCGCCGGTCGGCCAGCTCGTTCGGCGCGACGCCGACGTGATAGAACTCCTGCGTGATCGCCAGCGGAACCCCGTTCCGATCGTACAGAGTCCCGCGGCGGGCAGGAAGCACGGCTCGCTCGGTCCGCTGCGCTTCCGCCTCGCGGGACCAGCGGGGGCCCTCGAAGATCTGGAGCTGACCGGCGCGGAGCACGATCGCCGCGATACCGGCGGCCAGGCAAACTTGCATCGCGACGATGCGGGCTTCCGGCTTGGCCATCAGGGCTTGGGATTGGCCGGCCCACCGGGCACGGTGAAGAGGATGAATTCGTCGTCGGTCGGGAGGTGGAGGCCGAGGTCGTTCACGGCCCGCGGCACCAGGACCTGTCGGCCGGAAGCCTCGCGAATCCGGCGCTCGAGATCGCCCCGACGGGCGTCGAGCGCCGCGCGCTGCTCCCGCAATTCGCGCAGTCGGCGCGCCACCTTGAACGCCGCAGTCTGCCGCGCCACCACCGCGGCCGCGACGAGCAGGAACAGGAGCAGCCAGAGCAGCAGCCAGTGGCGGCCCTTAACCCTCATCGCCCACTCGGAAGATGCGCAGCTTGGCGCTCCGCGCGCGGGGGTTGTCGGCGATTTCCGCGGGCTCCGGCAGGATCGGCTTCCGCGGCTCGGCCCGCCCTAGCGCGCGACCCCGACAGGTGCACACCGGCTGCCGCGGCGGGCATACGCAGCGCTTGCTCCAGGCCTGGAACGCCTGCTTCACCGTCCGGTCCTCGCCCGAATGATAGCTGATCACGGCCAGGCGGCCGCCCGGCACCAGGGCATCCCTGAACGCCGGCAGTGCGCTCTCCAGCTCGCCCAGCTCGTCGTTGACCGCGATGCGCACGGCCTGGAAGATCCGGGCGAAATCGCCGGGCCCGGACCGGGGCCCAAGCACCGCGCGGATCGCATTGACCAGATCGTCGCTGAGAGCGAACCGGTGCCGGGCCCGCCGCCTCACGATCTCCCGGGCCAGCCGGCGCGCGCGCGGCTCGTCCGCCCAGTCGGCGACGATCCGGGCCAGGGTGCTCTCCTCGGCCCGGTTCAGGAAGTCGGCCGCAGTCGCACCGGCGCCGCCCATCCGCATGTCGAGCGGCGCGCCGGTCCGGAAGCTGAAGCCGCGTTCGTCCTCGTCGAGCTGGCGGGACGAGACGCCCAGATCCAGCAGGACGACGTCAGGCTGGAATGCCCCGATCGCATCAAGCGCCGCGTCGGACCCGTAGGATGCGTTGAGGTATCGGATCCCGGTATCGCCCAGCCGGCCCCGAGCGACCGCAATCGCGTCCGGGTCCCGGTCGATCCCGAGCACTTCCGCCCCGGCCGCGCGCAGCGCCCCGGCATGACCCCCGTCCCCCAGCGTGGCGTCCACCGCCCGCGAGGGTTGGCCAATAGCGGCGAGGATCGGGCTGAGAAGGACAGGTGTGTGATAGGTGGCCATTGGAGGGTGAGCCCTCAGCCACGCTCGCGGCTGGAAAAAAAGCACCCCGTCCGGAGCGGACAGGGTGACGAGCGGGTCGAGCGGGGCTGACGGGGCTCGAACCCGCGACCTCCGCAGTGACAGTGCGGCACTCTAACCAAGCTGAGCTACAGCCCCTCCGACGGCGGGGAGAATATAGGCACCCCGCCGTCACCGAGGAAGTCCCTACTTGCCTTTGCAGTACGCCTTGATCATCGACGCCGCCCGCGGCTTGTACTTGGCGATGATGCCGAGATTGCGGGTCGCGACCTCGGGGTTGGCGCTCTGCCCGGCGGTGAACGCCTTCTCTGCTTCATCCAAGAGTCCGCTCTCCTGCCTGGCCAGGTCGCAGGACTTGCCCTTCTCGGCCTTGGGATCGACTTGGGGAACCTGCAGCAGCGTCGAGAGCCCCAGGAGATAGTTGGCCGCCGGATAGACCTTGCCTTGCGGATTGGCGGTGGTCACCGCCGAGCGAAGCAGATCGGCGGCCCCCGCGTAGTCCTGGGTCGGCTCCTGCAGCAGCGGAGCGGCGGCCTGATAGAGCAGCGCGGCGGCATTCTCCTTGGCCTGGGAATCGCCCTTCTGGGCCGCCAGCTGCACCAGCGGGACCGCGTCCTTGGGGCGCTTGTTGTTGATCAGGGTCTGCGCCAGCTCGAGGGCCGGGGTCACGTCGCCGGGGTTGGCCGTCACCAAGCGCTGGGTCACCGCCATGGCGCTGTCCAACTGCCCGGAGAGGCTGTACGCTTTGGCGAGTGACTGCAGCAGGGTGACGTTGTCGGGGAACTTCTTGTTGGCGAGCCGGGCCCATTTGATCAGCCGCACCGTGTCCGGTTGCTGCTGCGCCGCCACCGTGATCTTGGTGAAGAAGAGCGTGTCGGCCTTGGTCGAGTCGACCGCGTAGTCCTGCTCCAGTGCGTCGACCGCGCACTTGAAGTCGCTCAGGAACAGACAGGCGTTGCTCTTCAGGTCGTAGAAGTCGGCGTTGTAGGGATCGTTCTTGATGCCCGAGTCCGCGATCTCCTTCGCGATATCGGGCTTGTTGGCATTGAGGAAGTACTTGAACGCCTGCTCCCGCAGCTTCTGGTTGGTCGGCGCGACCTTGAGCATCTCGCGATAGACCATGAGCACGTTGGCCGTGTCACTCTGCGCCTGATACAGCTCGGCCAGGTTGCCCCACGCGTTGATGCTCACCGGGTCACTCTTGGTGGCGGCCTGGAAATGCTTGATGGCCTCCTTGGAATCCTTCTTGGCCAGGGCGATCTGCCCCAGGCAGTACTCGGCGAGCCCGTTGCCGGGGTATTGCTTGAGCGCCTTCGCCGCCGCGTCGGCAGCCTTGTCCGGCTTGGCCGAGCGTTGGTCGATGCAGGCCTTGGCGTCGGGCAGCGACTTGATAGCGGGCTGCAGCTGTTCGACGACTCGGCCCCCGAAGTCGTTAAGCCCCGCCGAACCTTGTTGGACCACTACCACGCTGCCGGCCTCGTCATTCACGCCCGCGAGACGCGCCTGGACCGAATACTGGGAGCCACTCGGCTTGGTCATCGACGACGATACCAGCACCCGCGCCTGCACGCTCTTGGCGAGGGTGGAGGCGAGCGAGGGGCTCAGGATCGCGTTAGCCGGATAGCCGTACTGCCTCAACGCCTCGTTCATCTGGTCTTGCGTGAGCACGTTGTAGTCGCCATCCGTCAGCTTCGTCATCCGCTCCCGCATCCCGGCTCCCGCCTGAACGGCGGCGGCGGAGTCGGCGCTGGCGGTGACGTACGGGTTGGCGACCATCAAGCGGGGCAGCGCCGCGACCTGCTGCTCCCGGGGCCGCCGCGGGACCTGGGCTCCAGCCGGGGCCGCCAGTGCGGCGCCGAGCGCGGTGACGACTGCTAGACGAGCCAGCGACATGCACAACCTCCGAAGGGAATCAGGTCCACCGAACAGCGATCGCCCGCGCCAGCGGCGCTGGGCACGATGGGCGAAGAGGGATTCGAACCCCCGACTTCCTGCGTGTAAGGCAGGCGCTCTGAACCAGCTGAGCTATTCGCCCGGTCGCGTGACGTGCCCGCCGGTAGCCGGCGAGCGATGCAGCTAATGTGCCGGGCCGTGGCTGAACGCTATGACGCAATACCAACGGGGAAGAGCACGCAGTAGCCGAGTACGAGCAGGACGGCCGCGACGGCTGGGCTGCCGGCCTGAAGTACACCATACCCGGCGATCACCGTGAGCAGCGCCACGCCGAGGAGGACGATGTTCCGTCGTCCGAAGGCCGTACGCCGGGCGGGCTCCCGGGTGCCGGGGTTGGACATAGACGTGGAGGCTATCACCGCCAGTGGATGTGGTCAAGCTGCAGGTGGCGGATCGGGCGGCTCCTCGGGCACCTCCCAACCGACGTCGAGGGCGGCCCGCCGACCTCGATCCGCCCGCCGTCGCCACCAGACCAGCACGACCGCCGCGGCGGCCGCCAGGGCCCAGAGCCCGCCGGCCCCGAACCAGGTCACCAGGGTGTATCGGGTGCGGACGGACCGGCGCCACCCGTCCTCGAAGCGGGTCGGGGACAGTCCCGTAGTGGCCAGCACCGCGCCGTCGAAGTCCCGGCCCTCGACCAGGTCGGCGAGCAGCGGATCGAGTCGCCCGCTGGGGTTCCGGCGAGCCAGCTCGAGCACGGCCGACATCGCGAGCCCGTAAGCCGCGTCGGCGGCGCCCGCGGAACCGCGCAGCGCACCATCCAGCTCGGCGAAATCAGGCACCGCGCCGCGGGCGACCGCCAGATTGAGCTCGAGCCCGCCGAGCCGCTCCCACTCCCCCGCCGCGAGGGCCGCGTAGCCCTCATCGAACCAGAGAGGAACCCGGACCCGGACCCGCTGGTGCAGGACCAGATGGCCGAGCTCGTGGCGGAGGGTGCGGCGGAGATCGCCCGCGTCGGCGCGCAGGAGAATGGTGCGGGATTCGGGGAACGCGAGCGCGGCGCCCCACGCGGGAGCTTGCCCATGGGCAAGGGAATCGAGCCGGGCCCGGTCGGGCACGACGATGAGGCTGAGCGTATCGGGCGCGAGCCGCCCAAGCCCGGGCCACTCGGCCGGCTGGGCGGCTTCCCGGGCAAGCGCCTCGGCCAGCGCCATCTGGGCGGGCCAGGCAACCGCCGTTACCGGCCCGACTCGAACGGCGCGGGGGCCTTGAACGAGCAGGCAAAGGAGCAGGACGCCGGCGGTCATGTTGGTTCAGCGCAGAGGACGCAGGGGGTTTTTCACCACGGAAACACGGAAAGCACGGAAGCAGCATTGGTCACACGAATACCCGATCGCGCACCCACCAAGAACATTTATGGGTGAAGCAGCGGGGCTTCGAGTGCGCGACGTACTGTCCGTGCTTTCCGTGCTTCCGTGGTGAAAACCGTGCTTCCGTGATGAAAAAGCCTCTGTGCCTCTGCGGTGAATGCCTATCAGACCAACTATCCCCCAACGGGCTGGCGTTGGATGTCCCCGCCGCTCGCTGCGAGGTCGAGCATCTCCTTACACCGCTTGGCCCAGGGATTGAACTTGTTGGCCTTGATGCCGTCGGTCCACGCCTGCCTGGCCCCGTCCTGGTCGCCGCCGAACCAGCGCGCCCGGCCGAGCTCGAACCAGGCCTCGACCAGATTGGGCCCAAGGACGAGCGTCTTTTGAAGGAACGTCTGGGCGTCCTCGTACATCTCCCGCTCGAGATATACCAGTCCCAGATAGTAGTGGGCGTAGAGCGTCGCCTTGCGGTCGTTGTCGAGCCGGATCGCCCGGGAGAGATGCTCGATGGCCTCGCCGAAGATCCGCTTCTTGAGGCAGATGTAGCCCACGTTGATCCGGGCCAGCGCGTTGGCCGGCTCCTTCATGAGGACCTTGGAGAAGGTCCCCAGCGCCTCGTCGTACTGCTCGCTCAGCATCTGAGCCCACCCCAGCAGCGAAAGTGCCTGGGTCGCGCCCGGTGAGCGGGCCAGCGCGTTCTCCAGCGCCTGGATTGCGCCGGCGTAGTCGCCCAGCGAGATCAGGCTCCATCCCTTCTCGATGTAGGTCGAGGCGTTCAGGTGGTCGGCCTGGACCGCCGGCCGGGCGCCGGTGAATTGGGGAACCTGGGGCGCATCGACGGCCGCGCTCGCCTGCTTGTAGCGGTCCACCAGCGTGCGGATGTCCTCCTTGAGCTGAGCCAGCTCCCCCAGCGCACCATCGACCCGCTTGAAGAGTCCGATGATCTCCCGCTTCACCGCCTCACGATCGCCCTCGCCGCTGATCGTCTCGATCCGCTGCTCGATCTCCCGGTACTGGCCCCGCAGGCCGGCCACCCAGGTGTCGCTCATGCCGACGCTCCCGCTTGAACCAGCGCCAGCCGCTCGGTGGAGGTCAGCAGCTTGAGCGCGTGGAGCAATACGATGGTCCGGTCGCCCCGGGCGATGATGCCGGCGATGTAGGGCGCCGCGAGGCCCCGGACGACCGGTGGCGGGGGGGTGATCGTGGTGCTGTCCACCCGCATCACCTCCCGCACCTCGTCGACCACGACGGCGATCCGCTGATCTTCGAGGGCCAGCACCATGAGGCGGGTCTCCTCCCGCTGCGGATCGGGCAGCTCGAGCCGCTTCCGGAGATCCACCACCGGCACGGCCACTCCTTCGTAGCGCACCACGCCCTCGAGGAAGGCCGGCGCCTTGGGCAAGGGCGAGGGGCGCTGGTACCGGAGGATCCGCTCGACTTGCAGGATATCGAGCGCGAACTCGTGGGGGCCCACGCGGAATGCCACGACTTGAATCTCGTCTTCGGTGGCCACGCTTCAGCTACCTCCGTCTGCGAGCCGGCCGCCCAGGGCCGGGAGGTCCAGAACCGGGATGAGCCCGTCTGGCCCGCGGGTGACGCCAAGGGCCCAGGGCAGCGGTTCCACCCCGGGAGGAACCGGCAACGCGGGCTCGCGGAGCACTTCCTCCACGGCCTCCACCTCGAGGCAGATCCGTCGATTGCCCACCGCAATGACGACGCCGACGTCGCCCACGGCTTCGGGGCAGGCCGTGCCGTCGAGCAAGGCGCCCAGATGCACCAGCGGCACGAGCTTGCCGCGAATGCAGGTCAGGCCGCGGAGCGCGGGGAGCCGGGCCGGCACGGCGATCGGCGTGCCGGGATCGACGATCTCGACCAGGTGGTCGAGCGCGAGCGCGACCCGGCGGCGCCCGGCGAGGACCAGCAGCACGGCGGCACCCGTGCTCATCGCTTTGCCATCTGCCCGAGCTCCCGATTGACCCGCTCGGCGATGCGGGACACCGGCAGCACGTGATCCGCTCCGCCGGCCTGCGCCGCGGCATTGGGCATTCCATAGATGGTGGAACTGTCCCGGTCCTGCGCGATTCCAATGCCGCCCGCATCGTGAATCGCGCGGAGCCCGTCGGCCCCGTCCCGCCCCAATCCGGTGAGGACGATCCCGATGGCCTGGGGACCGAAAAGCGCGGCCACCGAACGAAACAGCGGATCCGCCGCCGGGCGGACACCCCAGACCGGCGCCTCGCGTCCGAGCTCCAGCCGAGGCCCGTCGGGACCGAGCGCAACCCGCATGTGCCAGTCGCCGGGGGCGACATAGGCCGTGTCCACCAGGAGCGGCGTACCGTGCTCCGCCTCGACCACTGCGACCTGGCTCTGCCCGGCGAGCCGCTCGGCCAGGCTCCGAGTGAACTTGGGCGGCATGTGCTGAGCGATGACGACTGCCGCGTCGTGTCCCCGCTCGAGCCCGGGCACCAGATCCGCGAGGGCCCGCGGCCCGCCGGTCGACGCCGCGATCGCCACACAGAAGCGGGCGCGGCCGGGTAGCGCGAGCGACGGTGCCGCCGGCTCGTGATGGGCCGGGCGGGCCAGGACCGGCAGGCGGTGGATGTCCGCGGCCCGGGCCGCCCGCAGGGCCGCGAGCACCCGCTCGCCGAACCGCTCGAGCGCGGCGGCGCTGCGGTCTTCCTCTTTGGCGACGAGATCCACCGCGCCCAGCTCGAGCGCGCGTATCGCCGCGGCGGTGCCCGGGCCCGCGTAGGCGCTCACCACGACGATGGGCCGGGGCGACTCCGACATCAGATATCCGATCGTGCCCAGGCCGTCGAGCTCGGGCATCTCCAGATCCATCAGCACCAGGTCGGGGAGCCGCGCGTGCACCTTGCGGATCGCGTCCATGCCGTTGCGCGCGGTGGCGACCACCCGAAACTCCCCGGTGCTCTTCACCACGTCGGTGATGAGCCGGCGGAAGAACGGACTGTCGTCCACCACGAGCACCGTGGGCTGGGTCCCGCCGCGATCAGAGGCTGCGGTTGCCATGAGCCACCGATGAGATCTCCACCTGCCCGGTCGCGATGCAGAACCGGACGGTCCGGCCGTAATCCGCTCCGACATCCTGGGCCACCAAGGGGATGCCGTGGGTCCTGAGCGCGTTCCGGGTCGATACTACGTTGCGCTCCCCCATGTTCACCGTGCCGGGAGCGGTGAGCGTCGCGAACATGCTCGCGCCGCCCGCGATGCGGGCCGTGATCCGCCGGGGGCTCGCGCCCAGCCGCGCCATCTGCTCCAGCAGGAGGGGCACCGCCGTCTGGGCGCTCTTCGCCGGATTTACCTGCCGGCGGGAGAGCGCCGGCGACGGCAGCAGCACGTGGGCCAGCCCGCCCACCCGGACCGCGGCGTCGTGCAGGATGATCGCCACGCAGCTGCCCAGCCCGATGGTGAGCAGGACGTCCTCCTGGCCCCCCACCTTGAGGTCGGCCACCCGCACGATCAGCTCCCGACCGTTCCTGTCGCTCATGCGGGCCGCCGGTAGATGCGCTCGCGCGCATCCAGCAGGGTGAGCTGCTCGCGCGCCGCGCCGAACAACGTCTCGACCTTGCCGAGCACGAGGAGGCCGCCGGGGCGAAGCGCCTGCACGAACGAGCGGAACAGCCGCTCCTGCATCGGCCGGTCGAAGTAGATGACCACATTGCGGCAGACGATCAGATCGTAGGCCCGGACCGGCGGTCTCTCGCGGCTCAGGTCGAGCGCCCGCACCCTCACCCGCCGCCGGATTCGGTCGACCACCTGGTATTCCTCGCCGACCGGCTCGAAGTAACGGGCCCGCAGCGCAGCCGGCGTCTCCATGAGCGCTTCGCTGCGGTATCGTGCCGCCTCCGCTCGCCGCAGGCTGTCGCGATCGACGTCGGTGGCATCCACCTGGACCTGGTCGAGCGCTTCCGGATGGCCCCGCGCCGCGGCGAGCTCGGCGGCGAGGATGGCGAGACTGTAGGCCTCTTCACCCGAGGAGCAACCGGCGCTCCAGATCCGAAGCGCACCGGTGGGCGGCTCCCACAGCGGGGGCAGGAACCCCGCAGCGAGGCGCTCCCAGGTCTCCACGTTGCGGAAGAACCGGGTGACGTTGATCGTGAGCGCGTCACGCAGGTGCTCGTACTCGGTCGGAGTGCGGTCGAGCAGGCTCTGATAGTCCGCGTAGGTGTGAACTCCGCAGGCCCGCATCCGAACCGCGATCCGCCGGCGGATGCACTTGGCCTTGTAGGCTTCTATGGAAAGGCCGCCGCCCTCCGCGATTCGCCGGGCGAGCGCCTGAAACGCGAGATCGTCGGCGGCGCTGGTCACGAAGCGCGCTCGAGCATGTCGAGATTGGCCCGCGCCAGTTGATGACCCGGGTTGAGCTCGGTCGCCCGCTGCCAGCTGGCCCGCGCGCGGGCCGGGTCGCGCCGCTTGTACGCGAGATTCCCCAGCTTGAAGTAGAGGTCGTCGCCCAGATCGGGCTGCAGCTTTGCGGCCCGCTCGTAGGCGTCGAAAGCCTCGTCGTAGCGGCCGCTGCGGTAGCAGAGGTCGGCCAGGTTCTTGAAGATCTGGGGCAGCGATGGGTCCTCGGCCAGCGCCGCCCGCAGCTCGGCTTCCGCGCCCGCGAGGTCGCCCGCCGCCTCCAGCAGCACCGCCAGGTTATTGCGTAGCACCGCGTGCTCGGGGAAGGCGGCGACACCCGCGCGGGCGGCCGCGAGGCCCTGTTCCGACTCCTCCGCTCCTGCGTGGGCCAGCGCCGCGGCCCAATACCAGACCGGCGGCACCGGCTTCTCGCCCAGCAGCTCCTTCGCCCGCGCCAGACGACCAAGCGCGACCCCATGCTCGTTCCGCTTGAGCGCGACGACCGCCCAACCCAGCATGATGCGGGCGTCGTCTCGGGCTCGGCCGGCCGCTTCGCCGAAGGTCTTTTCCGCGTCGTCGTGCTGGCCCCGCTGCTCCAGCGCGAGCCCGAGATCGTGCAGGGTCGCCGGCCGGGGTCCGCCCTTCTCGGAGGCGGTGCGCAGGGACTCGACCGCTTCGGCCCAGCGACCCTGTCGGAGCGCGATGAGCCCGAGATAGAACGGCGCGCTGCCCTCGGACGGGCGGAGCTCGGCCACCCGGCGGAATTCGCGCAGAGCCTCGTCGAACATGGCCGCCTTGTAGAACGCGATGCCGAGATTGCGGTGCTCTTCGATCCGGCTCTCGTTGACCCGAGGCGCCTGCGCGGCGGCGGACGTGCCCACCCGGTGAGCGAATCCCGCCTGAATCAAGCCGTAGAGGGCCTGCCCCACGTCGAACTCGACCAGCCCCGATTCCTCCACCACCTGTTGCACGTCGCGGGTACCGTCGAGCAGCGGGAGGATCGCGCGCTGCCCGGCCGAGAGCGTGACGTCGGACTGGCCCACGTGGGCCGGGTCCACCGCGAAGATGAGATCGAAGGTGGGGATCTTCTTCTGAATCAGGCTCCACTCGTCAACCCGCCGGGCTCCCTCCAGCAGCAGATATTCCGGGTTGAGGCAGACCAGGATGTCCTCCCGCTCGGGGCGGACGCCGGCCTCGAAGTTGAACGTGCCCTGTGACCAGGTGAACAGGTAGTACACCGCCTCTTCGATCTGCAGCCGGACGTAGTCCTCCAGCTCTTTCCGCGCGAGCGCGCCCTGCTCGACCAGGATCTCGCCCAGCTTCCGCTCGCGCGCGCCGGCCTGGGCGTCGACCGCGGCCTGGAGCTGCTCCTGCGTGATCCGCTGACTGCGCAGCAGGAGGTCGCCCAGCCGATCCCGCCGGTTCACGATCGAGGCGTACGCGACCTGCCCCTCGTCGAAGTAGACCGTGCCGAAGCTCTGCCGATCGGCCAGCGCCAGACACCCGGTCCGGCGCCCGAGAAACAGGAGCTGGATCACGTCCGGAAGACTCGCCTCCTTCAGGCTGCCCTTGATCGCCATCAGCGCCACTCCTCGATCAGGCGGTCGCCGATGTCGGGCCAGTCCCAGACCATCTTCTCGCGACTCTTCACGCCGCCCACGCCCGGCGCGACCAGCCCGGAGGAGCGGTGCGCGGGCCGTCGAGGGGGCCGGGTCGGAGTGACTTCGAGCGCCGAGCGCGCAAATGCCACCGTGGGCGTGACCTGCTGGGCCTCGGCCGCGCTCAGCACCCGCTGGATCAGGCCATGCACCGCACGCACCGAATCGGCGGGGCGGCCGGCCAGATAGGCCGCGAGCTCGGGATCCGGCTGCTTGAGCTTCTCGCTCAGAAGCTGCTCGGCCACTCGCTGGCGGATCTCGTGATCGGGAGCCGGCAGGTCCACCACCAGGCCGCCCTCGAGGCGGGTCAGCAGGCGGGGCTCTACACCTGCCAGCTGGGGCAGCGGCACGGCCGTGGTGAAAACCATCTGTCGGCCGCTCTCGAGGAACTGGTTGAACAGCAGAAACAGCTCA
>DASQPE010000364.1:0-11618 GCA_035644115.1 Gemmatimonadales bacterium
CGAGACCACGCTCAACCTCGACGGCGCGTACCAGCGGGTCCCGATCGGGAAAGCGATATCCTACCGGCTGACGGGTCCGGCTAAATGATCACCGATCTCGGGGAGGACGTCGAGCACGCTGCCGGCGCCATCCTGCGGGCCCGCATCGGCCTTCCGCTCCGGCGTATAAGTCCCGTCGGCGCGCCGGTCGACGGCATCGGTACGCTGGAGGGAGAGTCGGCATCAGCGGGGCCTGGTGCGGGGATGCCGTAGTTCGCTGCGGCGTGGGGCTCGCGCGACGCGTGGCCGGCGTGATGTATTCGGTGCCGCCGCAACTGGCGCGGGTGCACCAGATCCAGGGCGCGGTCAGCGAGCTCGCCTTCCTGATGGCCGCGGGGCTTGCGGCAGTGCTGCCCCAGCCCTGCCACGTCAGCCCACCTCTGGTCCGCGCCGCATGCGACGCAGAGGCGCAGCAGCTGGATGGGCCGGTGCGGGCTGAAGCTCGGCTGGAGTGCGACGGAGAGCCTCTGGCCTTGTTGCTGGTCGAGCGGTCAGCCGGCGACTGACGGAACCGCTGCGACCGGCGGTCGCGGAGTCGTCTCTGCGTAGTGACAGGCGGCCTGAGTGCCACCAATCGGCCTGAGTAGCGGCCGCTCGGTTCGGCAGCGTTCGCTCTTGCCCGGGTGAAAGCAGCGGGGGTGAAAGGGGCAGCCCGGCGGTGGGGCGGCTGGACTGGGTGGGTCGCCCGGCAGCACAATGCGCCGCTTCTGGCCCGCCGGGTCCGGCTCCGGCGCGGCCGACAGCAGCGCGACGGTGTAGGGGTGCCGTGGGTTGCCCAGCAGCGCTTCCGTCGGCCCGGTCTCCACGATCCTCCCCAAGTACATCACCGCCACCCGATGCGCCACCTGGCGCACGACCGCGAGGTCGTGCGCAATGAACAGATACGAGAGTCCGCGGTGGCGCTGCAGGTCCACCAGCAGGTTGAGAACCTGGGCCTGCACCGAAACGTCGAGCGCCGAGACCGGCTCGTCGCACACGACGAAAGCCGGCTCGACGGCGAGCGCGCGCGCGATGCCGATCCGCTGCCGCTGCCCGCCGGAGAATTCGTGGGGGTAGCGGCGGGCATAGCCGGGGTCGAGCCCGACCTCTTCCAGCAGTGCGGCGACCCGCCGGGGAATCTCGAGGCGGGGGGCCAGGCGGTGGATCTCGATGCCTTCGGCGACCGCGTCGCCGATCCGCATCCGGGGATTGAGCGAGCCGTAGGGATCCTGAAACACGATCTGCATCCGGCGCCGCAGCTGCCGCAGCTCGACCCGTCCCAGCGCGAACAGGTCAGCGCCGTCGAACGTCGCGCTGCCCGAGGTCGGCTCCTGCAACCGCAGGATCGTCCGGCCGACCGTGGACTTGCCGCAGCCCGACTCGCCGACCAGGCCGAGCGTCTCCCCCCGGGCGATCTCGAACGACACGCCATCCACCGCGCGTACCGGCGGACCGGGGCGCGCGAACAAGCCCCCGCTCTCGTAGTGTTTCACCAAATCGGCGACCCGCAGCAGTGGACTACCGTTCGACAGCCCGGTCATCATCCCCCTCTCACCTCTTACTTCTTACCACGGAATCACGGAAGGCTCCGCTGTCAAGCAGAGCTCCCTCGTCACAACCACTATTGCTTTGTGGGTGAGGACGTGGAGCTTCGCTCGCTTGACCAGGCTTCCGAGGCTTCCGAGGCTTTCGTGCTTCCGTGGTTCAGCTGTTAGAACTGCCGAGGCGCTGACCACTCACGTTTCACTTCTCACTCTCGATCAGCCAGCACCGCGCCCGATGGTCGGGCCCGGCCGGGAGCAACGCTGGATCGCGGACGCAGGGCTCGAACGCATAGGGGCAGCGGGGTCGGAACCGGCAGCCCGACGGCCATGCCGCGGCCGGCGGCACGGTTCCGGGAATGGGATTGAGCCGCTCGATCGGCCCCGAGAGCCGCGGGATCGAGGCGAAGAGCCCCTGGGTGTAGGGGTGTGACGGCTGGGCGAAAAGCCGTGCGGTCGGCGCCTCCTCGACGATCTCGCCGGCGTACATCACGGCCACCCGGTCGGCCCGCCCCGCGACGATGCCCAGGTCGTGGGTAATGAGGAGGACCGCCATCCCCCGCTGACTGCGCAGCTGGTCGAGCACCTCGAGGATCTGGGCCTGGACCGTCACGTCCAGCGCCGTGGTGGGCTCGTCCGCGATGAGGATCTCCGGCTCCGCCGCCAGCGCGATCGCGATCATGACGCGCTGCCGCATGCCGCCGCTCAGCTGGTGCGGATAGGACTGCGCCCGCGCGACCGGATCGGGAATGCCCACCTCGCGCAGGAGCGCCACGGAGCGATCGCGAGCCTCCCGTTTCGACACGGGGAAGTGGGCGCGAATGCCTTCCGCGATCTGGTCGCCGACCCGGAAGACGGGGTCGAGGCTGGTCATCGGGTCCTGGAAGATCATGCCGATGCGGCGGCCGCGGATGTCCCGCAGCGCCTCGCCGCGGAGCGAGAGCACGTCGGTCTCGCCCAGGCGAATCCGGCTCTCCGGCTCGATCCGGCCCGGCTCCGGCACCAGACGCAGCAGACTCAGGCTGGTGAGGCTCTTGCCGCAGCCGGATTCCCCGACCAGCGCCAGCGTCTCGCCCCGGCTCAGCGCGAAGCTTACGCCGTCGACGGCGGCGAAGCGGCTGCCGTTCACACCGGGAAACGTCACCCGCAGGTTCTCGACCTCGAGCACTCGGCTCATGACTCTCTCGGATTGACGGCCCCGGCCAGCGCGTCGCCCACCAGATTCACGGCGAGCACGGTGACGACGATCGCAAGCCCGGGGAACAGGCCGGTCCAGGGCGCCGTGATGAGCACCGGCTTCGCGTCGAGAATCATGCCGCCCCACGAGGGCGTCGGAGGCTGGATACCGAGCCCGAGAAAAGAGAGCCCGGCTTCGAGGAGAATCACCTCTCCCACACCCAGCGTCGCGGCGACGAGCAACGGTCCCAGTGTGTTGGGGAAGAGATGGCGAAACATAACCCGCGTGCGCCGCGCGCCGAGGGCTTCGGCGCCGGTGACGAACGGCTCGTGTCGCAGTCGCAGGACCTCGCCGCGGACCAGCCGGCTGGTTCCGAACCAGCCGGTCGTCCCCAGGATCAGGATGAGCGCGGGCAACGGAATGCGCTCCCACACCACGAGCAGCAGCAGCAGAATGAAGAGGCGCGGTATGGCGAGCGCTGCATCCACCAGCCGCATGAGCGCCGTATCAACCAACCCGCCCAGATACCCCGCCACCAGGCCCACGCCCGCGCCGATCGTCGCCGACAACACCACCGCGAGCCCGGCCACCGCGAGCGAGATCCGCCCTCCCCACGCGACTCGGGCGAGGATGTCCCGGCTCAGCTGGTCCGTGCCAAACGGATGGCCTGCACCGGGCGGCAGGCTCGCCTGCTCGACGATGTCCGGTTGAGCGGCCGGGTCGGGTAGAAAGGGGGGCGCGGCCAGCGCCGCGATGAGAACGATGCCCAGTGTGCTCAGGCCGACCCGGCCGGCCGGCCGGCGCCACACCGCGGCGAGCAGCTGGCGAATGAAATCGGTCAGGCCCATCGGACCCGCGGGTCCAGCAGCGCGTAGGCCACGTCGGTCAGCAGGCCGCCGCCGATCACCATGGCCGAAACCAGCATGCCGGTGCCCATGAGCAGTGGATAGTCCCGCCGGCCGATCGCCTCGGCCGCGAGCGAGCCAAGTCCCGGCCACGCGAACACCGCTTCGACGAACACGGAACCAGTCACCAGAATGGGCAGCCAGAGACCGACCAGGGTGAGCACCGGAAAGAGGGCGTTCCGCCAGGCGTGATGCCGGCGGACCACGGACTCCGGAAGCCCCTTGGCGCGCGCCGCCACTATATAAGGAAGGGGCAGGACCTCCAGCATTGCCCGGCGCTGATACCGCATCGTGATCGCGATGCTCACGATCACCAGGGTCGCCGCCGGCAGAATGAGGTGGGCCAGCCGGTCGGTCGCCAGGATCCACCAGGGGGTGTCGGGCCCCAGGAGCGGGTTCGCTATCCCCCCGGGCGGAAGCAGCCGCCATTTGACCCCAACCAGCCACGCGAGCATGAGGCCGAGCCAGAACGACGGCATGGCAAAGCCGGCGAGCGACAGCGTAGTGAGCCAGCGATCGATCCACCCGCCGCGTCGTACTGCCTGAACGGCGCCGAGCCAGAGCCCCAGGGTGAAGTTGACCAGCAGTACGGTCCCACCCAGCTGGAGGGTTGCGGGCAGGCGCTCCGCGATGAGCGCGGTCACCGGACGATGCTCGCTGAACGATGAGCCGAGGTCACCATGCAGCAGCGCCATCGCCCAGCTCGCCAGTTGCCGGAGCAGGGGCTGATCGGTGTGGTAGAGGTGACGCAGCACGGCGAGCTGCGCCTGGGTGTACTGGCGCTCGTCGCCCAACTGCCCCAGCGGATCGCCCGGCGCGAGGCGCATCAGGAAGAAGAGCAGGACGGTGACGACCACCAGCGTCACGCCGGCCTGAGCAGCGCGGCGCAGCAGCCAGCGCGTCACCGGGTGGACCACTCCCGTACCAGAAGCCACGACGATTCCGGCCGGAGGACCACCTTGGTGAAGCGGCGGTTCACCGCGTAGACGAATGACGGGGCGTACACGAAGACAGCCGGCTGGCTCGCCTCGATACGCCGCAGAATCTCCTGCCAGAGCGGGCCGGAGCCGGACCGCATCGCGATCGCTCGGTCCAGCAGGGAATCGACCACCGGATCGCAATAGCCGGCGACATTCGAACCGCCGTGGCAGGACCAGCTCTGGGTCAGCCCGGAGGGGGTCGGATCCTGCGTCGCCGACGAGAAGTCGATGTCGAAATCACCTCGGGTCCGCCGGTCGATCCATACCTGTCCCTCGAGCCGGGCCAGATCGATGCGGATCCCTATGCGGCGGAGCTGCTCCTGCACTTGCGAGGCGATTTGCTTCCTGACCTCGCTGGTGAGCGGAAAGCTCAGCGTCAGCTCGAGCGGCCGGCCGTCGCGCTCGACGATGCCGTCGCCGTCGCGATCGAACCATCCGCTCTTCACCAGCAGGCGCCGCGCCTGCGCCGTGTCGGCACCCGCTGCTTTGGGGGCACCGTGCCGGATCCACAGGGCCTGCGACGCGGGGCCGTAGGGCACCTCGCCGTACTGGCCGAACACGGAGCGCACGATCGGGTAGCGGTCGATGGCGAGGGCAATCGCTCGGCGCACGTTGGGATCGCTCAGGATCGGATGGGGCTTCGAGCGGTCGGTTCGGTCTCGCTGGTTGAACAGCAGATATCCGAGGAGGGGTGAGGCCAGCGGCACAATGCGGAGGTCGGGTATCGCGGCGACCCGCTCGACGTTGGCCACGGGGGTCGAGATGTTGTCGATCGCGTCCGCTTCGCCGCTCAACAGCAGATTGATCCGGGCGTCGGTCTCGGCCGCGGTCCGGAAGAAGAGTCGCTTGATCCTGGGCGCGCCCAGCAGAAAGTCCGGGTTCGCCGCGAGCTCGATGAACTGGCCCGGTACGCTCCGCACCCAGCGGTACGGCCCATCGCCGACCGGATTGGCGACGAAGTCCTTTGGCGGGTTCGCGACCGTGGCGCCGGCGGGGACCAGATGCGACGGGATGGGCGAGACGTTGAACGTGGCGTCGTAGAACTGCTCGGCATAGACCCGATCGAACCGGAAGACCACGCGCCGATCTCCCTCGGCGGTCACGGCCGCGACGTGCCGCAGCAGGCCGGCGAGCTTGGGCGCTATCTCGGAATTCCGGGCCCGCTCGAAGGTGAACACCACGTCGCGGGCGGTGACCGGATGTCCATCGTGCCAGCGGGCTCGCGGATCGAGGTCGAAGGCGAGGGTGAGGGAATCGCGGCGGGTCCAGGATTTCGCGAGCACCGGCACGAACCGGCGCTCGTCCGTCGTCATCGCGTCGGGCGGCGGCTCCGCCAGGCGGAGGAACAGCTGATCGGCGACATCGGCGTTCGCGGTGAGGTTGGCTGGCCCCTCCATGAACGTGGGGATGGGCATCGTGGCCTGTTGCCCGGTAACGATGACCAGCGCGTCGCGGTCATGGCTCTGCCCGGCGAGGGGACCCGCCCGAGCGAGCGCGACCAGGGCGGCCGCCAGACGGGCGACCGCGAGTCCCGACTTGAGCGAGGGCACGCAGGCTCCGGCGTGATGACAGGGCTGGGTGAACGATGGAAGATAGATGGATCCGGCCGGCTTGTCTCCGCCTCCTCGATCGGTTTTCACTACAGAGGCGCAGAGGGCGCAGAGGCGTTTGTGGCAATTTCCCTCTGCGTCCTCTGCGCCTCTGCGGTGTTCCGTTTCTCGCTTGGCTTCACCGACACCAGGTCCACCGCTCCGACCGGTAGGCATCGGCGAGACCGGCAGCGTGCTCGAGAATGACGTCCCCCCGCGCGATCGGGTGCCACTCGCCCCGCCAGGCCCGCGCCGCGAGAGCCACCCGCTCCGCCATCTCAGCGAACCCCACCTGCCGGCCCAGCAGCCGGTCCAACGCGGCCTCAGCTCCAGCGGGGGTGGGTCCGTCCGCCAGGTCCGCCACGGTGTGCTGGTCGCCGCCGAGCAGCAGCGAGCCGTGCTGGAGGAAGGCGGTGCGGGTGCGGACCTGCGCGCTCCCGATCACCTTGTGCCCGCCGACCATGACCTCCCCGCCCGCCGACGCCGAGAAGCACGCACCCCGCTCGATCCCGGCTGGGCGGTCCGGCGCCGGGGCGAGCGTGGCCGCCACGCCCAGCCCGCTCACCGCGTCGGCCAGGGTCCGGTGGATCGCGACGTGGGTCTCACCCAGCGGGCCGAACCTGTCGGCCGGCGCCGCTACCGCGTAGGTCAGCTCGATGTGATGCCACACGGCCCGGCCGCCGGTGGGCCGCCGGACTGTGTCGATGCCGCGGTCCTCGATCCGCGAGCGAGAGTACCGGCGGAGCGCCGGCTCATGCCGGCCGAACGAGAGGCAGGCAGGCGCCCAGCCATAGAGGCGCAGGAACCCGGAGCCGTCCGCTTCCGCGAGCCGAAGCAGGGTCTCGTCGATCGCCATGTTGAGGAAGCCGGGGCGGGGCTGGTCGATCCAGAGATACCAGACGGGAGCGGGCGGGAGCGGGCGGGAGCAGGCGGGAGCGGATGGGCGGACCGCTCGTGGCGCGAGCGCCGGTGTAGGTGGCTCCGAGAGCGCGTCAGTTCCCGCCAACGGACCGAGGACGCCGCTTGACGAAGGCAGCGGGAACTGCAGCACCGAAGGAGCCGCCCACACCGGCTGAGCGCCTGACGCTTCTGGCCCCGGCCCGTCCGCCTGCCCGCTCGCCTGCTCCCGCCCGCTCCCGCCCGCTCCCGCCCGCTCCCGCCTACGCATACTCCTCCATCGGCGGACACGTGCACACCAGGTTCCGGTCGCCGTAGGCGCTGTCGATCCGGCCCACCGTCGGCCAGACCTTGTGAAGCCGGGTAGACGTTGACGGGAACGCAGCCCGCTCCCGGGGATACGGCCGGCTCCAGTCGTCCGCGATCACCTGCTGCAGCGTATGTGGCGCACGGGTGAGCAGGTTGTCCTCCCGCTGCGCGACCCCGGCTTCGATCTCGCGAATCTCTTCCCGGATCGCAATCAGCGCGTCGCAGAAGCGGTCGAGCTCCTCCTTCGACTCACTTTCGGTGGGCTCGATCATCAGCGTGCCCGGTACCGGGAACGAGACCGTCGGCGGATGGAAGCCGTAATCGATGATGCGCTTCGCGATGTCTTCTACGTCCACCCCGGCCGACTGCTTGAACGGCCGGGTGTCGATGATGCATTCGTGGGCGACGAGCCCGTTGGCTCCGCTGTAGAGCAGCTCGTAGTGTCCCTTGAGCCGGTGCGCTATGTAGTTCGCGCTGAGGATGGCGACTTTGGTGGCCTCCGCCAGCCCGTCCGACCCCATGAGCGCGATGTAGGCCCACGAGATCGGCAGGATCCCGGCGCTCCCCCACGGCGCCGCCGCCACCGTGCCGCAGGCCTGCTGCCCACCCACGTGCACCACCGGGTGGTCGGGCAGGAACGGAGCCAGGTGCGCCGCGACCGCGATCGGTCCCATCCCCGGGCCGCCGCCGCCATGCGGAATACAGAACGTCTTGTGCAGGTTCAGGTGACAGACGTCGGCTCCGTAGTCGCCCGGGCGGCACAGGCCCACCTGCGCGTTGAGGTTCGCGCCGTCGAGATAGACCTGCCCGCCGGCCTCGTGCACGATCCGGCAGATCTCCCTGATCGAGGGCTCGAACACCCCGTGAGTGGATGGGTACGTGATCATGAGCGCCGCGAGGTCGGCGGCGTGGGCCTTGGCCTTGGCGTGAAGGTCGCCGACGTCCACGTTGCCGTTGGGGTCGGATTTGACCGGGACCACCTCGAAGCCCGCCATGACCGCGCTGGCCGGGTTGGTCCCGTGGGCGGAGAGCGGCAGCAGGCAGGCCCTCCGGTGGCCCTCGCCGCGCGACTCGTGATACGCCCGGATCACCAGCAGACCGGTCAGCTCGCCCTGAGAGCCGGCGTTCGGTTGCAGGGACACGGCGGAGAACCCGGTGATCTCGGCCAGCTGGAAGCGAAGCTGCTGAAAGAGGCGCAGGTAGCCCGCGCTCTGATCCCGCGGCGCAAAGGGATGCAGCCGGTTGAACTCCCGCCAGCTGACCGGCATCATCTCGGTCGTTGCGTTGAGCTTCATGGTGCACGAGCCGAGCGGGATCATGGCTTCGGTCAGGGAGAGATCCCGGCCCTCCAGGCGGCGGATATACCGGAGCATCTCGGTTTCCGACTGGTGCAGATGGAAGATCGGATGCGCCAGGTAGGCGGTAGTGCGCCGGAGCGATTCGGGGATCGCGGGTTCGAGCTCGGGCGCCATCTGATCGACCATGAAAGGCAGCGCTTCATCCAGCGCAAACACCGCGATCAGGTCGGCCACGTCGCTCAGGCTCACCGTCTCGTCCAGGGCGACGCAGATGTGGGTCGGCGAGAGCGTCCGCAGGTTGATGCGACGCGCGCGGGCGGCGTCCATGATCCCGGGCTGGGCCCAGCGCTCGACCTCGATGCAGAGCGTGTCGAAGAAGTGGTCGTGCACCAGCCGGTAGCCGAGCCGGCGCAGCGCCGTGGCCAGCAGCACGGTGAAGCCGTGCACCCGCTCGGCGATGCGCCGGAGGCCGTCCGGCCCATGATAGACCGCGTACATGCTGGCCATGACCGCGAGGAGCACCTGCGCCGTACAGATGTTGCTGGTGGCCTTGTCCCGGCGGATGTGCTGCTCCCGGGTCTGGAGCGCCATGCGAAGGGCCGGCCGGCCCGAGACGTCCTTGCTCACGCCGATGATGCGTCCCGGCATGTGGCGCTTGTACCGGTCGCGGGTGGCGAAGAACGCCGCGTGCGGCCCGCCGTAGCCCATCGGCACGCCGAATCGCTGCGAGCTGCCCACGGCGATGTCCGCGCCCCACTCGCCCGGCGGCTGGAGCAGGGTGAGGGCGAGCAGATCGGTTGCCGCGGTCACCAGCGCGCCGGCGTCGTGGGCCTGCCGGCACAGCTCGCGATAGTCGGCGACCAGCCCGTCGGTGGTGGGATACTGGACCAGTGCCCCGATCACGTCGGGGCCGAACTCGAAGCGCTCGGCGGGGCCGATGCGAACCGCGATGTTTCGTACCCGCGCCCGGGTCCGGACCACGGCGATGGTCTGGGGGTGGCACGCCTGGTCTACCAGGTAAACCGGGGCCGCCGACTTCTTCGCCGCCACCGACTCGGTCAGCCACATCGCTTCCGATGCCGCGGTGGCTTCGTCCAACAGCGACGCATTGGCGATCTCGAGCCCGGTGAGATCCGACACCACGGTCTGGTAGTTGAGCAACGCCTCGAGGCGGCCCTGGCTGATCTCCGGCTGGTACGGCGTATACGCCGTGTACCAGCCGGGATTCTCCAGAATGTTCCGCTGCACGACCTGGGGCGTGAAGGTGCCGTAATAGCCCATGCCGAGATACGAGCGGAAGATCTGGTTCTGACCGGCGAGCGCCCGCAGCGCGCGGAGCACCTCCCGCTCGCTCTTGCCCTTGGGTAGCGCGAGGGGACGGCGAAGCCGGATCTCTTCCGGCACCACCGCGTCGATGAAGCCGTCGAGCGAGCCATAGCCCACGCTCTCCAGCATGTCCTCGATGTCTTGGGGCCGGGGGCCGATGTGTCGGGAGGTAAAGCGTTCGGGGTGGGGCAGGGAGACCTTCAAGCGACTTACTCTCCGATATGGGCCTTGTACGCCGCCGCATCGAGCAGGCCCTTCAGCTCGGCGGCATCCGCGGGGCGGAGCCGCACCATCCAGCCCTCGCCGTAGGGATCGCGATTGACCGCGGCGGGGTCGTTGTCCAGCGCGCCGTTTACTTCGACCACCTGTCCGGTCACCGGACTGAACAGCTCCGACACGGCTTTGACCGCCTCGATGGTGCCGAACGGCTGATGCGCCGTGACCGGATCGCCGGGTTTGGGGAGACTCAGGAACACGACGTCGCCCAGCTCGCCCTGGGCATAGTCCGTGATGCCGACGGTGATGATGCCGTCGGGAGTGGCTCGGATGTACTCGTGATCCTTGGTGAAACGAAGATCGGCAGGGATGGATGACATGGAGGTCTTGGTTGTTGGCTGTCGGCCGTTACACGGGAGGGAACCTAATCGCAATCAGCCAATAGCCAATGGCCGCGGCGCGATGGCCGCTATCTCGCTCGCGCCTCCAACGCTTCCCACACCCGTCGGGCCTCGGCCTCGAGCGAGACGAGATCGCCCCCGTTCTCGATCACGTAGTCGCTCCGCGCCCGCTTCGACTCGGCCGGACGCTGCGCCGCCATCATGCGGTCCGCCTCTGCCGCCGGCAGCTCGCGGCCATCCAGCAACCGCCGGCGCCGGACATCAGGCGGCGCATCGACCAGGACTACCGCGTCGAACTCGGCCGGGTCGGCCGCCTCGAACAGCAGCGGAATCTCGCTCACCACGAAGCGGTCGCCCCGTGCCGCGGCTGCCGTCGTAAGCTCCGCCCGGCGCCGCTGCACCACCGGGTGCACGATCGCGGTGAGAGCCGCGAGCGCCGCCGGGTCGCCCATGACCCGGCGGCGAAGGGCTCCCCGATCGAGCGCGCCGTCGGCGCCCACGACGTCCGCGCCGAAACGTTGGGTGATCGCCGCGAGCACCGCCGTTCCCGGCGCCTGGGCTTCGCGCACCAGCGCGTCGGCATCGATGACGGTGGCGCCCCAACGGCGAAAGAGGTCGGACACCGTAGACTTCCCGGCGGCGATGTTCCCGGTGACGGCGATGTTCAGCATGCTAAAGCGTAAACGGTGAATGGTGAACGGTGAACGGGGGGTGCCTGTGAAAGGAGCCCCCCGTTTACCGTTTACCGTTCACCGTTTACGCTGTTAAGGAGAACTGGTCTTCATCGAGCCGCGGGACCTGGTGACACTTTCGGCACCGCGCCTCGTAACTCTCCTGTCCGCCGATCATGATGGTGGGGGCGTCGTAGCGAGCCGGGCGTCCGTCTACCAGCCGCTGGTTGCGGCAGGCCAGATCGCCGCATACGACGCAAATTGCCTGGAGTTTGTCCACCCGCTCGGCC
>DASQPE010000365.1:0-15588 GCA_035644115.1 Gemmatimonadales bacterium
GGCGGCCAGCCGGATCCGGCTGCTGGCGAACTACGTCTCGCGGAGGATCGGGACCCCCGGCGTACGCCGGAGCACCGTCATTACCCAGGTTCAGGTGCGCTTCTGACCCACCGAGAACTGCATTTTGAACCACAGAGACACGGTGGCACGGAGAACAAACAGTAAATGCTTTCTCTGTGCCTTTGTGCCCCTGTGGTTTGCAGTTTACTCGGCTGGCGTTGCCAGGATCGCGCCGACGCCCAGGGCGAGCGCCATTGCCGCCGACCGAGCCGCCACCGCGTCATTCGTGGAAGTTGAAATGCCAGCCGAGAGCGGGGCGGCCCGAATTCATAAGAAAGCCGGGGGTCTGAATCCCGAACAATCGCCAGCGCCCACTTACCAGCTTGGCCGAGGCAAAGCCCAGCACTGCCCCACCAACGACGTCGGAAAACCAGTGCTGTTCCTGGTAGACCCGGGACACCGCTACGCCGGTCGCCGCGCCATAGAGGCCGATCTTGGCCCAAGTGGGATGGACATCGTCTGCGAGCGAGGTCGCCATCGCGAACGCCATCGTCGTATGGCCCGAAGGAAACGCCCGGTCGAAGTGCCCCGGGTCGAAATCGAACGCGTTGGTGTTCGCGTTGGGCCGCTCCCGCCCGAACGTACTGTTGAGCCCCCCATATGCGGCGCCAGCCAGCGCCAGCGAGAAGGCGAGTCGGAGACCCGAGTGGGTGACCTTCGAGTTGTGGGAGATGAGCCCGCCCGCGAGAAGGCCGAGGGTTAGCGGCCCATAGACCACCGGGGTGCCGATCCTGGCCCAACCGTTGGCAACGCTAAGAGCAGTCGAAGACCGGCCGTCCCGGACGCGGTTGGCGATCGGTTGATCCAGTGTGGACAGCAGCCCGATGCCACCGATGACGGCGAGCGGCTCATACCAGTGAATGCTGTGCCCTGCCAGCGGGCCGGCGTGGGGGACGTAGGGAGCGAGCGAATCGAGTGGCGGCGTCGGCGCGAGCGCCGAGTCGGCGGCGGCCTGGGCCCGGACGGGGGCCGGCGCAACAGTAATACCGCCTACGGTCAGCGCGAGCGCGACCGCAGCAAGACGAGTCTTCAATTTTTCTTCCTCCAGGGTGCGCCGCCAAAAAAAGGGGGACCGAAGCGGCGCGAGGTCGGTGTATATTATGCGGGCCTCTCACCAAGGTGAAGTCGGATGCGGCTTGGCTCGTTCTCGATGGTCCTCATGGTACTGGGCGGCGCTGCCTGCCGCACCTACGAGGCCTACCCCAAGCTCACCAGCCAGAAGGGCCTGGTGCCCGCCGATCAGTACGCGGCCTACGGGCACGAGCAGGCCGAAGAGGTGGCGATCGGGCGGGAGTTCGCCGCAGCCTATCACGGGGATTCGCCCGACGCCCTCTCGAAACAGGTGTTTACGGCGGTGGCATATGCGAAGAGCTTCCCAGACGTGGCAGACGTCACGCCCGACGCTCAAGGACACCGGCTGACCGTGCGGTTCAAGAGCGGGTGGCGGGCGGGTGTCGTGCCCATCGCCGACGGCAAGCGAGGCGCCGACACGCCGGGCATCCCGGCCGGCTCCGGGGCAGCCGCCGCGAAGTAACCCTCTCACGAGGTGGCCACCGCATGACCGCCTGCTGCCAGGTGACCACCACGATCGATTCCCGCGAGAGCGCGGAGCACCTCGCCGCGTTGCTGGTCGAGGAGCGGCTTGCTGCCTGCGCTCAAGTGACCGGTCCCGTCGCCAGCACGTACCGCTGGGAGGGGCAGGTGGAGCGGGCCACCGAGTGGTACTGCCATCTGAAGACCACGTTCGCCCGGTTGCCGGAGCTCGAGGCTCGGCTGCGAGCGGTGCATTCCTACCAGGTTCCCGAGATCATCGCCGTCCCGATCAGCGCGGGCCATCCGGCCTATCTGGCGTGGATCGAGGACAATGTGCGCCCCACGCCCTAGCTCGACGGCGGCCCCATGCCGACCAAGAACGCCACTCCGCCATCTCCCGAGCTTCTCTACCTCCTGTCCGGCGACGAAGACGACTTCGCGGCCGCCTGCGCCGACTTCCTCCCGGCTGACATCGCCGAGGCGCTGAACGAGCTGCCGGTCGAAGCGGCGACGCGGGTGGTGTCGGCGCTTCCGTTCCACCGCGCGGTGCAGGTGTTCGACGAGCCCCAGCTCTCCCGTCGCGGCGAGCTCATCGCCGGGCTCGCACCGGACCGGGCGATCGCGCTCATCGAGGCGATGTCCTCGGACCAGCAGGTCGAGCTGTTCCGCGAGCTCAGCGAGGAAGCCCGCGGCCGGCTGATCCACGTCCTCGATGCGCCCACCCGGGACTCGCTCAACCTCCTGCTCCGCTATCCGCCCACCAGTGCCGGTGGGATCATGACGACGGAGTTCGTCGGGGTCCCCGCGACCTGGAACATCGAGCAGGTGAAGACCTACATCCGCGAAGTCGGCCAGGCGAAGGAGACGGTCTACGCGATCTACGTGCTGGACCCGAAGGACCAGCGGCTCCGTCGCGTCGTGTCGCTCAAGGAGGTCCTGCTGGCCGACCCCGGCACCCCGGTCCTGGAAGTGGGTGAGACCCGAAAGCCGATCACGGTCCGCCCCCTGACCGACCAGGAGGATGTCGCCCGGCTGATCTCGAAATACGACCTGCTGGCGATTCCGGTGGTGGACGACGGAGGCCGGGTCCTCGGCATCGTGACGGTGGACGACGTCATCGATGCCCTGGTGAGCGAGACCACGGAGGATGTGCAGAAGTTCGGCGGCATGGAAGCGCTGGACGAGCCCTACATGCAGATCGGCCTCCTCGCGATGGTCAAGAAGCGGGCCGGCTGGCTCTGCGCGCTCTTCCTGGGAGAGATGCTCACCGCGACGGCCATGGGCCACTTCGAGACCGAGATCAGCCGCGCGGTCGTGCTGGCCCTCTTCATCCCCCTCATCATCAGCTCGGGCGGCAACTCGGGGTCCCAAGCCACCTCCCTCATTATCCGGGCAATGGCGCTGCGAGAGGTGACCTTACGCGACTGGTGGCGGGTCGCACTCCGCGAGCTGCCCTCCGGCCTGGCGCTGGGGAGCATCCTTGGGCTCATCGGGGTCCTGCGAATTCTTCTCTGGCAGGGGCTCAGGTGGTACGACTACGGGCAGCACTATCTCCTGGTGGCGTTCACGGTGGGGACGTCGCTGGTGGGCGTGGTGCTGTTCGGCTCTCTCGCCGGCTCGATGCTGCCGTTCGTGCTTCGGCGGCTGGGGTTCGACCCGGCCAGCGCGTCGGCACCATTCGTCGCGACTCTGGTCGACGTGACCGGCCTGATCATCTACTTCACGGTCGCGCTGACGCTTCTCCACGGGACGTTACTTTGACGCCGGCGAGCCACTCGGCTAGCTCCGGCAGTGGCAGGAGCCGGGTGACTCCACCGCGCTCGTAGGCCGCCCGCGGCATCCCGTACACCACGCAACTCGCCTCGCTCTCCGCCAGCGTGGTGCCGCCCTGCGCTCGGATCTCGGCCATGCCGTCCGCCCCGTCGTCACCCATCCCAGTCAGCAACACGCCGAGCACTCGGCCCGGCCGGGCTCGGGCGGCCGAGAGCATCAGCTCGTCCACGCTGGGCACGTGCCGCGCCTGGGCCGGCTCCGGGGAGAGAGCGGCCACCAGCTTGCTATTCACCCGCATGTGCAGCCCCGCCGGCGCGATCAGGACGCGCCCCGGCTCCAGCGGATCGCCGTCCACCGCCTCACGGACTCGCAGTCGGCAGCGCTGATCCAGCCGTCGCGCGAACGGGCCCGTGAACCCCGGCGGCATGTGCTGCACGATGGCGATCGGGAGTGGAAAATCGGGCGGGAGCGCCTCGAGCACCTGCTGAATCGCGGCGGGGCCGCCGGTGGACGCGCCTAGTACGCAGAGATCGGCGGACAGACTGGCGGGAGCGGGCGGGAGCGGGCGGGAGCGGGCGGGAGCCAACGTCTCTCCCGCCTGCTCCCGCCTGCTCCCGCCTGCTCCCGCCCGCGCCCGCCCCAATGCCTTCACCCGACTGACCAACTCGCGGCCGAGCCCGTCGAACTCCATCAAGCCGAAGCGCGATTTGTCCACGAAGTCCACCGCGCCGGCAGCCAGGGCCTCTACCGTCGCCTCGGCGCCCTCGCGGGTGTGCGCCGAGAGCATCAGCACCCGGAGACCGGGATCGCGGCCCAGCACGGCGCGGAGCACGGTGAGCCCGTTCATCCCCGGCATGTCGAGATCGAGGGTCACCAGATCCGGCCGGGCCAAGGGTATCCGGAGCAACGCTTCAGCGCCGCCGGCCGCTTCACCTACGACCGCGATGGCGGGATCGGCGCCGAGCACCCGCGCGATCGCGCGCCGGGCGAATGCGGAATCGTCCACCACGAAGACCCGGATCACGCCGCCGCCTCGATCGGCTTCTTGCGGTAGATCATCGCGCCTTCGAGCCAGGTGGGCGCGTAGTCGTCGCTCCGGGCGATGAGCGACTCGGAATGCCCGAGCACCAGCCAGCCCCCGGGGCGGAGGCCGCCGCCCAGGAGCCGGACCGCGCGATCGAACCCGGCATCGTCGAAGTAGATCAGGAGATTGCGGCAGAGAACCACGTCATAGGGCGGCGACCCGAGGGTGCCCGACGGCGCCGCCAGGTTCGCTTCGAAGAAACGCACGCCTTTGCGGTAGCGCTCGCGCAGCCGATGACGCCCGTCCGCCCGCTCGAAGTAACGCTGCAGGGCCTGTTCGTCGCAGACCCGCAGCGAGCCACCGTCGTACAGCCCGTCTCGGGCCCGCGTGAGGCGGTCCCGGTTGAGGTCGCACGCGTCGATCTGCCACCGGATGCCCCGGAGCTCGAGCCCGGCATTGTGCAGCGCGATGGCGAGCGAGTAGGGCTCCTCACCCGAGGAGCAGCCGGCCGAGAGCACTCGCAGCGGCCGGCTCCGCAGTATCTCTCCGAGGGCGGGTACCACGTGACGCACGATGATGTCGAAGTGATGGGGCTCGCGAAAGAAGTAGGTCTCGTTGTTGGTGAGCTGGCACGCCAGGCGATCGAACTCTTCGTCCCGCTGGGGATGGCAGCGCAGGAAATGGTAGTAATCCAGGAGCGAGGGGAGCCGGAGCGCGGTCATTCGCGAGCGCAGCCGGGTGAGCAGAATCTCCTGCCGGGCGCCGCCGAACCACAGCCCGAACCGCTCCTGGACCAGGTCAGCCAGGAGCTTGCACTCGACCTCGTCGGCCGGGATCATGCCGCGGCCGAATCAGAACCGTTCCCGAGGCCGGCGAGTGCGCTGCGCGCCATCCGGGCCACCACCGGCTCCACGTCGCGTACGAGCGTGAGCAACGCCGGCCGGCCCTGCGGCAGACCCAGCCGGCCCAGGGCGCGGGCGGCTTCGTTGCGCAGGGCCCAATCGTCGTGGCCGGCCATCTCGAGGAGGGTCGGGAAATCGTCGGGGCCGGCCAGCTGGGCCAGGCCGAACGCGGCGACGTGACGGATCTCCGGCTCGGGCGCGCGCAGCCGCACTCCGAGGAAATCCGCGATGCCCGGCGGAGCGATGGTGGTGAGGGCACGAACGATTTCCACTCGTTCGTGGAGCGCGGCATGCGGGTACAGACTCTCGAGCTTGGGCGCTGACTCTGCCGCGCGGAGCCGCCCCAGCGCCCGGATCACCCGGAAGCGGAGCGAGTCGTCCGCCGACAGGAGCGCGGCGAGCGTGGCGACAGCGCGCTCGCCCCCTCGCTGTACCAGAAGCTCCAGCGCCTCGAGCTGGACGGACTCGTCCCGGTCGCCTAGGCCCCGAAGCAACGCGCCTTCGGCGCGGGTGCCGGGAAGGACGGCCGCGGCGCGGAGCGCCGCCTGGCGAATCGCGTTCGAGGGCGAGCGCACCAGGGCCAGTACCTCGGCCTCGAACACTCCGGCCTCGGCCGCCCGGACCGCGTCCAGCGCGGCGACGATGGTGGTCTCGCCTGCGTCCGGGTCGAGCGACCGGCGCAGCTCGGCCATCGCCTCCACCGGCAGCCGGCCCAGTGCGGCAGCCGCCTCGAGCCGCTCGGCCGCCGTCCCCTCCCGGATCCGCTCGATCAGCGCGGCTGCCGCCCGCGCGTCGCCCACCAGCCCCAGGGCGCGACAGGCGGCGGCGCGCACGGCGACGTCGGCGTCAGCCAGCCGGGCCAGGAGGCTCGCGACGTCCTCCGGCCCGAATTCACCTGCCATCAGAATCCCCCGGCGAACCTGCGGGTCCCGATGCGAAAGGAGCGCGGACAGCTCGTCGGGCTGGAGCCGCGCATGGCGGCGCCACTGGGTCTCGATCCATGCCACATCCGGCTCGCCGGCGCGACGGAGCACCAGCGGATAGAGGCTCCGCAACCGACCGGTCAGGATCACGGCGACAGCGGACTGGGCCAATGCCTCGCGTTCGAGCGGGACGCCTTCGGCCCCGGCGCCCAGCAGCTCGCGCCGGCATTCTGTCTCAGCCTCGATGGTGCGGAGCAGTTCGCCCAGGAACGGCGTGACCCCTTCGGGGCCGCGATCGCGGTCCGCTTCCCGCGAAAAGGCGGCGCCGGCGGATTCCGGATCCGGGTGCAGGTCGAGCACCACGCCCACCGCTTCGAGAATTGCGTCCCGGAGCGGCCGCTCGTGCACCTGGGCCAGCAGCCCGAGCAGCGGCTCCAGCGATTCCGGAGCCGCGATGCGCTGGAGCGATCGCACCGCCTGCTCCGCGACGAAGCTGTCCGGCACCAGCTTGAGCAGCGGCGCGACCGCCGCCGGATCGCCGATCTCCCCCAAGGCGGTAACGGCGGCCAGCTGGAGCCAGAGATTGCCGCGCAGCAGCTCGAGCAAGGCCGGCACCGCTGTCGCTGCCCGGAGCCGCCCCAGCGCCTCGACCGCCGCCTGAGCGACGTTCGGGTCGGCGTGGCGCAGCAGTGGCAGGATTCCGGCGGCGCCGGAGCCGTCGCCGATCCGGGCAAGAATCTGAAGCGCGAACATGACCAGCTCGCCGTCGGCCGAGCCCAGGAGCTTCACCAGGTAAGGGACCGCGTAGGGTCCTTGCCGTTCCAGAGCCGCGAGAGCGCCATTCCGCCGTGCCGCGTTGACGCCGTCCGCGATCAGCGTGCCGAGCACTTCCGGCTCGACGTACCGCGTGGCCAGCCGGATCGCCTGCTCCCGAACCAGGGGCGCGATATCCTCCAGGGAAGCCAGCACCAGGGCCTCGCGCTCGGGCCCGGTCGCGGCGGCGAGAGCGGCGAGCCGCTCGGCGGAGTTGGACGCGGGCATGCTGCGGCTCACGCGGCGGGGAGCTGGAAGGTTTCGACCCGCTGCTTGAGCAGCTCGGACTCACCGGCCAAGGTCCTGGCGGCCACGCTCATCTGCTCCACCGCGACCAGATTCTGGCGCGACACCAGGGCCACCGACTCGACCGCCTTCACCACCATCTCGCCGCCGCGCTTCTGCTCCGCCACTGCCTCCGACATCTGGTGGGTGAGCTGATTCATCTTCTGGGCCGCCTGAGTGATCTCCTTGGCCCCGACGGCATTCTCCCGGACCGACGCAGCGATCTGGCGGGTCAGTGTAGCCATGCTGCCGGCCATCCGGAGCACTTCCTTGGCGCTGAGCGAGTGCTCCTCGGTCGCGCGGGCAGCTTCGCCCACGAGATGCGAGGTCTTGTCGATCGATTCGACGATGGCGCCCAGCACGCCGCCCATCAGCGTCACCGCGGCGCGGGTCTCCCGCTGGACCGACTCGATCACGGCCCCGATCTCCTGCGTGGCCGAGACCGAGCGCTCCGCCAGGCGCCGGACCTCGTCCGCCACCACCGCGAACCCCCGGCCCGCCTCGCCGGCACGCGCGGCTTCGATCGCCGCGTTGAGGGCGAGCAGGTTGGTCTGGTCTGCGATGCCCTCGATCACCTTGACGATCTTGCCGACTTCCTCCGACTGGGTCCCGATGGAGGTGATCGAGACCTGCAGCTGCTCGCCGTTGCTCTTGGCCTCGCTCACCGAGCGTTGCGACACCTCGTCCACCATGTGGACCCGCGACGCGATGGCGCCGATGTTCTCGATCATGCCGTTCAGCCGGCTCATGGCCTCATCCACCGATTGGAGCAGCGTCTCACCGTTCTGGGCGGTCTGCACCAGCGTGGCGCTCATCTGCTGAATCGACGACGAGGTCTCGTCCACGCTCGCAGCCAGTGCCTCCGCGTTGCGCGCCAGCGCCTGCATCTGGGCGGCCATCTCGACCATGGTCGCGGAGGTCTCCTCGGTCGAGCTGGTCTGGGCCTCGGCGCCCTTGGCCATCTGCAGCGACGAGGCCGAGATCTGCTCGGCGGAGCTCGCCACGGTGCGGGAGGAGGTGGAGATCTGGCCTACGACCACCCGGAGGTTCTTCACCATTTGACGCATCGAATGCTCGAGCCAGCCGATCTCGTCCCGGGACTGGCTCCGGATGTCGGCTCCCAGATTCCCCTTGGAGATCTCCTCGGCCAGCACACCCAGGCTCTCGAGCGGGTGAGCGATGAGACGCGCGAGCAGGATGGCGAGCGCGAGCCCCACCGCGACCGTCACCGCCGTGGTGAGCAGGATGATCGAGCGGCCGTTGCCGTAGAGCTCCGTCGACCCGGCGCCGGTGCCGGCCAGGCGCTCGAGTTGCCGGATGGCGAACCAGCCCTGGACTCCGGTCAGCATGAGGACCGCTGCGAACCCGGTGAGGATCTTCCGGCGGATGGTCCAATCGCGAATCTGTTGCAGGATCGTCTGGGTCATGGCCGAGCTCAGGGATGAGTGGCGCCGGACGCGTCCAGCGCGCGGGCGAGGTCGAGAAGAATCAGCAGGCGCTCGTAGAGCTGGACCACGCCGGTGATGTAGTCGGTGTGGGCGGACTTGACCTCGTCCGGCGCCGCAACCACCCGATCCGCCGGCACCTTCTGCACCTGCGCCACCGAGTCCACCAGCAGCCCGAGCACGCGACCCCGTACTTCGGCCACGATGATCCGGGCGGTGGAGCGCGGCACCAGCGGTGCGAGGCCCAGGCGGGTGCGGATCTCCACCACCGGCAGGATGCGGCCCCGCAGATTGATGACGCCCCGGATATGAGCGGGGGACTGCGGCACCCGGGTGATGTCGCCGACCCGGATCACCTCGCGCACCGTCTCGACCGGAAGGCCGAACTCCTCACCATCCAAGCGGAAGGTGATGAGATGGAGCTGTGCCGGGGGTAGCGGCACTTGCGCGGCGGCGGCATCGGCGGCCAGCTGGTCGGCGAACTCGAGGACACCGCGCAGCGCCGGGGCCGGCGTGGCTGGAGTCTTGGCGCTGCGCCCCATGTCAGGCCGCCTCCCGCTGAGCCACGATGCCGGCGGCGTCGAGAATGCAGGCGACTCGTCCATCGCCCAGGATGGTTGCGCCGGACACGACGTCGGGGCGCCCGAGTGTCGGGTCGAGCCCCTTCACCACGACGTCCTGGTGGCCGACCAGCCGATCCACCAGCAGGCCCCGGTGCCGCGGTCCGGCAAAGAGCACCACGAAGTAGTTGCGTGGCGCGGTCCGGGTGGTACCGGTGCCGAGCAACCGGCCGCCGTCCGCCACGTGGATGGCGCTTCCCCGCCACATGACGACGCCCTGCCGGTTGATCTCGTGCAGCGCGCCGGGCTCGACTCGCACCGTCTCCGCCACGTGACTGAGGGGAACCGCGTAGCGCTCGCGGTCCACTTCCACGATGAGCGACCGCACGATCGCGAGTGTGAGTGGGACGCTCAGCGTAAACCGGGTTCCCCGCCCAGCCTCGCTCGCCACCTCGATCCCGCCGCCGAGATCGTGAATCGCCGCCGCGGCCGCATCCAGACCCACCCCGCGACCGGCAACGTGCGACACCTGCTCCGCGGTCGAGAAGCCCGGGACGAAAATGAGTCCGTGCACGTCTGCGGGAGTGGGGGAGGCTGGCTCCAGGCCGAGCGCGCGGGCCTTCGCCAGAATCCGCTCGGTCTCGAGGCCGCGTCCGTCGTCCGAGACCGAGATCACTACTCGATCCGCCAGCGCCGTGGCGCGCAGGCTGAGCACCGCTTCCGCCGGCTTGCCGGCCCGCAACCGCTCGGCCTCCGACTCGACGCCGTGCACCACGGCATTGGAGACCAGGTGAACCAGCGGTTCGCCCAACCGGTCGAGAATGGTCTTGTCCAGGAGCGTGTCGCCCCCCTCGATGACCAGGCGGACCTGCTTCTGCTCGTCCCGGGCCAGATCGCGCACCGCGCGGGGGAAGCGGTTGAACACGGTCGAGATCGGGAGCAGGCGGGTCTGCATGAGCGCGCTTTCCAGCCGCTTCATCGTCGCGCGCAGGCTGACGACCACCCGGTCCAGGTCGGTCACTTCGGCGGAAGAGCCGATTCGGGCCGCCAGCCGCCGGTACACCTCGGTCAAGGCGGATTGCTCGATCATCGCCTCGCCGAAGATCTCGAGCAGGGTGTCGAGGCGGCGAAAGTCCACCCGAACCGTCCCTGCATCGGGAGCTCCGTCGGGGCGGCGCTCCGCCCGCCGGCGTTCGAGGCGAAGGGGGACAGCGGGTGCGGCATCGGCCTCGAGCCGACGCCGCACCCGCGCCACGAACTCTTCGGCCTCGCCGCTGCCCGACTGGGCATCGGCCGCCGCGCCGATCAGATCGATCAGGAGGCCGGCTCCCTCGACCAGCAGGGCGGACTCCGCTTCGGTACGGGCGCGCTCGTCAGCCGCAACCCGGGCGGCGAGGTCCTCGAGGGCGTGGGCTACCACCTGCATCGGGCGGAGCCCCATCATCGCCGAGTTGCCTTTGAGCGTATGAAGCGTGCCCTTGAGCTCGACCACCTCGCCGGCGGCGGCATCGCCCTCCTGCCAGCGACGCTCCAGCGCCAGGAATGCGTCGCTCACCGCCTCCGCAAGCGGGAGGCTCTCGGCGATGTACTCCTGAATCAGCTCGGCGAACGCGTGGTCGTTGTCCATCGCTAGGCTGCGGGTGCCCGTTCCGCCTGGAGCCGCTCGACCAGCCGCGCGACGTCGGCGGGTTGGAAAGGCTTGCGGAGATAGTCCCAGGCCCCGGCTGTGCGGCCGCGGGCCTCGTCGTCCGGCGTGCTCTCGGTGGTGACCAAAACGATTGGAATGTGGGGATGAAGCTTCTCGGCCTGACGGCGCGCGAGAAACTCGAGTCCGTTCATCTCGGGCATGTTGAGGTCGAGCAGCACGACGGTGAGCTCCGGATGGGCGGCGAGAAGGGCGTAGCCCTCCCGGCCGTTCATCGCGTGATACAGCGTGCTGCCCGCGAGCGAGCCTTTGGAAAAGATCAGGCGATACATCTGGTGGTGCAGCGCAGAGTCGTCCACGACGAGGAACGTGCCGGGACGGGCAGTCGACAGCGTCATGGGGGAGGGCCCCTCCACCGCGTCAATGGGTCAGGTCGAATTGCTGGACACGAGGACCTGCTCGGAAAGCCCTGGAGGAGGGGGCAAATCACATACCAGTGTGTTACAAACGGCTAACCGCTTGAGAGGGTGTGCGGTAGGTTGCTCGGCGCGAGCCGTCGGCGATGCTGTTGCCGCAAGATGCCGGAGATCACTCGATCCGGAGGGCCGCCGGGTGCCCAACCGTGCCGTCGGCTCGCCGCAGGGCGGCGTCGACCGAGTCTACGTCCCACAGGATCAGCATGACGTCCTGTCGGCTCTGGCGAAATGTCGCCAGGTCCTGGACCGATAACGATCGCTCCTTGATCGGACGGTTTCGGAGATCGGCGTGATAAGGGTGGGTATGCCAGGTGCCCACCAGGCGCGGCACTCCGTCGCAGTCGCCGGTCACCGCCAGCTGCAGCTGCTTCATGTCCCGGGCCGGCACCCACCCGTCGATGCGGACGGAGCCATCGTGAATGCGGCCCTGGAGACAGCCGAGGTACTCCCGCTGGGTCGGACGAACGGTGCCGAGCATTCGCTCGAGCGTATTGAGGTCACCCAGCTCGTTCCAGTGCTGGTTGAAGGTCCGGAAGATGGCGCTCATCGAATCCCGCACAGCGGCCGTGAGAACGATCTCCGGCGCGCTCGGTCCCGGAGCCCCGCCGAACAGCGCGAGCGCGAGCGCCAGAGCGATGAGGAGGGCATATTCCTCGCCCATGCGCCGCAGTACCGTCATCACACTTGTCGCCATCGCGATGTTTGCCGGGTTTCTCCTCTATTCGACGATCGCGTCGCAGCGGGCCGAATGCGCCGTGACCGTCGAGTACCAGGGTCGCCGTAACGACGCTACCGCATCCGCCGCCACCGAGCGGGAGGCCGAGCAGCAAGCGCGAACCACTGCCTGCGGACCGATCGCGAGCGGGATGAACGAGACCGTCGCCTGCACCAATCGCCCCCCCGTCCGGCGGCAGTGCCGCACTCTGTGACGGGGCCGCGCCTCCGCCTTCCCCACCCGCTCATCCTGCTCCTCGGCTGCCTGGTCATCGCGGCCCTGCTGAGTCATGTGCTGCCGGCCGGCCGCTACCAGCGCCGGGACGATCCGGTGACCGGGCGGAGTGTGGTTGTGCCGGGCACGTATGCCCGCGTGCCGGCGCACCCGCTGGGACCGTTCCAAACCCTGGTCGCCCTTCCAAAGGGTCTGGTGGACGCAGGCTCCGTGGTCTTCCTCGTGTTCCTGGTAGGTGGGGCGTTCTCCGTGGTCGAGCAGACCGGCGCCCTGGGTCGCGCGGTTGGATGGCTGGCGCAGCGGCTCGACCGCCGCGAAGCGCTGGTCGTCCCGATCGTAAGCCTGGCGTTCGCCGTGGGAGGGATAACGGAGAACATGCAGGAAGAGATCATCGCCTTCGTGCCCAGGCCGTCCTCACCATCCCCATTCTGGTGCCTGTCGCGGACCTCCTGGGCCTCTCGCGACAGGTCATCGTGCTCACCTACCACTACGGCGCCGGCCTGTGCGAGATCCTAACACCGACCAACGGTGCGCTCATGGCGGTCCTGGCCGCGGCAGGAGTGCCATTCGACAGTTGGATCCGGTTTGCGGTCCCGCTGTGGGCCGCACTCTTCGGGCTCGCGAGCCTGGCGGTGGTGGTGGGGCTCGCGACCGGCCTGCAGTAGCGCTCTGGCCAGTCCCTATTGGACCAAGGCAGCCAGCACGGCGAGGTCGGCCAGTCCTACGTGCCGCCGCACCTCGGTGCCGTCACGAAAGCCGATGACGGTGGGGATGCCTCGGATGCCGAGGCGCTGGGTCGTTGTCGGGTTGGCGTCGGTATCCAGCTTGAGCACCAATACTCGACCGGTGTGCTCGTGAGCGAACTCGTCCAACGCGGGGGCCATCGCCCGGCAGGGACCACACCAGTCCGCGTAGCAGTCGAGCACGATCGGGACGCTGGTCCCGCTGATGATCCGGTCGAAGTCCGCGTCCGTCACCTTGACCGGACGGTCCAGTCGAATCGGCCGGCCGCATTCGCCGCATTTCGGACCTGCATCGAGCCGATCGAGGTCCACCCGATTCAACACGCCACAGAAGGCGCAGCGGACCGTGACCGGGCGACTGGTGTTTGCCGTCGCGCTCATACCTCAGTATAGCCCTCCCCCCGTTGCAGCCGCGAACGACCAATCTCAAACCGGGAGTGCGGTCGTACGATAGTTGAACCGGGCGGGCGCGAGATACGTTTACCCCTCAGGGGCCCGGGGACCAGGGAAGGGCGGGCAGCCTGGCATCGGTGTTGCGTTACAGGTCAGCGTTAAGCCTTCGGAGACGGTCATTTTATGGACGAGCTCAAGATCCGCGAGATGGAGCAAGACGGCGACTTTGCCGGCTGGTTCTCCGAGCTTGTCGCGGAAACCGAGGAGGCAGCCGGCTGGGGCAATCCGATCAATGATCGCTATCTCGTGCTCAGTAACGAGATCGGTGACTGGATCGGGGGCCTGCGGTTCTCCCTGAGGGGCGGTGTCGCGCACCTCCTGGACGTAGCGGTAGTCCCGGCCGAACGCCATCAGGGGCATGCGCATCGGCTCATGGCCGCCTTCGAAGAGCGGTCCCGGGAGGCGGGCGCCCACCTGGCCGAGTTCTGGACCGACCAGCTCCAGTCTGAGGCGCTGCTTGCGGCACTGGGTTGGCAGGTGGTGTTGCGGCGACCCGGCTACATCGGTGGGCGTACCTGGGTCCTGATGGAGAAGCCCCTGGACGATTAGTGACCTGGTTCACCCTCTGATTGGCACGAAGCCGACCAGCCTCGCTATTTTTGAGGCTGGTCGTTTTCTATTTGCCCTTTCCGTATGCGGGGTTTGTTCGGTTACCGCATCGATCTTTCCCGACGAAAGTACCTCATGGGACTCACTGAATCCGCCCGGGAGATGTTCTCCAAGCTCGAGGTGCTCCGCGACCTCGAGGGCAAAGTTCGTGAACTGATGGACAACCACGAGCGGAAGCGGGAGCTGTGGTTTCCGTCCGACTTGATGGGGCCCAAAGAAGGCGAGTGCCCGGACACTCACTATACGAAGCTCCGGGAGAGAGCCGCCGGCATTCCCGACCCGGCGCGGGCTGCCCTGGCGCTCAACCTCCTCACCGAGGAGGGGTTGCCCCACTTCCACCGGCTGCTCGCCGTGTACCTGGGCGACGACAGCTTCTGGCGAATCTGGAACAACCTTTGGACGGCGGAGGAGGACCGGCATGGGCAGGTCCTCCATGACTACGCCCGCGAGACCCGGGTGCTCCACCAGCGGCGCCTGGAGGAAATGCAGTTCGAGTACATCCGGTCCGGGTTCCATCCGGACTGGGATCGGGATCCATACCGGGTATTCGCCTACACCACGGTCCAGGAGCGGGCCACCCAGCACTCGCACGCCGAGACCGGCCGGCTGGTGGGAGAGTACGAGCCCGTCCTGGGAGAGATTCTCAGCAACGTCGCGAAGGAAGAGGCGCGCCACTATACGTTCTATCGAACGGTCTTCGAAGAGATCCTCAAGCGCGATCCGGACCAGGCCCTTCATTCCGCCTCGTTCATTCTGCCGAGCATCGAGATGCCTGGTCATACCATGCCGGGGTTCCGCGATCTCGCCGACGTAATCCGGCGGGCGGGCATCTACGGTCCGCAGGACTATCTCCGGATCGTCCAGGAACAGATCCGGTACTGGAGGATCGAGAGTCTGGATGGCCTTTCGGAGTTGGGTCGCAAGGCGCAGGAGAAGATCATGAGCATCCCGGATCGTCTCCGCCGGGTATGCGAAATCATGGAAACCCGCAGCCGCGCAAAGACCTTCAGCTTCGACGTCGTTTTCAACCGCGAATTCGCAATGGAATGAGCCGGCGGGCCGCCCCTGCCGTGCTGCTCGCCCTCGCGGCCGCGGCGTGCGGCGGCTCGTCGCCGTCCTCCAAGGCACCGGCCCGCACGTCCGCTCTCGACACGCTTCCTCCTAATCGCCGCGACGCGGCCCTGCTCGGCCGCGAAGTCTTCCGGCTGGTTGACCGGGCCGCCGACTACAAGGGCTCGCATAGCGGCCATCCACCGACCAGTCTTCGCCAGATGGGGGTCGACAGCCTGGCGCCGGTCCTGGTGCGCCGCATCCGGGTCGTGAGCGATTCTTCGGTGGTCACCGTCGCGTTTCGGCAGCCGCGCGGCCGCACCGTCGCCTCCTGCGAGGGAACGG
>DASQPE010000366.1:0-4129 GCA_035644115.1 Gemmatimonadales bacterium
GCCGCCGCTCCGAGGCCTGAGCCGTGTGGGCCGGCCGGCACGTCGTTCTCGGCGTGTCGGGCGGGATCGCGTGCTACAAGAGCTGCTTTCTCGCCCGGCGGCTCGTCGAAGCGGGCGCGATGGTCGACGCGGTGCTCACCCTGAGCGCCGCCGAGTTCGTACGGCCGGTCACCTTTGAAGCGCTCACCGGGCGCCCGGTCCTCACGTCCCTCTGGGATCGCGGCGGCGCGCTCGCCCACATCCAGCTCGGTCGGACGCCCGATCTCCTGATCGTGGCGCCCGCAACGGCCAACCTCCTGGCCCGGGTCGCGCTGGGCCTCGCCGATGATCTGCTGACCGCCTTGCTGCTCGCCCGTACCGCGCCGGTTCTGCTCGCCCCCGCGATGAACGACGAGATGTACGGCAATCCGATCACGCGCCGGAATGTCGCGATTCTCCGCGACCGCGGCTTCGGGTTCGTCGGACCGGAGATCGGTGCGCTGGCCGAGGGTCCCTCGGAGCGTCCGGGCCGCATGAGCGAACCGGAGACCATCCTGGCGCACGCCGCGCGCCTGCTTCGCGGCCAGGGGCCGCTGGTCGGGCGCCGGGTAGTGGTGACCGCGGGCCCGACCCGGGAGTCGATCGACCCGGTGCGTGTGGTCACCAATCGATCCAGCGGCAAGATGGGCTATAGCCTGGCCGAGGCTGCCTGGGAACGTGGCGCCGAGGTGGTGCTCATTTCGGGACCGGTAGCGCTGCCGGCACCGGTAGGCGTGACCGTGCGCCGAGTGGAGACGACCAAAGAGCTGGAGGACGCGGTCAGGGCCGACCTCCCCACGGCCGACGTGCTGATCATGGCCGCCGCGCCGGCCGACTACCGCCCCGCCCATCCCAGTGCGAGCAAGCAGCCGCGCACTCAGGGCGCGCTGGCCGTGCCGATGGAGCCGACCGACGACATTCTCGGCGCCACCGAGGAGCGGCGGAAGCCGGGGAGCGTGATCGTCGGCTTTGCGCTCGAGACCGGCGACGCGCTCGACAAGGCGCGCGGCAAGCTCGAGCGGAAGCATCTGGACTTGATCGTGGTCAACGACGCGCTCGAGCCCGGCGCCGGATTCGAGCACGATACCAACCGGGTCGCGTTGCTCGACCGGGAGGGCGGCGTCCGGATCCTGCCGCTCCAGTCGAAGCGCGAGGTCGCCGAGGCCATTCTCGACGTGGTGGAGGTGCGGCTTGGCTGACGAGCGGACCCGCTATCTCGCGCAGCAGATGGAGCTGGGGGGGTCGGAAGTGATTCTCCAGGCGGGAGCAGGCGGGAGCGGACGGGAGCAGGCGGGAGCAGGCGGGAGCGGACGGGAGCAGGCGGGAGCAGACGGGAGCAGGCGGGAAGCAGACGGGAGCAGGCGGGAAGCCGCCGAGGGCCCGGAGGCTTCGCTGTCCACGGAGCCTCCCGCCCGCTCCCGTCCGCTCCCGTCTGCTCCCGTCCGCCCGCTCCCGCCCGCTCCCGCCCAATCGGAGCCTAAGTGGAAGAGAGGCGCCCCCCCCATTCCCGGCCCCGGCGTCTACATCGAGCCGCCCATACCGACCCTGCTCGGCGGGGATGGCCTGGGTGATCTCGCTACCCTCGACGCCGTTGCGGAGCGGATTCGCACCACCCATTGTTGCGCGCTGTGCTCCGGCCGGACCAACGCGGTGCCGGGCGAAGGCGATGCCAACGCGAAACTGGTGTTCATCGGCGAAGGACCTGGCGCCACCGAAGACGCCATGGGGCGACCATTCGTGGGCCAGGCCGGCAAGCTGCTGGACGAGATCATCCAGGCTATCGGACTTCGGCGCGAAGATGTATACATCACCAACATCGTGAAGTGCCGGCCGCCGCAGAACCGCAAGCCGCTGCCGGACGAGATGGCAGCCTGCATGCCGTACCTTCACCGCCAGCTCGCGCTTATCCGGCCCAAGGTGATCGTGGCGCTCGGCGGCACCTCGGCCGAAGCGCTGCTCAACACCCGAAAGAGTTTGGGCGAGCTGCGGGGCAAGGTTCATTCCTACGGCGGCATTCCGCTGGTCGTCACCTACCATCCGGCCGCGCTGCTCCGCAACCCGAACTGGAAGAAGCCCACCTGGGATGACGTCCGTATCGCGCGACAGCTTCTCGACCGCTGACCCGTATGTCGGGCGCTCCGCGCCCTGGAGCCCCGAGGCCGAGCAGGCCGTGCTCGGGGCGATGCTGCTGGATCAGGATGCCGCGTTGCGCGCGGTCGAGATGGTGGACGACACCATGTTCTACCGCGAGGAACACCGCCGGCTGTTTCGCGCCATGCGCGCGCTGGTGGAGCGGCGGAGCGTCATCGACCCCGTCACCCTCAACGACGAGCTGGAGCGGCGGGGCGAGCTGGCCCAGGTCGGCGGCCCCGAGTACGTCGGCGAGCTGGTGGACGCGGCGCCCACGGCAGCCAACCTCGAGCATCACGCCAGGATCCTCCGCGACAAGGCGATCCTCCGCCGGCTGATCGAGGCCTCCACCCGAACGATCACCGAGGCCTACGACGGCAAGTCACACGCCCCCGAGCTGCTGGACCTGGCGGAAGCGCGGATCTTCCAGATCTCGCAGCAGCGGCTCGACCAGGGCTTCACCCGGCTCAAGGAAATGTTGTGGCCCGCAATGGAGCGCATCGAAGCGCTCCAGCGGAGCGGCAAAACGATTACCGGGGTGCCCAGCGGCTTCGTAGATTTGGATGCACTGACGTCGGGCTTCCAGCCCTCGGAGCTGGTGATCGTCGCCGCCCGCCCCTCGATGGGCAAGACGGCGCTGGTGCTCAACATCGCCGCCCACGCGGCCATCGAGGCCAAAGTCGGGGTCGCCCTGTTCTCGCTGGAAATGTCCAAGGATGCGTTGGTGCAGCGGCTGCTCACCGCGGAGGCTCAGGTCGATAGCTCGCGGGTCCGCCGGTCCGCGCTGCGCGACACCGACTTCGGCCGGCTGGCCCGGGCTGCCGGCATTCTCCAGGGCTGCCCCATCTGGATCGACGACTCCCCCGCCATCACGCTGCTGGAGATGCGGTCCAAGGCGCGGCGGCTCCGGGCGGAGCACGAGATCGGGATGGTGGTGGTGGATTATCTGCAGCTCATGCGGAGCCCCGAGTACTCGGAGAACCGGGTGCAGGAAATCTCCGACATCTCCCGCTCGCTCAAGGCCCTCGCCCGCGAGCTCCAGGTGCCCGTCATCGCGCTCTCCCAGCTCTCCCGGGCCTCGGAGCAGCGGGGCGGGGAGCGGAAGCCGATTCTCTCCGACCTCCGTGATTCCGGCGCCATCGAGCAGGACGCCGACGTCGTGATCTTCATCCACCGCGCCGAGTATTACGACAAGGAAGACGAGACCAAGCGGGGCCTGGCGGAGATCATGCTGTCCAAGCACCGCAACGGTCCCACCGGCGACATCATGCTGCGGTTCAGCCGCGAGTTCACCCGGTTCGACAACTTCACCGCCCGAGAGGAGCCCGCCTAGCGTGGCGCGGGTGCGGTCGGTGTATCGCTGCGCCGAGTGCGGGCACGAGCACCCCAAGTGGGCGGGGCGGTGCGAGGCGTGCGGCGAGTGGAACACGGTGAGCGAAGAGCCCGTGGCAGTAGGCGGGAGCAGGCGGGAGCAGACGGGAGCGGGCGGGAAACGTCACTCCCGCTCCCGCCCGCTCCCGCCCGCTCCCGCCCGCCTTCGTGACATCGCGGGGGAGCCGCTGGCCCGCTTCCGCACGGCCATCGACGAGTTCGACTTCGTGCTGGGCGGCGGCATCGTGCCGGGCTCGATGATCCTCATCGGCGGCGAGCCGGGCATCGGCAAGTCCACCTTGCTGCTCCAGGCCGCCGCCCGGCTCGAGGCCGGCGGCCGCACCGTGCTTTACGCCAGCGGCGAGGAGAGCCCCGACCAGCTGCGGCTCCGGGCCGATCGCCTGCACGAAGACGCCGGCGCGGTCCACGTGCTGGGCGAGACCCGGCTCGAGGCCATCGTCGAGGCGGCGCGGGCGGTCCACGCCGACGTCGTGGTGCTCGACTCGATTCAGACGGTCTACACCGAGCTGCTCGAGAGCGCGCCCGGCAACGTGGGGCAGGTACGCGAGTGTGCCGGCCAGCTCATGCGCTTCGCCAAGGAGAGCGGCAC
>DASQPE010000367.1:0-6563 GCA_035644115.1 Gemmatimonadales bacterium
CCGGCGACCCGCGCCTGGCGCGCGGGCGCTTTGGCCAGCTGCCACGTGAAGCGCCAATTGCCCCAGTCTGCGGCACCCTGTTGCCCGGCAAGCCGCAGCTCGGTCGTCTCGAGGGCCGCGGGGCGATGGACCAACCGGAGCCGGTCGAACGACAGCTCGGCCGTGCGGCCTGAACCCAGGGGCACGTGGTTGCCACTCCGGCCGGTGCGAACCAGCCCGGCCACCCGCCGCGCCCGCACGAGTCCAATTGAGAAATTACTTCGCCTCCCAAGTGCCATAATCATGCACAGCAATAGATTGCTATCGGCACCTTCGAGCCCTTTCAGGGCTACCGACGCGCCATCGCTCTCGGCTCGGTAATCGAGATCCGGCAGCAGGTCCAGCAAGCCGTCCCAGCCGGCCCGATCCACCTTTGCTCGCTCGGCGGCCTGGATCAGCCGGTCGGTGACATCCGGCAGTCGCTCGTCCAGCAGCGGGAGCACCCGGTGGCGGATCCAGGACCGGAGGTGAGTGGGATCGGCGTTGGCCGGATCATCCCACGGTGAGTGCTGGAGGGCCAGCACGTGCCGGGCCAGCTCAGCCCGCCGAAAGGGCAGCAGCGGGCGAACGATCCGCCCCCGCCGAGCGGCCATCCCGGCAAGTCCCGCGGGGCCGGAGCCACGCATCAGCCGCATCAGGACCGTCTCGGCCTGATCGTCCGCGTGATGCGCGGTGACGATCCAATCGGCGGCGGCCTCGCGGCGCATGGCTTCGAGGGCCCGGTAGCGCGCCGCGCGCGCCATCGTCTCTGTCGCTCCGGAACCGAGCGCGAGCCGCCGCTCGAGCATTGCGAGCCCGTAGGACTGAGCCAGCTCCCTGACCCGGTCGGCCACAACGGCGCTCGCCGGGTGGATGCCGTGATCCACGTGTCCCACCGTCAGGTCGAGGTCGAACTCACCGGTCGATTCGACCAGGAGGTCCAGCAGCGCCACGGAGTCCGCCCCGCCTGACACTGCGACCAGCACGCGGCCGGGCCCCAGCTCGAGCTGCTCTAGCTGCCTGCGAAATACCGCGCCAAGAGATCCGATTCGTCGCATCACTCGAAAGGTAACGATCCGTAAGCAGGCGGCGCTCAGCCGCCTGCACTCAACTCCGCTCGCGCCAGGTTGAACCGGGGAATCTCGGCCTCGAAGGTGGTGCCGTCGGCCCGGACGAACCGATAGGTCCCTTCCATGTATCCGGTGGGCGACTTGAGCACGCAAAAGCTCTGGTACTCGTGGACCTTGCCTGGCCCGATCAGCGGCTGCTCGCCGACCACCCCTTCGCCCTCGACTTCGATGTCTTCGCCGATCCCGTCATGAATGCGCCAGCGACGGCTGAGCAGCTGCGCGCTCTGGCCGCCGACGTTTTCGATGCGCACGTGGTAGGCGAACACGAAGCGGCGACGCTCCGGGTCGGATTGTCCGGCGAGGTACTCCGGACGGACGGTGATCCGGATGCCCTGAGTCAGCCGATAGAAGAAGCGCCGCTGAGACTCGCTCATGGTCACCTTAGGCCGGGGCGACCTCGACCGCCGTGCCGTAGCACAGCACCTCGGTGACACCTTGCATGACCTCGGAGCCCTCGTAGCGCACTCCGATCACCGCGTTCGCACCAAAGAGCGTGATGTGCCGCGAACCACGCCCAAACTGCGGACGATCTGGTAGCCATCGAGCGTGAACGTGGTGGTGGTCATCTCGTGGTGCATGGGCGACTCCGAGATCAGAGATGAGGACGAGCCCGTGAAGCCGGGTCAGCCGGTGCTGCGCCGGAGAAATCGCTCTGCGAGCTGCTCGAGGCGCTCGTCGCCGGAAGCGCGGGCCTCGATCAGAACCTGCTCGACGTGGGGCCGGAGCTTCGGCTCGCCGAAGACGTATCCGGTCGCCGCCTCCGCGCTCGCCGAGTCACCCTGGTCCGCGCCGCGGAGCAGGGCGCGGGCGGCCGCGGCGTCGTACGCCGGGTCGTCTCGGGGCGGCAGCGGGTAGCGCGGCGCGTCGCCGGCGGCATCCTCGTTGATGAAGGCGCGAGACATGCCCTGATGCTAGAGGCAACCCGGGCGCCGTAAAAGGGCGTGCGCTCAGGCTTCGTCCGGCTCGGGCTCGCCCGGCTCGTCGAGCCCGAAGCTGGTGGCCAGCTGGCGCAAGGCGCTGTCGTCGAGCTTAATCAGCCGCTCGCTCAGGGCGCGAACGCCCGCTTCGCGGCCTTCCGTGGTCGTGAAGGTACGCCCCATCACCGCAACCAGGCGGGAGATCAACTCGACTTTGTACCCGTCGGCATCGGCCGAATGCATGGCAACTCCAGAGTCGCAGCTCCAGAATGGAAAGCGCCTAATCAGCGGGCCGCCTCGAGGCAGTCCACCACTTCCGCATCGCTGGTGGGCGCAAAATCCTGATAGGCGAGACTCACGGCGCGGAAGTCGGGCGGCTGGTCCAGGCAGACGACGTCGTCGGCGGCCTCCCGGAGCCGCGCCACGCTCTCGGGAGGCCCCACCGGCACGGCGACCACCACCTGCGCGGGCCGCCGTTGCCGAACCGCGGCGATGGCGGCGCGGAGCGTGGCACCGGTCGCCAGGCCGTCATCGATCACGATCACTGTGCGGTCCTCGACCGGGAGCGCGGGACGCCCCCGCCGATAGGCCTGTTCCCGCCGCTCCAGCTCGAGCTCCTCGGCCGCAGTCACCTGCTCGAGATATGCCTGGCTCACTCCCAGCTGGCGCACGATGGGCCAGTCCACGTAGGCGGCGCCTCGCGCGATTGCGCCGACCGCCAGCTCCTCGTGTCCCGGCGCACCCAGCTTGCGCACCACGATGACGTCGAGCGGGGCGCGGAGCGCGCGAGCGACCTCGAGACCGACCGGCACCCCGCCCCGCGGAAGGGCGAGCACGAGCGGATTCCGGTGGCGGAACCGCTCCAGCGCAGCCCCCAGCCGACGCCCGGCGTCCACGCGATCGGCAAAGGTCATGGGCCCTCCGATGCCTCAACGCCGGGTCGGGGCGACGCCGCGCTCTTCGGCGAGGAGGACCGGGTAGGGGATGGCGTCCGGCCAGAGGTGCAGTCCTACCCGGTCGCCGTCGATCCAGACGACTCGGGCGCGCACCGCGAGGGGCCCCGCTGTACGCAGCTCCAGCGTGCCTTCCAGCCGGGAGCCCAGCTCCGGCACCGGGCCGCCGGGAGGGAGCACCACCAGCAGCCCCTCGGCTGACAGATCGAGCACTTCGCGACTGCCGCCCGGGAGAACTAGGTGAGGCCGTCGGCCCTGCGGGTAATGGATTCGGACGTGCGAGCGTGTATTGTCGGTGCCCATGATGATGCCGCCTCCTGCTCAGAGTGCGGTCGGGACCCGGCCGGCGCAAGGGCCGTAAGGGTCAGGACTGAAGACCGCTGCGAGCCGCGCTCTCGAGGGCGGCCGAGCGATCCCGCGATCCGGGCCCGCGGCCGCGAAGCCCACGCAAGCGAGTCGCTGCTTCGAGCAGGATATCGTCGGTCTTGCAGAAGACGAACCGCACCTGAGTCCGCCCGTTGGCCGGATCGTGAAAGAAGCTCGAGCCCGGCACCGGTGTGACGCCGACCTCACGCGAGAGCCACACCGCGAACTCGGGATCCGGCAGGTCGCTGAGCTCCGAGAAGTCTGCCAGGATGTAGTACGCCCCTTCCGGGGGCACGCAGCGGAAGCCCGCCTCACGCAAGGCACCGGACAAGAGGTCGCGGCGCGCGCGGTAGGCCTCGGTCAGGTCGTGGTAAAACCGCTCGTCCAGCCGGCCGAGCGCAATGGCGACCGCCTCCTGGAGCGGAGCCGGCGCGCCCACAGTAAGAAAGTCGTGCACCTTCCGAATGGCGTCGGTGAGCCCCTCGGGAGCGAGCGCCCACCCGATCCGCCACCCGGTGACGCCGAGGGTCTTCGACGCCCCGCTGATCGTGATGGTGCGCTCGGCCATTCCGGCCAGCGTGGCGAGCGGGATGTGGGTCCCGTGATACACCATGTGCTCGTAGATCTCGTCGGTGACGGCCAGGCAATCGTGCCGGACGCAGAGGTCGCGAATCGCTTCCAGCTCCTCGCGCGTGAGAACCCGGCCCGACGGGTTGCTGGGCGTGTTCACCACGATCGCCCGGGTGCGGGAAGAGAAGGCGGCCGCCAGACGGTCAAGATCGAGCGCGTGGCCAGGCTCGAGCGGCACGAACACCGGCCGGGCGTCCGACAGGATCGTGTCGGGACCGTAGTTCTCGTAGAACGGCTCGAAGATGATCACCTCGTCGCCGGGATCGACCACGGCGAGGAGCGTCGCGATCATCGCTTCGGTGGCCCCGCAGGTCACCGTGATCTCGCGTTCTGGATCGACCGAGAGGCCGTACCAGGCCTGGTACTTCTCCGCGAGCGCCTCACGCAACCGCTGCGCGCCCCAGGTGATGGCGTACTGGTTGATGTCGCCCTGAATGGCTTCGACGGCGGCCGCCTTGAGCAGCTCCGGCGCCGCGAAGTTGGGGAAGCCCTGGGCCAGATTGATCGAGCGGTGTTCACGGGCGAGGCGGGTCATTCCACGAATCACCGATTCGCGAAACCCATGGGTGCGGCGCGCTGTGCTCATGCTCCAAGATACCACGTCTTGAGGAAGCGCTCTGCGGCGAAATCCTCAGGACGGACGCCGCTGAGCGCCCCAGGGATACACCTCGCAGTGCGCGCCTTCGGCGCTGTGCAGGACGCAGAACGCGCCCGGCCGGCCCCAACGGCTGACCCACGCCGACATCTGCGCCCGGTCACCCGGGCTGAAGCGCCCGGTCGGCTCGGGATCATCGGTCGACCGCACGTGGGTATGCACGGTCCCGATCCAGCGCGGCGGCCCGCACTGCTCCAAGGAAGGCTCGCCCTCGGCTGTAAGTGAGTCCGCCCCGGATGTTCTGACCGGCTCCGCGCCGGTGATCCAGACCGTGTCAGTCCCGACTCGCCCCCCGATGCAGGCCACCCGCTCCGCTCGCGCCGCGACGCTCCGCTTCCAGAGCGCGCTCAGGGCCGGCCGGGCCGGGGCCTCGATGATCCAGGTCGGCAGCTGCGCGGCCACCGGTCGAGGGAAGGTGATGCCGGCCAGGCCGATGAGAAGGAGGAACGAGACTGCCAATCGCGTCATGGTTGTGAAGGTACATGACCAGGACGGCAGCCGGAGTGACCCGCTGCCTACCGGAGCAGTGACGAGCGGCTCCGCGTGAAGTCGATCACCATCACGTCTTGCCCGCGGGCGGTATGCCCTAGGGTCAACCGGGAAATCCGCCTTTGAGGTGTCTTGCACGCCCCGCGCTCAGTTTCTACTCTGGCAACTACAGGTGGCCCGCGAGGGTGTGGGTCGACTGGCACGGCTGTTTTCGCTAGGAGGCTCTGATGGCGTGGGACTACATCGCAGGGAAGTGGATTCAGCAACGCTATGGCCTGGCCAGCGACGAAATCGAGCGCCAGGTCAGCGAGTTCGAGCATAGCAGTCTGGCGACCGGCGGTCGGTCTGCCCGCTAGCCACCGCACGCTCAACCACCCGTTCAGGAGCGTATCAAATGCTCTGGACCATCTTCGTGATCCTGCTCGTCCTGTGGGCGCTCGGCATGGTGAGCTCCTACACGCTGGGCGGATTCATTCATGTGCTCTTGGTTCTTGCCCTGGCGGTGCTGCTGATCAATCTGCTGTCAGGACGCCGACCAACAGTGTAGCTGGGCGACGAAACGACGAACGCCGGCGGTGGCCGGCGTCCGTTCGTTTCGGCTCTGGGCGCACCACCTGGCGGTTGGAGTTGACCCCACGGTCCGTCACACGGTCACGCGTCAGATTGGCGGACCGGCAGGTGAGTGAAGTCACGGCAGCACCAGGGCGTTCGGTGCCAGTGTGAAAACGCGCATCGCACGCGAGGGTGGCATGGCAGACTCCATTACTCCAGTCCGAGTGGCCGCACTTCCATTTCCCGCGGTCCGGCCCCGGAAGCGGCCGAACGGCATCCGCATCGGACTCATCGCCTGTGAGCTGCTGTCGCTGATCGCGCTGGCGGCCATCCTGGCGCCGTCGGCGGGCCATCTTCGGTGGCCGGGGGCAAGCCGCTTGCTCGCCGGCTGGCCCGATCTGCGCGACGCCCATGCAGCCTGCCAGGAATTCGTTCGCGAATCCGACAGCCTGCGGGCACGCGCTCCGATCAGCCCCATACGTGATAGCGGTGCCTGGAGCTGGACGCGACTCGACGACGGACGCTTCCGGATTCTCGGGTACACCGACGGCCGGACCCGCTCGGGCGCCGTTCGCCGCACCAGCTATCAATGCGACCTGGCCCCGCTCACCTCGAATGGACGCTGGCGGGTCGACAGCCTGGTCATCTCCCGCAAGCGCATCACCTGATCGTCATCCAGGCTTGCCCGCAATAGCCGCAATCTGGTCTCCGACTCGAACGTCGGAGGCCGGGACGTGGCTGCGATGAGGCGGTATATCAGGGCAGACTGAGCGGATCGGTCACCGGCGGCTGGTCCCCCCGAACCTCCGGCTTGAGCAGCCGGCCCCAGAGCGAATTGTAGGGATGGACGTCG
>DASQPE010000368.1:0-4579 GCA_035644115.1 Gemmatimonadales bacterium
GCGCCGCCGGGGCGTGGCCCAGGAGGGTCGCCACGGCCGGCGCCGCGACGAGGACGCACCCGGCGACGATCAGCCATCGGAACAGGGCATCAGCGGTGCGCGGGCGGCGGTGGAAAACGAGCGCCGCCGCGCCACCGCTCAGGATGAGCGCGATCCCCCACTCCAGCAGCTGCATCAACGGGGGGCCTCGCGGCTCCCCTGCTCCAGCTCCCGCACTCGGCCCAGAATCCGATCCGCCGGCGCCCGGGCGGCCAGCAGCTTGCGAAGATCCGGGTCCCGCAGCAGGTGGCCCAGCTGCGCCAGGACCCTCAGATGCACCGGCACGCTCGGCGCCACCACGACGAACAAGGCGTGGACCGGCTTTCCGTCGATCGCGTCGAAATCAACCGGCTGCTTCAGGAGGAAGAGGCTCACGAACGGCCGCTTGACGTGCAGCAGAATCGGGTTGCGCACGTGCGGGATGGCGATGCCGTCGCCGATGCCGGTAGATCCCATTGCCTCCCGCGCTTCGAGCACGGTCAGCAGGAAGTCGCGATCGACCTCGGGCGGCAGCGGGAGCAGGCCGACGATCCCGGCCAGTACGCCGCTCTTCTCGCCGCCGCTGGCGTCGGGATGGATGCCACCGCGCTCGAGCAGCTCCGAGAGCGGAGGCGCCTGGTCGGGCGTGCGTCGGGCATCGTCGAGCAGCCGCCGGGACACCGGCACCCCATGCTCGATTGCCCATTCCCACATCTCGATGGCGTTAAGATGCATTCGCTCATCGGCCCGGTGCACCGGCAGATCGCGCTCGGCGATCCAGCGGCGAACGGTCTGATCGTCGACCCCGAAATAGGCTGCGGCCTGGCGCACGGTGAGCTGCATGGATGCCGATGGAGATCGCGGTTGGTGCGAGTGGCCCGCAGTCCGAGGTGCAGCCCGGGGTCCGGCAGAGGCGAGATGTCCTGATATTGAACAGGGGCACAAGCTATAAGGTCTCGTTGATCCGTGTCAATTCGGCGCCGAAACACCCAGCCCCCGCGATCCGTAGGTCGCCAGGGATCCCGATACATGAGCCACTCCTCACTTCGCGCACTCTTCGCGGCTGCGATGCCGCTGGTCCTCGCGCTCGGGCCCATCCGGGCCCCGGCCCAGGAGCCCCGTTACAGCCACGCCGACGTCGACTTCATGCAGGGTATGATCGGCCATCACGCACAGGCGCTGGCCATGGCGGCCCTGGTCCCCGCCCGTACCGGCAACCAGTCCATCCATCTCCTTGCCCAGCGCATCGAGATCTCCCAGAGAGACGAGATCCGCCTGATGCAGACCTGGCTCAAGGACCGCGGGCAGGCGGCGCCCGACCCGGGCGCGGCCCACATGCAGCACGGCAGCCACGACATGCTCATGCCCGGGATGCTGGCCGCCGACCAGATGGACCAGCTCGCCGCGGCCAAGGACACTACGTTCGACCGCCTCTTCCTGCAGTTCATGATCCAGCACCACGAGGGCGCACTCACGATGGTGAAGACGCTCTTTGCGAGCCCCGGCGCCGCCCAGGAGACCGATACGTTCCGCTACGTCTCCGACGTGGACACCGACCAGCGCATCGAGATCCAGCGGATGCGCAAACTGCTCACCGCCATGTCCCCGCCGGGCCATTCCTGAAACCTGAGACCAGACCATGAGCTCTGACGCGATGACGATGCACCCAGCCCTACGATCGAAAGCCGCCCGGAGTCGCCTCATCTTCCTGCTCGCGAGCGGACTGCTCGCCCTGCCGGCCGGCATCGCGGCCCAGGCCAGCTACACCGCGGCCGACGCTCCGGCCGGCGCCCCGCGCGCGGACCGGCGGGTCGGCCTCAGTGCGGGAGTCGACAACGCGGGGGAAGCGATCGAGAACCTCAAGCTGATCGCCCATCAGCGACAGCCGGCCGGGTTCTTCGACTCGGCGACGGCGGGCAAGCACTCGTTCGTCAACTCGGATCTTGCCTTCAGCGGGAACTACATCTTCCAGGGCAACTATTACGGCTTGCAGGTCTGGGACATATCGAACCCGAAGAAGCCGACGCTCCGAACCTCCCTGGTCTGTCCCGGCGGGCAGGGCGATCCGTCGGTCTACAAGAACCTGCTGTTCCTCTCGGTCGAGCAGACCAGCGGCCGCCTCGACTGCGGCAGGCAGGGTGTGACCGACACCGTGAGCGCCGAGCGGTTCCGCGGAGTGCGGATCTTCGACATCAGCGACCTCGACCATCCCAAGCAGGTGGCCGACGTCCAGACCTGCCGCGGCTCGCACACCCACACGCTGGTGACCGACCTCAACGATGATCAGAACGTCTACATCTACGTGTCGGGGACGAGCGTAGTCCGGTCGGGCAACGAGCTGGCGGGATGCTCCGGCAAGCGGCCGGACGAGGACCCGAACACCTCCCTGTTCCGGATCGACATCATCAAGGTGCCGCTGGCCTCACCGCAGGACGCGAAGATCGTGAGCTCGCCCCGGCTGTTCGCCGATTCGAGCGGCAACATCGCCGGGCTCTGGAAAGGTGGCACTCACGGCGAGGGTACCCAGGAAACCGAGGAGACGAACATGTGCCACGATATCACGGTCTACCAGGCGGTGGGCCTGGCGGCCGGCGCATGCTCGGGGAACGGTCTCCTCCTCGACGTCAAAGACCCCGCCAACCCCAAGCGTATCGCCGAGGTGAGCGACCCGAATTTCGCCTACTGGCACTCGGCGACGTTCAACAACGACGCCACCAAGGTGCTCTACACCGATGAGTGGGGCGGCGGCGGCCAGGCCCGCTGCCGGGCCAGCGATCCACCCAAGTGGGGCGCGGATGCCATCTACACGCTGGCGAACGGCACGCTCACGCCGGCAAGCTTCTACAAGCTGCCGGCAGTCCAGACCGACCAGGAGAACTGCGTCGCTCACAACGGCTCGCTCATCCCGGTGCCGGGCCGCGACATCATGGTCCAGGCGTGGTACCAGGGCGGCGTCTCGGTGTTCGATTTCACCGACCCGGCACACCCCGTCGAGATCGCCTACTTCGACCGCGGCCCCCTCAATGCCCAGAAGCTCGAGGGAGGCGGCTACTGGTCCGCGTACTGGTACAACGGCCACATCGTCGGCTCCGAGATCACCCGGGGCCTCGACCTGTTCGAGCTCAAGCCGAGCGACCAGCTATCGAAGAACGAGATCGAAGCCGCCAAGCTGGTGAAGCTGGACCTCTTCAATCCCCAGGCGCAGCCGAAGCTGACCTGGCCGGCGAGCTTCGTGGTGGCGCGGGCGTACCTTGATCAGCTCGAGCGGAATCACGCCATCCCGAAGGACCGGGCGTCCGCGATCGGCAAGGAGCTCAAGAAGGCGGAGAAGCAGAACGGGGAGAAGCGGGTGGAGGCGCTGACGCAGCTGGCCGCAGCGCTGGAGCAGGATGCGAGCGGCTCGACCGATGCCGCCCGGGTGAAGCTGCTTCAGGGGTCGGTCACCGACCTGGCGAACGCGGCGCACTGAGGGGAAAACCCCGCCGCGGCAGTGATCTCGGGCGCCTTTACCAGAGCTCCAGGCCAAGCCGCCGGCGCAGGGCGCGCCGCCCAGCAGCCGTAACCTGAGTGATGCGACCGCCGTCGGCTCGCTCGATCCAGCCGAGCTGGAAGAGCCGCGTGCACAACGACGCACCGAGCGCACCGGCCAGGTGATACCGGCGCTCGCTCCAATCGAGGCACGCCCGGGCGAAGGTGGCCCGGGTTCGGCGCGCAGTTGCGACGTCTACTCCCAGCTCCACCAGGCCGGCCTCTCCCGCGACCGTCAGCTCGAAGGTCCGCCCCTCGAGCGCGAGCCACTCGTGGCGTACCAGCGCGTCCGTAATCGACACGCCCAGTATTCCGGCGAGGTGATTATAGCAGGTGCGTCCGCGGCGAATGGGGCTCGCCTCTAAAGCCCGGGCGACTGGGCCTGATGCGGGAGGTGCGGGAGCGAGCGCGGCCAGCGTCGCGAGGAGGCCGACCACCTGCTCCGGGTCGCCCAGCCGGTAATAGCGGTGCCTACCCTCGCGCTCGACGCCGAGGAGCCCGCCATCGAGCAGGCGAGCCAAATGAGCGCTCGCAGTGGAGAACGAGACGCCGGCATGGCGTGCTAGCTCGCCGGCAGGTCGGGGTCGCCCGTCTGAAAGTGACTGCAGGATCGCGGCGCGAGCCGGATCGGCCACCAGCGCGGCGGTCCGTACAACGAGGGTGCTGTCTAGGTGCCGGGGCTTTGCCATGTCTAAAGGATAATGGGCGAATACTTCGCTCCCGGTCGAAATGAAGTCATCCCTGCTGCGCGCTTCGCGCAAAAAGCGCGATGGGAACGCCGATCAGGAGCATGTGGACCGCGATGCTGAGCCCGATCCATAACGGATCTTTCGAGCCGGGCCCGGCCGCGGACAGCGGCACGACGACGTAGTTCATGATGCCGTAGAGCAACACGCCGTAGCCGGCGCCGCACAGCACGGGCTGTGGCCAGAGCAGGGCCCAGCGCCGAGCGACCAGGTAGTACACCACCGACATAGACACCGCGATCAGGTAGTGCAGCGCCAGGCCGAGCGCCGCTGTTCGTGCGCCGCCC
>DASQPE010000369.1:0-3839 GCA_035644115.1 Gemmatimonadales bacterium
GCCCGCCTGCCCGCCTGCCCGCCTCTTCGCCTGCCCGCCTGCCCGCCTCTGACCGCCTGCCCGCCGGTGCTCTCACGTTCTCCTTCGACGAGGCCGCCCCGTCCGCCGCAGACGAGGCGGTATTCACGGGGCTGGACGGTGGCGCCGACGGCCTGCTGCTGCTCGACGCGAACGGTCTTCGGCTGGGCGGCGGACTCCGGGACCCGGACGGCCGAGACGTCGCCGACGAGGTGGCGGCACTGCTGGCCGGCGTGTCGAAGGAAGCGGCGCGCACCGCGCGCCTGCTGAGCCTGGGCGAGTGGAACGGACTTGCCGTAGAGTGCGGCGACGGCAACCTGTACCTCTCCGCGCCCACCGACTCCACGCTGCTCCTGACGGTCCGCGGCCTCGACGTGCCGATGGGTCGGGTGGCCCGGTTCGCCGATCGCGCGTCGGCCGCGGCTCGGATCTGGCTGGAGCGGGGGCCATGAGCGGCCCGGTGGAGCTGCTCGATCGGCTCTCGTCGGTGCGCGGCATCCGGGGCTCGGTCCTCGTGTCGGCCGCGGACGGGCTGATCGTCGCCGAGTCGCTGATGACCGGGGTGGACGGCCGGGCCGTCGCGGCGCTGGCCGCGAGTCTCACCAATCGCATGCGGCGCGCGACCGAGTGTGCCGGCCGGCGGGAGCCCGTATTCCTGCAGCTCCAGGCCGCGACCGGCACCGTGCTGGCGGCGCCCTGCGGTGAGCTCGTGCTCGTGGCGATCGCCGGTCCCGACGTGAACGTAGGCCTCGCCCGCCTCGAGATGCTGAGCGCGGCGGGAAGGCTCGCCTGATGCGGAGCGTTGAGCCGTGGGTGACCGCGCCGCTGGAGCGCTTCCTCGCCGAATCGTCGGCCCGGCTCACGCTGCTCATGACCTCGTCGGGCCAGGTGGTGGCCCAGCACGGGTTCGCCCGCTCGCTGGACGTGATGACCGCGGCCGCGCTGGGCGCGGCCATCATGGCGTCGACCGGTGAGATCGCTCGGCTGGTCGGCGAGTCCCGCTTTCATTCGCTGGTCCATCAGGGGATCCGGCAGCACGTATTCCTTGCGCCGTTCGAGACCCCGCGGGGGCGCTGGATCGGCCTGGTCGTGTTCGACGGCGAAAGCACCGTCGGTCTGGTGCAGCTCTTCTTTGATCGGCTGGTGGTCGAGCTGGTGGAGGCCGCGCCCCGGCAGGCGCCGGTGCAGCAGGTGCTGCCGGAGACCTTCGAGCGCGAGCTCAATGCGAGCCTCCGCGCGCTGTTCGGGCGGTGACGCGATGTCGCTCGTGAACTTCGCGGCCCGGGAAATCACCTGCAAGATCGTGTATTACGGTCCCGGCCGATCGGGCAAGACGACCAACTTGCAGTATGTCTTCGGCCGGGTGCCCGAATCCCGGCGCGGCCGGATGGTCTCGCTCGCCACCCATACCGACCGCACCCTGTTCTTCGATTTTCTGCCCCTCGACCTGGGCAGCATCTCCGGCTTCGCGACCAAGTTCCAGCTCTATACGGTGCCGGGCCAGAGCTATTACGCCTCGACCCGGAAGCTGGTCCTCCAGGGCGCCGACGGCGTGGTCTTCGTCGCGGATAGCCAGGCCCGCCGGCTGGACGACAATCTCGAGAGCCTGCAGGACATGCAGACCAATCTGCTGGCGCAGGGCGTGGACGTACGGCAGCTGCCGGTGGTATTGCAGTACAACAAGCAGGATTTGCCCGGCGACCTGATTCTGTCCCCGCCGGAGCTGGACGATGCGCTGAACTTCCGCGCGGTGCAGAGCTTCCCGGCCGACGCCCTGCACGGCGGCGGCGTATTCGAGACGCTGAAGGGGATCTCCGAGTTGGTGCTGCGGCGACTCGCGGCCGGGGGGCCTCCCGAATGACGCCGCCGCTCAACCCGTACTTCCGTTTCGATACGCTGGTCGTCGGCGCGGCCAACCGCCTCGCGGTCACGGCGGCGCGGGCAGTGGCCGAGACGCCGGGCGCGGTCTATAACCCGTTGTTTCTCTATGCCCGGCCGGGGCTGGGCAAGACCCATCTGCTGATGGCGATCGGTCATGCCACCAGGGCGATCGACCCTTCCCTCGGCGTCGAGTACCTGACGCTCGACCACTTCATCGAATCGTTCCACGCCGCCATCGGCTCGGGGCAGGGAGAGGCCTACCGCAAGCGGTTTCTCGATGTGGCGCTGCTCCTGGTGGACGACGTCCAGTTTCTCACTGGCCAGCGTGAGACCCAGGCCGAGCTGCTGCGGATCGTCGATGCGATGCAGACCGCCAGCCGTCAGATCGTGCTCGCCAGCGATCGCCCACCGGCCGAGATCGAAGCGTTGGACGAGCGACTGATCCGCCGGTTCGCCGGCGGCCTCGTGATCGACATCGCGGCGCCCGACTACGAGACCAAAGTGGCGATCCTGCGCCGCAAGGCGGAGGAGCGCCGAGCGACGTTCGATGCCGGCGTGCTCGAGGCGGTGGCGAAGCTCCCAATCGACAACGTGCGGGAGCTGGTCGGTGGACTCAACCGTTTGGTGGCGCACCAGGCGGCGGGCGAGGCGGTGACGGTCGAGGGAGTGGGCAGGCTGCTCGGCGGGCGGGCGGGAGCGGACGGGAGCAGGCGGGAGCAGGCGGGAGCGGGGGGCTCCGAAATCGCCGCTCCCGTCGGCTCCCGCCCGCTCCCGCCCGCTCCCGCCCCCGACGACGAGTTCGGCGACTTCCTGTCCGAGATCTCAGCCACGCTCAGTCAGCAGATCGAGACGTGGCGCGGCAAGGTGGCGGCCGCGATCCTCCGCTGGGGCGGCGAGGGCTATCGCACCGCCCGACTCGAGCTCCTGCTCGAGGGCGAGCTGGCCCGCGAGCCCGACGAGGCGCTGCGCGAGTTCGAGGCCGACATACTCCGACTCGACGCGCTGCGCACCGAAGCGGAAAAGGTAGCGCCGGCCCTCGCGGGCTCGCCGGTGTTCCGCGATCCCGGCGACGTCGCCGCGGCGGAAGCGCTGCTGGAGCAGGCGAAGGACGGGACCGACCCGCCACCTGCGCCCTCGACGCTCTGGCGACTCGATGCCCTGGTAGAAGCGGCCGCCAATCGGGTCGCCGTGCAGTCGGCTCACGCGGTCGTGGCCCAGCCGGGACAGAAGTACAACCCGCTGGTATTGGTCGGTGGGAGCGGGGTGGGGAAGACCCACCTGCTGCACGGCATCGGTAACGCACTGGTGGCGGGCGGGCTCCGCGCGGTGGCCTGCCTCGCAGCCGAGGAGTTCACCGGCGGACTGATCGAGGCGATCGACCGCGACGCGGTAGCGCAGTGGCGAAAGCGCTATCGCCGGGCGGACGCCCTCCTGGTCGACGACGTTCATCTCCTGGCCGAGAAGAGCCGCTCACAAGATGAGCTGTTTCTGCTGTTCAACCAGTTCCTCGAGAGCGGCCGACAGATGGTTTTCACCACGGCCGTGCCGCTGCCCCAGCTGGCAGGCGTAGAGCCCCGCCTGCTGACCCGGCTCGAGGGCGGCCTGGTGGTGGACCTGCCGGCTCCCGATCACGAGATCCGTCAGCGAGTGGCCGAGCAGGTTCTGAGCGAGAAGCTCGAGCAGCCGGATCCCGAGCTCGCGCTCTATCTGGCCGGCCGCCCCGCCGATTCGGTGCGTGCGGTGCATGGCCTGATCCAGCGGGTGCTGAGCGCGGCCGAGGCCCAGCAGGTCACGCCCACAGTGGCGTTTGCGCGCTCGGCGCTCGAAGTCACTCCGACCCGGCCCCCTCGACGGCCCGCGCACCGCTCCTCCGGGCTGGTCGCGCCGGGCGTGGGCGGCGTGAAGAGTCGCGAGAAGATGGTCTGGGACTGGCCCGACAT
>DASQPE010000370.1:0-10163 GCA_035644115.1 Gemmatimonadales bacterium
GATCGAGGAGCGCACCGGACAGCCGGGGGTGGCGGTCTTCAAGCAGGCAGTGAACAACGCCAAGCCGATGCTCGAGGTGAAGAGCCGCCGGGTCGGCGGCGCCTCGCTCCAGGTGCCGGTGGAGGTCCGCCCGGACCGGCGCACGGCCCTGGCGATGCGCTGGCTGATCCAGTTCTCCCGGGCCCGCACCGAGAAGACCATGGCGGAGCGGCTCGCGGCCGAACTGATCCTCGCCTCGAAGGGCGAGGGCAACACCATCAAGAAAAAGGAAGACACGCACCGGATGGCCGAGGCCAACCGGGCGTTCGCGCACTACCGCTGGTAAGACGGGAGCGGGCGGGAGCGGGCGGGATACAATCCGGCCGCTCCCGTCATCGTTCTGATAGGTTCGTCCGCTCCCGCCTGCTCCCGTCTGCTCCCGCCCGCTTGCTGTTGACATCACGCATCAATGCGCTAGCTTTGCACGGCTCCGGGGTTTCGGGCCTTTTGCAGGTCCTCAAATGCCGGTAGCAACATCGGGTCACGTGACGGCCTCGGCCGCCACCTCTGGTCCTCCGACGACAACGCGTGGGGTCCTGATAGGCCCTCGTCCAGGGCGCGAGCCCGGATGCGCGCGGAGCGATACCACCGGATGTGAATCCGGATCGGTCGCCCCGCTTTTTCGCTGAATTGAATTGCCGGGGCCCCTGGCAGACCCGGCTGACCGAGACCTAGTCCATGGCGCGTGAGACCCCGCTCGAACGGTATCGCAACATCGGCATCATGGCCCACATCGATGCCGGCAAGACGACGACCACCGAGCGCATCCTCTACTACACGGGGAAGAACTACAAGATCGGCGAGGTCCATGAGGGCGCGGCCACCATGGACTGGATGGAGCAGGAGCAGGAGCGCGGGATCACGATCACCTCGGCCGCGACCACCTGCTTCTGGAACCGGCACGGCACCCTGTACCGGATCAACATCATCGACACGCCCGGTCACGTGGACTTCACCGTCGAGGTGGAGCGGTCGCTCCGGGTCTTGGACGGCGCCGTCACCCTGCTCGATTCCGTCGCCGGAGTCGAGCCGCAGACCGAGACCGTGTGGCGCCAGGCCGACCGCTACGGCGTGCCCCGCATGATCTTCGCCAACAAGATGGATCGGGTGGGCGCCGATTTCGATCGTTGTCTGACCATGATCCGCGAGCGCCTGACCAAGAAGGCGCACCCGGTCCAGCTGCCGGTCGGCTCGGGCGAGCTGTTCACCGGGCACATCGACCTGCTGCGGCGGGTCGAGGTCGTGTTCGACGACGAGACCCTGGGGAAGAGCTTCACCGAAATGCCGATCCCCGAGTCCTATCGGGAAAAGGTCGAGCAGGTCCGGCACGAGCTGGTCGAAGCCGCGGTGGAGCACGAAGACGGGCTGCTCGAGAAGTATCTCGGCGGCGCGGAGCTCACGGTCGAGGAGATCCAGGGGGCCATCCGCAACGCGACCATCAGGCACGGGTTCGTGCCGGTGCTGTGCGGGGCCTCGTTCAAGAACAAGGGCGTGCAGGCCTTGCTCGACGGGGTCATCGACTACCTGCCGAGCCCGATGGACATCCCGCCGGTGCAGGGACACCTGCCGCTGCACGACGACACCCACGTGGAGCGGTGTGCCTCGGACGCCGAGCCGTTCTCGGCCCTCGCGTTCAAGATCATGACCGACCCGTACGTGGGCCGGCTGACGTACTTCCGGGTCTACTCCGGCGCGCTCAAGGCCGGGAGCTACGTCTACAACAGCACCAAGGACAAGCGGGAGCGGATCGGGCGGCTGCTGCAGATGCACGCCAACAAGCGGGAGGAGATCGAGGAGGTCCTCGCGGGCGATATCGCGGCGGCCATCGGGCTCAAGGAAACCCGCACCGGGGACACGCTGGCCGACGAGGGCAAGCCGGTGATCCTCGAGGCGATGAAGTTCCCCAATCCGGTCATCGACGTCTCGATCGAGCCCAAGACCAAAGCCGATCAGGACAAGCTGGGCATCGCGATGCAGAAGCTGGCGGAGGAAGACCCGACCTTCCGGATCCGCAGCGACCAGGAGACCGGACAGACCATCATCGCGGGCATGGGTGAGCTGCATCTCGAGATCATCGTCGAGCGGATGCGGCGGGAGTTCAAGGTCGAGGCCAACGTCGGCCGCCCGCGGGTCGCGTTCCGCGAGACCATCCGGAAGAAAGTCAAAGGCGTCGAGGGCAAGTTCATCCGCCAGTCGGGTGGCAAGGGCCAGTACGGTCACGTGGTGATCGACCTGGAGCCGGCCGAGACCGGCGCCGGCTTCCTGTTCGAGGACAAGATCGTCGGCGGCGTGATCCCCCGGGAATTCATCAAGCCAGTCGAAGCCGGCATCAAGGAAGCACTGGAGGGCGGAGTGCTGGCGGGCTACCCGGTGGTGGACGTAAAGGCGAGCCTGGTCTTCGGCAGCTACCACGATGTGGACAGCTCGGAGATGGCGTTCAAGATCGCCGGGTCGATGGCGGTGAAGGAAGCGGCCCGGCAGGCCCATCTCGTGTTACTGGAGCCGGTCATGGAAGTCGAGGTCGTGACCCCGGCGGATTTCCTTGGCGACGTGATCGGCGACCTCTCGGCCCGGCGCGGCAAGGTGGGGGGCATGACCCAGCGGGGCGACGCCCAGGTCGTCGCGGCCGACGTCCCCCTCGCCGAGATGTTCGGATACTCCACGCAGCTCCGGAGCATGACGCAGGGCCGCGCGGTGTACTCGATGCAGTTCGATCATTACGAGGAAGTGCCGAAGAACATCGCTGAAGCGATCATTACGAAGCAGAAGGCGTAAACCACTCGGAGCACGATCATGGCCAAGGCCAAATTCGAGCGCAAGAAGCCCCACGTCAACGTCGGCACGATCGGACACGTGGACCACGGCAAGACGACCCTGACCGCGGCGCTGACCAAGGTGTCGGCCGACAAGGGATGGGGGACCAAGTACATCTCGTATGACGAGGTGGCGAAGGCGTCCGAGGCCCAAGGGCGGCGCGACGCGAGCAAGATCCTCACGATCGCGACCAGCCACGTCGAGTACGAGACGCCCAAGCGGCACTACGCCCACGTGGACTGCCCGGGCCATGCCGACTACGTGAAGAACATGATCACGGGCGCGGCGCAGATGGACGGGGCCATCCTGGTGGTGAGCGCGACCGACGGCCCCATGCCCCAGACCCGGGAGCACATCCTGCTGGCCCGTCAGGTGAACGTGCCCTCGATCGTGGTCTTCCTGAACAAGTGCGACCTGGTGGACGACGCCGAGCTGCGCGACCTGGTCGAGCTCGAGGTGCGCGAGCTCCTGAGCCAGTACGAGTTCCCCGGTGACGACACCCCGGTCATCCGGGGCGCGGCCTCCAAGGCCATCGAGGGCAATGCGGAGTGGGTCGCGAAGGTCCTGGAGCTGTACGACGCGCTCGACAGCTTCATTCCGGAGCCGGTGCGCGAGGTGGACAAGCCCTTCATTATGCCGGTGGAAGACGTGTTCTCGATCACCGGCCGCGGCACCGTGGCCACCGGCCGGGTGGAGCGGGGCAAGATCAAGGGCGGCGAAGAGGTCCAGCTGGTCGGCTTCGGGGCCGAGAAGAAGACCGTGGTCACCAGCGTCGAGACCTTCCGCAAGTCACTCGACTGGGGCGAGGCGGGCGACAACGTCGGCCTGCTGCTCCGCGGGGTGGAAAAGACCGACATCGAGCGCGGCATGGTGCTGGCCAAGCCCGGCAGCATCACCCCGCACACCAAGTTCGAGGCTGAGGTGTACGTCCTCACCAAGGAAGAGGGCGGGCGCCACACGCCCTTCTTCAAGGGCTACCGGCCGCAGTTCTACTTCCGGACCACCGACGTGACCGGCTCGGTCGAGCTGCCGGCCGGCGTCGAGATGGTGATGCCGGGCGACAACATCCAGATGACGATCGAGCTGATCACGCCGATCGCCATGGACGAAGGGCTGCGCTTCGCCATCCGTGAGGGCGGGCGTACGGTGGGAGCGGGTGTGGTGACGAAGATCCTCAAGTAGCGAGCGAGCAACCAATGGCCCAACGCATCCGCATCCGCCTCAAGGCGTTCGATCACCAGGTCCTGGATCAGGCCGCGGCCGACATCGTCCGGACGGCGGAAAAGACCGGCGCGCAGGTGTCCGGTCCGATCCCGCTCCCGGTGAAGACCGAGCGCTGGACCGTGCTTCGGAGCCCGCACATCGACAAGAAGAGCCGGGAGCAGTTCGAGTTGCGCACTCACAAGCGGCTGCTCGACATCAACGACTCCCGGCCCCAGACGATGGACGCGCTTACCAAGCTGGATCTGCCGGCGGGTGTGGACGTGGAGATCAAGGTCGAGTAGCCATGACCACAGGACTGATCGGCCGCAAGCTCGGCATGACCCGGGTGTTCACCGACGACGGCACCGCCGTACCGGTCACCGTGATCGAAGCAGGGCCCTGCCACGTCGTGCAAGTGCGCGACGGCGGCGTGCAGCTCGGCTTCGGCGCGCGGCGTCCCAAAACCGCCACGAAGGCCGAGATCGGCCACGCCAAGAAGGCCGGCCTGGAGAGCGCGCCGCGAGTGCTGCGGGTCTTTCCGGTGAACGGCGGCGAGGCGCCGGCCCCCGGATCCCAGGTGAAGGTAGACATCTTCACCGCCGGCGAGCTGGTGAAGGTCACCGGCACCACCAAGGGCCGCGGCTTTCAGGGCGTGGTCCATCGCTACGGGTTCGGCGGTGGCCCGGCCAGCCACGGCAACACGCGACACCGGAAGCCGGGCTCGATCAGCCCGGGGACGGATCCGTCCCGCGTGATCAAGGGCAAGAAGATGCCGGGACACCAGGGGGCCGAGCGGCACACCGAGCTCGGCCTTCGGGTGGTGAAAGTGGACACCGAACGAAATCTGCTGTTCGTGCGGGGCGCGATTCCCGGTGCCAGGAACGGGATCGTGACCGTGGCGAAGCAGGGAGGTCGGAGCCGCCATGATTGAGGCTCCGCACTACTCGGCGGCCGGCGCGCGGCGCGACAGTCCGTTCGCGCTGCCGGCGGACTTCTTCGACGGCACGGTGCACGAGCCGGTGATGCACCAGGCGGTGCGGGCGTTCCTGAACAATCAGCGTCAGGGCACCCACCAGACCAAGACCCGCAGCTTCGTCTCGGGCGGCAACCAGAAGCCGTGGAAGCAGAAGGGGACTGGACGGGCGCGCCAGGGCTCGACCCGGGCGCCGCACTGGCGCGGCGGTGGCATCGTGTTCGGTCCGCACCCGCGCGACTACACCACCGACATTCCGCGCAAGGTGCGTCAGCTGGCCCGCCGCTCGGCGCTCAACGCCCGCGCGCGGGAAGGCGCGCTGCAGGTGATCGAGCGGCTCGTGTTCCGGGAGCCCAAGACTCGGCAGATGGCCGAGCTGCTCGGCAAGCTCGGCGTGGAGGAGCGGAAGGTCCTGGTGCTGACGGCGGCCCACAACGCCAACGCCTACCTGAGCGGCCGCAACCTGCCCAACGTGCAGGTCATGCGCTACGCCGACGCGTCGGCCTACGATGTCCTCTGGTCGGATGCCGTGATAGCGGAAGAGGGCGCGTTCACCGGCGTGGTTCCCGAGGGCGATCTGGTCGAGGTCGAGGCCCCGGCTACGCCGTCGCCGACAAAGAAGCGCAGGGCCAAGAAGGCGGCGGCGCCGGCGAAGCCGGCCAAGAAGAAGGCCGCGCCCAGGGCCAAGGCCGGGGGCAAGTCCTCTGCGGCCCCCAAGGCCAAAGCCAAGAAGGCGTCGGCCAGGGGCGGGTCCAAGAAGGCCGCGCCCAAGAAGAAGAAGGGGGAGTAGGCGATGCCCACGCTTCATCAGACGATCGTCAGGCCGGTGGTGACCGAAAAGAGCTCGGCGGCCTATCAGGAATCGAAGGTCTACACCTTCGAGGTCCACCCGGAGGCCAACAAGGGCCAGATCCGGGATGCCCTGCAGCAGCTCTTCGGCGTCACGGTGACGGCGGTTCGTACCATGCAGGTGCGGCGGCACGAGGTGGTGCGGGGGCGCACCCGCGGCATGACCGCCCGATGGAAGAAGGCGATCGTGACTCTCAAGGAAGGCGACTCGATCGCCGTGTTCGAGGGCTGAGATGAGCATTCGACAGTTTCGCCCGATGACGGCGGCGACCCGCTTCCGGTCGGTCTCGGGATTCGACGAGATCACCCGGATGACACCGGAGAAGTCGCTGCTCGAGCCCAAGCAGCGGACCGGCGGCCGCAACAACCAGGGCCACGTGACCGCGCGCTACAAGGGCGGCGCCCACAAGAAGATGTACCGGCGAATCGACTTCAAGCGCGACAAGTTCGGCATTCCGGGGCGAGTCACGGAGATCGAGTACGATCCCAACCGGAGCGCCCGGATCGCGCTGGTGGTCTACGCCGACGGCGAGAAGCGGTACATCCTGCACCCCAAAGGGCTGGCGGTTGGCGACGGGGTCGTCTCGGGGCCGGGATCCGACATCCGCACCGGCAATGCGGTGCCGCTCGGCGAAGTGCCGCTGGGCACCTCGGTCCACAACGTGGCGCTCAAGATCGGGAAGGCCGGCCAGCTGGCTCGCAGCGCCGGCTCGAGCGCGCAGGTGGTCGCGAAGGAAGGCGCCTACGTCACGCTGCGACTCCGGTCCAGTGAGATGCGTCTGGTTCACGGGCATTGCCTGGCCACGATCGGCGAGGTCGGCAACGCGGAGCACGAGCTGCTCTCGGTCGGCAAGGCGGGAAAGAGCCGCTGGCTGGGTCGGCGGCCGCGGGTGCGTGGCGTCGCCAAGAACCCGGTGGATCACCCGCTCGGTGGCGGCGAAGGGAAGAGCTCGGGTGGCCGGCCGCCGACGTCGCCCTGGGGCAAGCCGGAAGGCCGCAAGACCCGGCATCGCAAGAAGCCGTCGAACAAGCACATCGTGCGGGGACGCAAGCGGGGGAAGGCAACGCAATAGGAGCCGGCGCGCATGGCACGTAGCGTCAAGAAGGGTCCGTTCGTTCAGGAGGCCTTGCTCACCAAGGTCCAGATCCTGAACAGCCGGAACGAAAAGCGGGTGGTGAAGACCTGGAGCCGGGCAAGCACCATCCTGCCCGAGTTCGTGGGGCACACCTTCGCGGTGCACAACGGGAACAAGTTCGTCCCGGTGTACGTGACCGAAAACATGGTCGGCCACAAGCTCGGCGAGTTCGCGCCGACCCGGCTGTTCCGCGGGCACAGCGGCAGGCTGGTGGCGGACAAGAAGGCAAAGCCGGAGTAGCCGATGAGTGGACGCGCGATCCAGCGGGGGGTGCGGCAGTCGCCCCGGAAGATGCGGCTCGTCATCGATCTCATCCGCGGCAAGGATGTGAACGAGGCGTACGCCATCTTGAAATTCAACAAGCGGCTCGCCGCCAAGCAGATCGCCAAGACACTGCGCTCGGCGGTGGCCAATGCGGAGCAGGCGGCGCTCAAGGACAGCGAGCGGTTCGATCCCGATGCCCTGGTCGTGACCCGGGCGATCGTGAACGGCGGCCAGCCGCTCAAGCGCTTCACCGCCGCGGCTCAGGGCCGGGCAACGCCAATCCGCAAGCGGACCAGCCACGTGGAGATCCACGTGGCGGCGAAGGAGAGCGAGTAATGGGTCAGAAGACGCATCCGGTCGGCCTCCGGCTCGGCATCGTCAAGCCGTGGCAGTCCCGCTGGTTCGCCAACAAGGACATGCCGGCACTGCTCAAGGAAGACGAGCTGATCCGGAAATATCTCAAGTCCCGGCTGGGGCACGCCGCCATCTCGGAGATCCACATCGATCGCCGCCCGGGCAAGGTCACCGTCACGGTGCACACCGGCCGCCCCGGCGTCGTGATCGGCAAGCGGGGCGCCGAGGTAGACAAGCTGCGCGACGAGCTGGCCCAGCTCACCGGCAAGGAAGCCGCGATCAACGTGGAAGAGATCAAGCGCCCGGAGCTCGCGTCCCAATTGGTGGGCGACAACATCGCGCACCAGCTGGAGCAGCGTATCTCGTTCCGCCGCGCCATGAAGCGCGCTGTGCAGAGCGCCATGCGCATGGGCGCACAGGGCATCAAGATCCGGGTGTCGGGCCGGCTGGGCGGGGCCGAGATCGCGCGCACGGAAGCGTATCGCGAGGGGCGGGTTCCGCTCCACACCCTCCGCGCGGACGTGGACTACGCGACCAGCACCGCCAAGACGACCTACGGCACGATCGGCATCAAGGTCTGGATCTTCAAGGGCGAGGTCGTCGAAGACATGGCCGGCCGGACCTACAGTACGGGAGCCTGACCGATGCTCGCGCCGAAGCGGATCAAGTTCCGCAAGATGTTCAAGGGCCGCACCAAGGGGATCGCGCAGCGGGGCAGCACCGTCTCCTTCGGGGAGTTCGGGCTCATGAGCCTCGAGCCGGGCTGGATCACCAACCGTCAGATCGAGGCCAGCCGGGTGGCGATGACCCGCGAGATGAAGCGGGGCGGCAAGGTGTGGATCCGCATCTTCCCGGACAAGCCGATCACCAAGAAGCCGGCCGAAACCCGGATGGGAAAAGGCAAGGGCAACCCGGAGGGATGGGTGGCGGTGGTGAAGCCCGGCCGGGTGCTGTTCGAGCTGGAAGGCATTCCTGAGGACCTGGCCAAGAAGGCGCTGGCGTTGGCTTCGGCCAAGCTGCCGGTGCGGACCCGGGTCGTGAAGCGTGAGGAGGGCTGAGTGAAGCCGGCCGAGCTGCGGGAGCTCTCGAGCGACGAGCTCGAGACCAAGCTGAAGGAGCTGATCGAGGAGCAGTTCCGGCTCCGGTTCCGCTCCGCGACCGAGGCAATCGAGAATCCGATGCGATTCCGGGCGATCCGCCGCGACATCGCGCGGATCAACACGGTCCTGCGCGAGCGCGCGGGCCAGGTGCAGGGGTGAGCGCAATGGTCGAGACGAAGGTCCGCGGGCGGCGCAAGGTCCGCCAGGGTGTGGTGACCAGCGACAAGATGGCGAAGACGGTGGTGGTGTCGCTCACGCGACGCTACGCCCATCCGGTGTACGGCAAGCAAGTGACCCGCACCAAGACGGTGAAGGCGCGGAACGAGCACGAGGCAAAAGTCGGCGACACGGTGCGCATCATGGAAACCCGGCCCATCGCCAAGACGGTGCGGTGGCGGGTGGTCGAGATCGTAGAGCGGGCCAAGTAGAGACCCCGAGGAACCTATGGTTCAACAGGAATCGATCCTTCGCATCGCCGACAACTCGGGAGCCCGCCGGGCGCTGGTCATCCGCGTCCTGGGAGGCAGCAAGCGGCGCTACGCCGGTCTCGGCGACCTGGTCGTGGTAGCGATCAAGGACGCGATCCCGACCGGGCAGGTGAAGAAGGGCGACGTCGCCAAGGCGGTCATCGTACGCACGGCCAAGGAGGTCCGCCGCAAGGACGGCTCCTACATCCGGTTCGACGAGAACGCCGCCGTGCTGATCAACGACGCGGGGGAGCCGCGGGCCACCCGCATTTTCGGACCGGTGGCGCGCGAGCTCCGCGAGAAGCGCTACATGAAGATCGTCTCACTGGCGCCGGAGGTGCTGTAGCATGAAGCCGCTGGTGTTCAAGAAGGTCAAGCGGGTGCGGCATGCGCCCCCGGTCCGGGTGCGGCTGCACATCACCAAGGGCGACACGGTGCAGATCCTGTCCGGCGACGACAAGGGGAAGCGCGGCCGGGTGTTGCGGGTGGTTCCCAAGACCGGGCGCATCGTAGTCGAGGGCGTGAATCTGGCAAAGCGCCATCGTCGGGCGACGCCGACGAGCGAGGCCGGCATCGTGACCTTCGCGGCGCCGATCCATCACTCCAAAGCGATGCTGCTCGATCCCAAGAGCGGCGAGCCGACCCGCGTTCGTCGGCGGAAGGACAAGGACGGAACCCTGGAGCGGATCGCGGTCAAGTCGGACCAGCCGATCCCGAGGACCCGCTGACGATGGCCGAAGAAAAGGCAGAAAAGACCAAGGAAAAGGCGCCCAAGAAGGATGCGCCGAAGAAGACGGCGGCCGCTCCGGCAGGGGGCGGCCGGAGCAAGGACAAGGCGGCTGCCAGCGCTACCGATCCGGCGCCCAAGGCGAGTGAGGGCAAGCCTCGCCTGCAGGTCTACTACGAGGAGACTATCCGCCCCCGGCTTCAGAAGGCGTTCGGGCTCGGCAATCGGCACCAGGTG
>DASQPE010000371.1:0-7458 GCA_035644115.1 Gemmatimonadales bacterium
GGCCTACGCCCCCCAGCTCGAGGACGTAATCCTTCCGCAGGTCCAGGGGCTGAAGACGGCGATGGTGGAGCTGGCGGAGTACTGAAACACCGTGAAAAGTGAAAAGTGAAAAGTGAAAAGGGGTCTCGAAGCGTAGGCGAAGTCCCCTTTCACTTTTTGCTTTTTGCTTTTCACTTTCCACGCAGTTCTTCAAATACATACCATGACAGTCACCCAAGGCCATCCCGTAGTTGAAGAGACCCTCGACCCCGAGGACTGGGACGAGCTGCGCGCACTCGGCCACCGGATGGTGGACGACCTGCTCGATTATCTCCGGACCGTGCGCGAGCGCCCGGTGTGGCGCCCCATTCCGCCGGAGCTGCGGGCTCGCTTCCGCGTCCCGGTGCCGCGAGCGCCGGAGGGTGCGGAGCGCGCCTACCAGGACTTCCGTGATCACGTGCTTCCGCATCCGATGGGCAACATCCATCCGCGGTTCTGGGGCTGGGTGATTGGGACCGGCACGCCGCTCGGTGCGCTCGCCGAGATGCTGGCCGCCGGCATGAACCCGAACATGGGTGGGGGCGATCACGTGCCCAACCAGGTCGAGGCCCAGGTTCTCGACTGGTGCAAGGAGATGCTGGGCTATCCGCTCGCAGCGAGCGGTCTTCTGGTGAGCGGCGGCTCGATGGCGAACCTGGTGGGGCTGGCCGTGGCGCGGCATGCGCGGGCAGGGTTCGATGTGCGCCAGAAAGGAGTGCGTGATGCCGCGGGCCCGCTGACCGTTTACGGGTCGGTGGAAACCCACAGCTCTGTGCGGAAGGCGGTCGAGCTTCTCGGCCTCGGCAGCGAGGCGTTGCGCCTGGCTCCGGTCACCGACGAGTTCGAGATTGACCTGGCCGCGCTCGAGCGAATGATCGCCGAGGATCGACTGGCTGGTTGCCGGCCCATCTGTGTGGTGGGAAACGCCGGCACCGTGAACACGGGGGCGCTCGACGATCTCGGCGCCCTCGCTGCGCTGTGCGAGCGGGAGCGACTGTGGTTCCATGTCGACGGAGCCTTTGGCGCCCTGGCGGCGCTGGTTCCCGAATATCGCCGACGGCTTGCTCCCATGGCCCGGGCCGACTCGCTCGCCTTCGACCTCCACAAATGGATGTATGTGCCGTTCGAGGCGGGGTGCACCCTGGTGCGCGACGCGGAGACGCACCGCCGGGCGTTTTCGCTGACGCCCGACTACCTGGCTCACGCGGAGCGGGGCCTGGCCGCCGGGGACCTGTGGTTCACCGACTACGGCGTGCAACTCACTCGGGGGTTCCGCGCGCTCAAGGTCTGGATGTCGCTCAAGGAGCACGGACTGGACAAGTACGGCCGGCTGATCGGGCAGAATATCGAACAGGCAAGGTACCTCGCCGGGTTGGTTCGGGAGGCGCCGGATCTCGAGCTCATGGCGCCGGTGCCGCTCAACATCGTCTGTTTCCGCTATTGCGCCACCGGGCGGGGCGACGCGGCGCTCGACGGGCTCAACCAGGAGCTGCTTATCCAGCTTCACGAGCAGGGAATCGCCGTTCCGTCCAACGCCCTGCTGGGGGGACGTTTCGCTCTCCGGGTCGCGATCGTGAACCACCGCAGCCGGCTGGACGATTTCGACCTGTTGGTGCGGGAGGTCCGGCGGATCGGGGCCGAGCTGGCAGCGCGGGGTGGCTGATGACACGTGTGGGACAGACAGCCAACAAAATTGGGCGCCTCTCCGGAACGGGAGGCGCCCGTTACATCATTGGCGGTGTTGAAGCCGCCGGGCGGCGGTCGTGCCGCTAAACGTGAGAGAACACCGAAGTCGGTGGTCTCTCTGGTACATCACTCGGTGAAACGCTGAGATCTGCCAGGGTGATGGGTTCGGTCCATGGTCGGACGTTCGCCGGCTGGGTACCCGAGAGCGATGGCGAAGCGTCCACGTCCTCACTTTCTGGCGAGCGGACGAGGCATCATGCTGCGGGTGCACGGCCTTCACAATGACCCACCCGGCCAGGCCGAGGTACGGGCTCGGCGCTGCCTGCCACGCTTTATCTCACGATCTCCCGGACCTCCCCAGCGGCCGCGATGACGTTGTCCACGTCGCGCGAGAGGGCTTTGGCCTGCTGGGTCGCGTTGGTGAGGTCGCCGAGCACGGCGGCGACTCCGGCCGAACGCAGCCGGAGCAGATCGAACCTCACATTCTGTACCGCAAGGACGCACGACTCGAGGTGGCCGGCCACCTGCGCCCGCCGTCCCTGTAGGTCGGTGAGCGTGCGGCGCTGCTTCTCGAGCAGGGCGAGCCTGCGGTCCCGCTCCAGGTCCTCGGGCTCCCGCGACACGGCCTCGATTCGAGCCTCGATCTGACCCAGGCCGTCGGTGTCGAGACTGGTGTCCATTGCGTGGAGCGTGCGCGCGAGGTCGACAGCGCGCTGGTATAGCGCGTCCACCGTAGGGCCGATCTCGGGCAGCATGTCCCGCTCGGCCGGCGTGAGCTTGTCGAGCAGCTTGTACACCGCCACCCGGTCGCCGTGCGCCTGGAGGACCGACGCGAGCTGGCCACCGAACTCAGCCGCCCTGGGGAGCGGGAGCTGCCGTGGCAGTTTCGCGCCCTTCACCAGCGTGGTCTCGACCGCGTCCGGAGCCGGCGGACGGCGGAGCACATCGCGCCAGCTGTAGCCCGCTTGCCAGAGCTTGCCGTAGCCCTGCAGCAGGCCGATGCCCATGCCGGCTGCCGGGATCAGAAACCACGGGCTGTGCATGCCGGTCGCCAAATTGATCATGAACAGCCCGCCCGAGATCGCGGCCCAGCGCGCGAACTGCGCCCGGACCCGAACGATGATCTGGGGCTCGCCGGTATTGGGGAGTGCGGCGTCGTCCCGGTCCGGCAAGGGCGGCGGCGGCCTGCGCGAGGCGGACGGGCGGGCAGGCGGACGGGCGGGCAGATTGTTCCGCACACCGCCGCTGCTCCGGCGCCCGCGGTCCAACGGCGGCCGCGGACCTACGATGCCACCGTCCGCCCGTCCGCCCGTCCGCCTGCCCGCCTTCCACGCCGTTCCGGTCGGCCGATAGTTCCCGACGCTGCGGTTCTCCAGCGAGCGCCGCAGCGAGTCGGCCGTGGGCCAGCGGTTCTCCGGGTCCTTCTCCAGGCAGCGGCTCACGGCGAGCGCCAGGTCTTCGGGCGCATCTGGGCGCTTGGCCCGAAGGTCGGGGGCGGCCTCGGTGATCTGCTTCATCAGGACGCCCGCGACGGTCGGGGCATAGAAGGGCAGCTCGCCGGTCAGCATCTGATAGGCGACGATCCCCAGGCTGTAGAGGTCGCTTCGCCCGTCGATCTCCTTTTCGCCCGCGGCCTGCTCAGGGCTCATGAACGACGGTGTGCCGATGGCGACCCCGGCGCCGGTCAGTGTCGCTCCGGATGATTGCGATAGCGCCTTGGCAATTCCGAAGTCCGTCACCATGACGCGGCCCCGGGTCCCCTCGAGGAGGATGTTGTCCGGTTTGATGTCCCGGTGGATCACGCCCATGCTGTGCGCGGCGCTCAGGGCGTCCGCCGTCTCCTTCATGATGCGGCGGGCTTCCTCGACGGGCAGCTGTCCCCGGCGCTTGATTCGTCCGCCGACGGACTCGCCGTCGACGTAGCCCATGACGAAGTACACCAGCCCCTCACCCTCGCCGACCGTGTGAATCGGCACGATGTGGGGGTGAGAGAGGCGGGCCGCGGTCTGGGCCTCACGGGTGAACCGCGCGCGGATGTCGCTCTGGAAGGCGAGCTCGGGGGGCAACACCTTGATGGCGACCCGCCGCTGGAGCCGCTCGTCGCGGGCGCGATAGACGACGCCCATCCCGCCCCGGCCGACCTCGCCTTCGAGCGTGTACATGCCTCCCAGCGCCTGCGAGAGGCGGGCTGGTAGCGGCTTGTCGGTTGGATCGCTCATCAGGTGCGTCGGCGAACCCGGGTGATCGGTTGGGCGCTGAGAATCTGCCCTGGCGACTGGACAGAAGGCAACACGGCCTGGCGAGTCGGCTTTACGGAGCACGGCCCTGACGGATTCACGGCGGCGTCAGCTCCGTCGCGCGCCCCAGGCCAAACTGGCAGGCCCACGGCAACGTCCGACAAAATAGCGTACCGGCGGCCCTATCGGAGGGGGCTTCGGAACCGGAGTCCTGCCGCAACTTGTTGATTCACACCGTGAATCGGCGTGTCCACCTGGCACGCGGGATGCTCGGAGGGGGCAGATTGCTTGGTAGTAAGATGTCATTCGAGCCCCGCGAGGGGTATGCGAGAGGAGCAGTAACTCAGATGGCTGAACGCCTCACATTGCCGGTACTTCCCCTTCGGGAGGTCGTTCTCTTCCCGGGCGTCACCGCGCCGATCGGCGCCGGCCGCCCCGGTACGCTCCGCGCGATCGAGGCTGCGCTCACCACGCCGGACCGGCTGGTGTTCGCCGTCTCCCAGCGCCAGAACGTGGAGAGCGTGACTTCCGAGGCCCTTTATACCGTCGGCACCATCGCCCGCATCGGACAGATGCAGCGTGGCCTCTCCGGGATGCAGCTTCTGCTGCACGGCGAGCGTCGCGGCATTGCGCTGCACGTCAGTGAGAAGGACGGATATCTCGTCTCGATCGTTCGCGAGGCCGAGGAGATGCTGCCTCTGCGTCCGGACGAGCCGGCGTTCGTGGCCTTGCACCGCGAGGCTCGGGCGCGGGCGGCGGAGCTGGGCCAGAAATCCGGGCTGCCCGAGGAAGTAGTCCAACAGGTGCTCGCCGGCGTCAACGAAGCGGGCCGCTTCGCCGACCTGGTCGCCGGGTACATCGATATCACCCCACCACAGCGGCAAGCGCTGCTCGAGACGCTCTCGGTCGAGGAGCGGTTGCGTCGGGTGCTGGTGCACGTGCAGCGGCAGATCAGCATGGTCGACGCGCAGGAGGACATCAAGTCACAGGTCCAGGAAGAGCTGGGCGAGCGTCAACGGGAGATGTTTCTCCGCGAGCAGCTCAAGCAGATCCGGAAGGAGCTGGGCGAGGACGAGGAAGAGGTCGGCGAGCTCGAGGAGCTGAAGCAGAAGCTCGCGGCGCTCGACCTGCCGGCCGACGCCCGCAAAGAGGTCGACCGCGAGCTTGGCCGCCTGGAGCGGATTGGGCGGGAGTCGATGGAATCGCAGGTCATACGCACGTACCTCGAGAACATCGCGGAGCTGCCCTGGAACATCCGCACCGACGATCATCTCGATCTGCGGGAGGCGTCGAGCATCCTCGAGGAAGACCACTACGCTCTGAAGGACGTGAAAGACCGGGTGCTCGAGTTCCTGGCGGTGCGACAGCTGCGACAGGCGGACAGGCAAGCGGGCAGGCAGGCCGGCGGGCAGGCGGACAGTGGAAATGGCGAAGTGCCAGCCTCAACCGCCGATGCCGGTGCCGCCGAGCTGCCCGCCGGCCCGCCGGCCCGCCCGCCCGCCCGGCTCCCGGGCCAGGAAGACGACAAGATCGCCAAGGGTCCGATTCTCCTCTTCGTCGGCCCGCCGGGCGTAGGCAAGACCTCGATCGCCAAGTCCATCGCGCGCGCGATGGGGCGCAAGTATGTCCGCATCTCGTTGGGCGGCGCCCGCGACGAGGCCGACATTCGGGGCCACCGGCGGACGTACGTCGGCGCCATGGCGGGGCGGATCATTCAGGGGATGAAGCAGGCCGGGACCAAGAACCCGGTCTTCCTGCTGGACGAAGTGGACAAGCTGGGCGTGTCCTTCCAGGGCGACCCGGCCGCCGCCCTGCTCGAGGTCCTGGACCCCGCGCAGAACGACACCTTCGTGGACCACTATCTGGGGGTGCCGTTCGACCTGAGCGAGGTGCTGTTCATCGCGACCGCGAACTTCGTGCAGAACATCCCGGGTCCATTGCTGGACCGGATGGAGATGGTGGAGTTCTCCGGCTACACCGAGCGGGAGAAGCAGCAGATCGCCCGGCAGTACCTGATCCCCCGCCAGTTCGAGGAGAACGGGGTCGCGACCGATCAGCTCGAGATCACCAACGAGGCTCTCTCTGAAGTGATCACCGGCTACACCCGCGAGTCAGGAGTGCGCCAGCTGGAGCGGGAGGTGGGACGGCTGGCGCGGAAGGTCGCCCGTAAGATCGCGGCCAAGGAAGTCGAGCGCGTGGTAGTGGACAAGGCGATGGTCGACGACCTGCTCGGCCGGCCCAAGGTGCACCCGGAGAAGGCGGGTCGGGAAGACCAGGTAGGTGTGGCGACCGGGATGTACTACACGCCGACCGGCGGCGACATCATGTTTGTCGAAGCCAGCACCATGCGGGGTAAGGGTGAGTTGGTACTCACCGGCCAGCTGGGCGACGTGATGAAGGAATCGGCCCGGGCCGCGTGGACCTACGCGCGGTCCCACGCCGCCGCGCTGCAGATTCCGGACGAGATGTTCGAGCGCGATATCCACGTTCACGTGCCGGCGGGGGCGATTCCGAAGGATGGTCCGTCGGCCGGCGTCACCATGGCGTCCGCTATCGTCTCGGCAATGAGCGGGCGGTCGGTGCGGCCCGACGTGGCCATGACTGGCGAGATCACGCTGCGCGGGCGGGTTCTCCCGATCGGCGGGGTCAAGGAAAAAGTCCTTGGCGCCGAGCGCTCCGGGATCACCACCATCCTGCTGCCGAAGGACAACGAGGCGGATCTGGAGGACCTCCCCAAGGAGGTGCGGGACAAGCTCGAGATCCACCTGGTGAACGAGCTGGGCGAAGTGCTGGCTCTGACACTGCGGGGGGCGTCGTTCCGTGAGGGGCGGCTGCTCTTCGGCGACGAGAAGAACCCGAGGGACGTCGTGCCGTTGTCGCCGGGCTTCAGACACTGAAAGCCGTAAACAGCCGTAAGAGGTAAGAGGTGAGAAGTAAGAGGGGGGCTCCGTGAGTCTACGGAGTCCCCCTCTTACCTCTCACCTCTTACTTCTTACCTCTTACTTCTCACCGCTTTTAAACGCTGCTTCCAGCCGCTCGATCGTCTCTTCCAGCCGGGCCACGGCCACCTGGTCTGGCGGCGGGCCGGTAGCGATCCAGAGCTCCGCTTCCTTGGCGATCACGCTGATCTCGGGAAACCCGTACGAGCCGCCGGAGCCCGCCAGCCGGTGGAAGTGGGTTTTGAGCGCCGCCGCGGCCCCCGAGGCGCCGCTCCGGAACGCGCTGAGCCCGGCGCGAAGCTCGGCCTGCCGGTCCTTGCTCTGGCTCAAGTATTCCCGGCGAAGCTCCTGAAGCAGCTCATCGATCTCGTCCCCGCTCATGGCGACCCGCCATAGCGGCTGAGGGTGAGTCGAGCGGCCGCCACCAGCGCAGGGGCGGTGCTCCAGTGGCCGTGCACATCGTTGCCGTTGCGATAGGCAACCAGCGCGCTTCGGTCATCCACCACACAAACCAGCGGCGCGCCGGGCCAGTCGGGCCCGCTCGACACGACGGTGACGGATGCGAACGGCAGCTCGAC
>DASQPE010000372.1:0-14954 GCA_035644115.1 Gemmatimonadales bacterium
GCGGTCACCACTTCGGCGGACAGCAGGTTGTCGATGGTGAGGCCGAGCCGGCGGCTCAGCCACCCGAACCCGCCGCCCAGCGTCAGTCCCGCGACCCCGGTCGTGGAGTTGATCCCTAACGGCGTCGCCAGGCCGAAGGCCTGGGCCTCCCGATCGAAGTCGGCCAAGGTCGCGCCGCCCTCGACCCGGGCGGTCTTGGCGTCCTGGTCAACCTGGACCGCCTTCATCTGGGAGAGATCGATCAGAAGCCCGCCCTCGCACACTGCGTTACCCGCGATGTTGTGCCCGCCCCCGCGCACGGCCAGGACCAGGTTGTGCTCCCGGGCGAACCGCACGACGAGCGCTACGTCGGCCGCGCTGGTACAGCGCGCGATCAGCGCCGGCCGGCGGTCGATCATGGCGTTCCAGATCGTGCGGGCCTCGTCGTAGGCCGGCGAGTCCGGCGTGAGGAGAGGGCCCTGCAGACTCGATCGAAGCTGCTCGACGGCGGCCGAAGCGACCTCACTCCGCGAGCCGTCGGACGCGTTTATCGCGACACCCATGGATTGCCCCCGTTTTCGGTTTGCTGCCGGTCAGAAACGAGACTGCACCCGGACGCCATTGTGCATCGTCGGCGCAGATCTGTCCAGAAGGGTATGAAGCGGCGCCGCCCGCCGGCATCGGCGGGCGGCGCTTACTTCGGTCGGATGTCGGGGACGACGGGTGTAGGCCGGCGACTGACAGCGCGGGATTCCGGGTTTCAGGCCACGGCCCGGGCCGGCCGCGCGAGCAGCTCGTCCATCTTGGAGGCGGGCATCGCGGCGGCGAAGTAGTGCCCCTGACCCAGCTCGCAGCCGAGCTCGAGCAGTGCGACCCGCTGCTCAGCCAGCTCCACGCCTTCGGCGATGGTGCGGAGCTTGAGCGTGTCGCTCAAGCCTACGATCGCGCGCGCGATCGCGGAGCTGTCCGCTCCCTGGCCGACATCGTCCACGAACGGCTTGGCGATCTTGAGGATGTCGATCGGGAAGCGGCGCAGATAACCCAGCGACGAGTACCCGGTGCCGAAATCGTCGATCGCGAGCTGGATCCCCAGCGCCTTGAGCTCGAGCAACCGCTCCGACGCGGCGGCAGTCTGCTGCATCAGGACGCTTTCGGTGATCTCGAGCACGACCGCCTGCGGGTCCACGCCCGACGCGGCCAGCGCTTTCCGCGTCGCTTCGACGACGTCCCGCTCCTGCAGCTGGCGGCCCGAGATGTTGACCGCGATCGAGAGGTCGAGCTCGGGGTGCGCCGCCCGCCACACCGCGATCTGACAACAGGCGGCGCGCAGGACCCACGCCCCCAGCGTGACGATCAGCCCGGTCTCCTCGGCCAGCGGAACGAACTGATCGGGGAGCAGCAGGCCCTGGCGCGGGTGGTCCCAGCGGACCAGCGCCTCGACCCCGCGCACGACGCCGGTCCGCAGATCCACGATCGGCTGATAGTGCAGGAAGAGCTGGTCGCTGTCCAAGGCGCTCCGCAGCGCCGTTTCCAGCTCGAGCCGCTCCCGGATGTCGGTGTACATGTGCGCCTGATAGGTCTCCGAGCGGCCCTTGCCTCGGCGCTTGGCCGTGTACATCGCCACGTCCGCGTTCCGCAGCAGGTCGTCGGCCGATTCGCCACCGCTGGTGACGGCGACGCCGATGCTCGCGTTGACCTGCACCTCGGTGCCGCCCAGCATGAACGGCTGCGCCATTGCCGACACCAGCCGATCCACCATGGCCGCCTGTCCGTCCGGGCCGGGTGAGTCCTCCACCAGGATCGCGAACTCGTCGCCGCCCAGCCGCGCGATGGTGTCGGTGGCCCGGGCGCACGACCGGAACCGCTCCGCCGCCGCCGTCAGGAGCCGGTCGCCTTCGGCGTGACCCAGGCTGTCGTTCACCTTTTTGAAATCGTCCAGGTCGAGGAACAGGACCGTGATCGCGTGGCCGTGGCGCCGCGCCAGCGCCAGCGCGTGGCTCACCCGGTCGCGGAACAGGGCCCGATTCGCCAGGCCGGTGAGCGGATCGTGGAACGCCTGGTGGAGCAGCTGCTGCTCGAGCCGCTTCCGCTCGCTCACGTCGCGGGTGTTGAGCACGATTCCGCGCACGGCCGGCTCGTCCAGCAGGTTGGTCGCGATGATCTCCGCGTGCAGCACGGCGCCGTCCGGCTGACGGAAGCGCCACTCGACCGGAGGGGTCACCCCGGCGAGCTGTCCCGCCTCCCGGCAGAAGGTCCGGGCCCGGTCCCGGTCATCGGGGTGCAGCAGCTCGAACAGCGCGCGCTCCGCCAATGCCTCGGGCTCGTAACCCAGCACCCGCGAGACCGAGGGGCTCACGAACCGAATCGCGCCGTCCGGCCGGATCACGATGATCACGTCGGAGGAGTGCTGCACCAGCGACCGGAAGCGTACTTCGTTCTGGCGCGCCGCCGTCTCCGCCAGCAAGCGCACGTTCTCCCGCACGGCGAGCACCTGGCGCGCTACCACCAGCGCCGTGATCAGCACGGCCCCGACCGCGAGCCCGCTGATCGGATCGGTCCACGGGCGCGAGACCGCGGCGACCAGGAGACCGTAGGCCGTCGCCAGTGCGAGATAGGGAAGCGGGCTCAGCGGTTGACCGCGCGGCCGTTGCTCGATGGAGGCGCTGGTGCCCGGCACCGGGTGGCGATAGTAGTACTCGGCGCTGGCAATGAGCAGCAGGTAGGTGAGCAGGTACACCGCGTCGGTCCACCCCGCGCTGCGGCCGCCGGTCTGTAGCAGCACGAGGTCGAACGTCAGATCGGCCACGATGCTCACCACCACCCCGGCGACCAGCAGGCCGAACGCGCGGCGGTTCCCGTCCAGCGGGCCCCGCAGCGCCACCGTCGTGACGCCCAGCAGCAGCAGCAGGCTCACCAGCGGATAGGCGAACGCCAGCACGGTGACCACGACGCTGCCGCCCTCGGCGGCCCAAGTCGGGCGGAAGCTGTAATACCAGATCGCGACGCCGCCGCCCAGCAGCACCATCGCCGCGTCGAGCGCGAACTTCCATCGCTCGAGCCGGGTACGCCGGGTGAGCGGGAAGGAGAGCAGGGCGGCCAGGATGAGAAGACTGTCGGCCAGGTAGAACGGATCGGCCCACGAGACGGAAGGGTTGTCGCCGAGCGCGGTGAGGTAGTACACCGAGACAGCGTTGCCGAACAACACGCAGAGGCAGCCGAGTGTCAGAAACCGGAGGGCCCGGCGGACGCTGGGGTCGAGCACGGGATTGCGGGAGGCGAGCCCGTTGAGCACGACGCACGCCAGGTTGAGCGGCATGAACCCGACGGTGCCCACCAGATCCCGCAGGCCGGCGCTCCCGATGCCGGTCCGCTCCCACCACAGGTAGGCCAGCGCGTAGCCCGCGGTGACGGCGGTGACCGCGCCGGGCCATGGTGGCACCTGGCCGCGGGTTTCGCCGCTTCCGGCCGAACGGGTCGCATTATGCAACTGGCGCGTCACGACACCTGACTGGTTTTGGGGGCGGGGGATGCTGGAGGCAATCCTAATGCCTGGGCCGGGTCCGGCTAGGGCCTAGTGCGCCGCCGCCCTGGGCTCGAGCCCGGCCTGCCGGCGATGGATAGCCTCGAGCGTCGCCAGCGTGTCCGCCTCCGCCGCCCCCTTGTCCGGGCGATAGCGCTTGACCCGGGCGAACCGCAGCGCCAGCCCGCCGGGGTACTGCGGGCTTGCCTGCACGTCGTTGAACGCGACCTCGACCACCAGCTCGGGGCGCACGTACACCGTGTACTCGTCCCGCGCGACCTCGAGCTCGAGCAGCCGGGTCGTTTGCCAGGCGAGCATCTCGTCCGTCATTCCCTTGAATGTCTTCCCCAGCATCACGAACCCGCCGCCGACCGGGTCCCGGGCGCCGAGGTGGAGGTTGCTCAGCCAGCCCTGACGGCGCCCATGGCCCCACTCTGCAGCCAGCACGACGAGATCCAGCGTCTGGGTCGGTTTGACCTTGAGCCAACGACTCCCCCGCCGGCCGGCCTCGTACGGCGCCTCGAGGTCCTTGGCCATGATGCCTTCGTGTCCGCGCGCGAGCGCGGCTCGCAGAAATTCGCTGGCTTGAGTGGCGGAGCCGGTCACGATGCGCGGCATGACCAAGGCCGGCCCCACCGCCTCGCTCAACGCGGCGGCCCGACCCGCCAGCGGCTCGTCCAGCAACGCGGCCCCATCGAGATAGAGGAGGTCGAAGAAGAACGGCGTGAGGGGCAGCTCGCGCAGGAGCCGCTCCACGTCGAGCTTCCGGCCGAACCGGCGCATCGTGATCTGAAATGGGTGGGGCGTGCCGCCGGGCCGGAGCGCCACCGCCTCGCCGTCGAGGATCAGCTCGCGGGCGGGGAGCGCGCGCACCGCCTCGACCAGCTCGGGGACCGCGCCGGTGACCTCGTTGAGGCGGCGGGAGAAGACCCGCACGTCGTCGCCGCTCTTGTGCACCTGGATCCGGGCGCCGTCCACCTTGTACTCCAGCGCGGCCTCGCCCAGCGCCGACAACGCGCCTGCTTCGTCCTCGGCCGTCTCGGCCAGCATCGGCAACACCGGACGGAAGAGCTGCACCGAGAAGCGGGACAATCCGCTCGCCCCCTCGGTCAGCGCTGCCTTGGCCACCGTGGGGAGATCGCCGACCATCATGAGCGCGCGGCGGACGTCCTCCAACTGAACCGCCGCGGCGCGCGCGACGGCGTCCGCGACCAGGCCTTCGAGCGCCCCCTGCCGCAGCTCGCCCATAACGAGCCGGGCCAGGAAGCGCTGCTCGTCACGGGTCGCGCGTGCCAGCAGGTCCTTGAGGAGCCGCTGCTTCTCGTCGGCCGAGCCCTTGCCCGCGGCCTGCGCGATTCGATCGAACCCGGCGTCCACGTCGGCGAGGTTGAGCGACGATGAGTCGGCCGCCAAGTCCGCCGCGCCGGCCCGCAGAGTCGCCCAGCCGACGCCGAGCCGCGCCTGCCGGAGGGATCCGCAGAGGTACGCCGTGGCCGTCTCGATCTCTTCCGGCGGTGCGGTCACCAGCAATGCGGCCAACAGGCGGACCTTCTCCAGTCGCCCGCTTGCCTCGGCCACGCGCCGGGACGTCTCGACCAGCAATTCGAGTTTCACGGGTCCGCGCCTCGCTCCTCGAGCGGTGACCCGGGAAACGTAAGGTGGTGGGCTCGGACCGGTCCGCTTACGCGTCGACCTGAACGTCTCCGCGGACTCTGGCCTGGCAGGCCAGGATGTAACCCTCCGCCTTATCCTGCTGGCTGAGCGCGTCCTCCACGGCCATGGTCACGTTCCCGGAAACCAGCCTGACGCGGCAGGAGGCGCAGGTTCCCGAGCGGCAGGCGTTATCGATCGATACGCCGACTTCGTCGGCCACGTCGAGGATCGTCGCATCCACCGGAACCGGAGCCGTCGTCTCTGAGGCCTGAAATACCACGTGGCCGGCGATTGCGGTGGATGACGCTCGCTTCGCCGCGGGATCGCGCGTGATGGTGCCGAACGCCTCGGTCCTGACCTGGGTCTCCGGTGCCCCCAGCCCGAGGAGCGCGGTCTTGACCGCATCCATCATCGATGGCGGGCCGCAGACATGCGCCCTCCGGCTCGCGATGTCCTGCACCGTCGACGCCAGCAGAGCGGCGTCGATGTGGCCCCGGATGCCGGACCATGCGTCGTCTCCCGGCTTGCTGATGGCGACGGTGACGTTGAGACCAGCGTTGCGGGCTTTCAGATCCTCGAGCTCCTTCCGAAAGATGAAATCGCGCGGGGCCCGGAAGCCGAGAATGAGCCAGACCCTCCCTGACCAACCGGTGTCCGTGAGATAGCGCGTCACGCTCATCATGGGCGTGATGCCCACGCCCGCGCCGATGAGGACCACGCTGTCCGCCTGTTCCCCGGTGAAGATGAAGGTCCCGTTGGGGGCCTCGATCTCCACCTCGTCACCTACCTGGAGTTCATCATGCAGCCAGCGCGACACCAGGCCCTGCGCCTCGCGTTTGACCGTGATTTCGATCCGGTCGCGCCAGGTGGGCGTCGACGCGATCGTGTAGGAGCGCTTGATCGGGATACCTCGCGGCGCCAGATGGAGCGTCAGGAACTGTCCGGGCAGGTAGTCGAAAGGGATGGGGCCGCCGTCCCGCGGCCTGAAGCGGAACGTCCTTACCTCGGGCGTGAGGTCCTCTATGTCGGCAAGCTTGAGTTTGCCGAGCCAGCGGATCTTGCCCGTGGCCGGGTCATTCTTCTGATACGGGAGCCCTCCGGGTCGAAGCGCCGACGACGGCTGGCGGATCTCGACCTGCTCATGTCGTGGGCCGGCGCTCGGAAAGCACTTGCCGAATGCGAGCAGCAGCTTCGGGTTGCCCTTCAAGCGGACCTTTCTCGCGATCACTGCCGGTATCAGGCTCCGCTCCTTCGCCAGAAAGCCGAGCCAGGTCTTCGCGTCTGCCGTGACGTGGACGTCCGCCTTGCCGACAAGGCCGTCGGTCACTTCGAGCGTTCGATTCTGGATCCTGATCGTCGCTTCGCGTTCTTCGGCGCCCGTAAAGGTGAAGTGGACGGTGGCATCGAGCCCGCGCGACTGGTTTGGCTGGAAGACGTAGGGCATGAGGTTGAGCAACCCGGCAATCGAGCGCGGCCTGAGGCCACTGCCGACGGGCTTCACCGTCTTGTTCTTGAACTTTCGCCGGGCGATCGCTTCGGCGTCGGAGCCCGGCACTACGTAGACGGGTTCGGCCCGCTCCTGCAGCGGCTTCACGACCTCCTGCAGGTGCCGCTGCTTGTCCTGCAGATAGGAGCCGATGACATCTTCGCCGGCCGGACACACGGCCATACAGTAGGCAGACTTGTAGTTGGCCCCATGGCTGAGGCTTTGCCACATGGACGCGGTTTCGGCGTCGCTGATGCGCCGGCGATAATCGAACGCATCGTGCGCATCGGCCACCTGCTCGACCCAATCGGAGAAGCCGCCCAGGAACTCGCGATAGTTATGGGTGAAGCAGGAGGAGAAGTTGAACGAGCCCTCCGGTCCGATCGCCCCGACCGGACAAGCGGCCACGCACAGCTTGCATTCGAGGCAGGGGTTGTACTCGATCGGGCGGTTGTAGTCGCTCGCCTCACAGCCGATCAGCACGGTGCCCAACAGGACGAAATTCCCAAATTGTGGATGAATCAGGTTGCGGTGAATCCCCATGTGACCGAGCCCGGCCTCGACGGCGACCGGCTTATGCGAGACGACCCAGATGGGGCCGCTGCCGGACTGATACATCTCCATGGGGAAGCCCATCGACGGATTGACCGCCCGGACGCCGCGGCCCTCGAGGGCGGTCACGATGGCAGCGGTGACCTCGGTGACTTCATCACCCGCGCGATGAAACTCGAGGTTGGCCACCGACCGCGGCGCCCCGCGCAGGGGCTCGCGCGCCATCCGAACCACCAGGCTCAGCAGCGATTTGGTCCAGGGATAGTTCCTGAGAATCTCGTCGCGTTGTAAGGCGAGCCCGGGACGCGCAATCTCGACCAGGCCGGCATCATCCGCTCCGCAATCCAAAGCGAGCTGCCGCAGCCAGGCGCCGTCGAGCACCGGCTCCGCGGCTGGTCGGTCGTCGGCTCCCGCCCGCTTGCCGGAAAGCCGGCGAACCGTTGGGTGATCTTCCAGTTTCATTGCTGCGACCTCCACGAATCAATCGACTCAACCCCCAGCCACCTTTCCCACGATCATGCGCTGCATTGGGCGGGGCATCAGACGGTCGAGGAACACCGTAGCCTTGTTGAGGAAGCCGGGAACCACGGTCGCTCTGCGGTGCAACATGGCCCGCACGCCGACCGTGGCGACACGGCGAGGGCTCAGAATCATCATCTTCAGCAGGGGCGAGACCCTCTGACCGGCAACCTCCACGAAGGAGGTCCGCGACGTCCCCGGGCACAATGCGGTCACTACGACGCCATGAGGCTCCAGTTCCTGATGCAGCGCTTCTCCCAACAGAAGGACATACGCCTTCGTCGCCGCATAGGCGGCAAAACCGGGAACGGCTTGATATCCGAGAAGGCTGGCGATCAAGAGGACGTGACCGCTTCGACGCTTCACCATATCGCGTGCGAAGACATGAGTGAGCTCCGTTACCGAGACCATGTTCAGTCGCAGCATGTCGGTGATTCGATCCAGCGGTTGATCGAGGAATGCGCCGGACAGGCCGTAGCCGGCGTTGTTCACCAGGATATCGACCGGAATCCCACGCGCGTCGAGGCGGGATTTGAGGGCGACGCCCACTCCCGCCTGGGACAGGTCCATTCCTTCTACGATGACTTGCACCGAATGCCTCCGCCGAAGGTCCTCCGCCAGCTTCTCCATCGGCTCGGTGCGGCGTGCGACCAGGACGAGATTCGCCCGGCGCTCTGCGAGAAGCCCGGCAAACTCGACGCCGAATCCACTCGACGCCCCAGTCACCAGTGCCCATTTGTTGCTTAGGTCTTCCATGCGTTCTCTCCAAGATTCAAATGAAGAGGTCCCGGCTCAGCCCCGAGGTCAGATGTATATACAGCTATCTGGTCTGTCAAGCGAGGCCGGTCGCACTTGCTCTGGGGGACTACCTGCACCAGCATTGATCCATGCCATCATCGAACCACGGGGTCGGCGGCGGCCTCCCCTCGCTGGGCTGCGCCTGCGCCAACCTCCGTCGCGCCGGCCGCGCCGTGACCCAGCTGTACGACGAGGCCCTCCGCCCCGAGGGGCTGCGAACCACCCAGTTCACCTTGCTGCAGGTGCTCGCCCGGGCGGGTTCGGTCACCCAGGGCGTGCTGGCGGACATCATGGCCGCCGACAGCACCACCCTGAGCCGCACCCTCAAGCCGCTGCAAGCGGCGCGCTGGATTCGGAGCTTTCCGGGAGGGGACCGCCGGGAGCGGCACCTCGAGCTGACTCCTGCCGGACGGCGGGTGCTCGAGCGGGCGACGCCCGCTTGGGACTCCGTGCAGCGGCGGCTACGCGAGCGGCTGGGCCAGCGCGACTGGCGCGCGCTGGAAGGCCTCGCGACCAGGACGGTCCAGGCCGCCCGTCAGGCGTAAGGTCAGTCCCGAGGCCGGCGCCAGACCGTCCCGCGCCGCTCGTATTCCAGGTGGCGCTCCAGCTCGAGCGCCAGGGCGGCGCCCGCCTCGCGCTCGACCAGCCAGAGCGCCAGGTCGAGCCCCGAGGTGATCCCACCCGCGGTAATCAGGTCGCCGTCGTCCACTACCCGGGCATCGACCAGCACCGCCCCGCTCGCGCGGAGCGCCTCGCAGGCGACGTGATGGGTCGTGGCATGGCGGCCCTGGGTCAGCCCCGCCGCGGCCAGCAACATGGCGCCAGTACAGACCGACGCCACCGCCGCGCCGCCGGCGTAGATGCGGCCGATGGCTCGGGGAAGCGCCCCGCGCTCGGCCTCCACCCGCGCGCCGACCGGCGATGAGCGGTCGGCCCAGCGCCCGCCGGGCACCACCAGAAGATCCAATCGCTCGGCCAACGCCGCGGTCGCACGCACAGCGAGGCCCTGCGAGCCCACCACCTCGCGGGCGCCCTCCAGATGCGCCAGCTCCACCTCGAATGGGGCACCTCGCTTGGCCGCGGCGACCAGCACCTCGTAGGGGGCCACCGCGTCGAGCTCGTCGAAACCGTCGTAGAGGACGATCTGGGTTCTCATCGTTGATCTCCTGGCTTTCCATCCGGTCCCCACGTTGACAAACGTCCCCCGCGTGGTCGATGTTGCAGCCCACCCTCTCTCTGCCCATGCCAAAAGACTTACCAGGCGGTCGGTCGCCCGACGTCTGGAGGCCACGCCGCAGACTGGCCTACCTCGTCCGGCTGGCGCTTCTATCCGGCGCCTACTACCTCGCCGCTCGGCTGGGCCTCCGATACGCCTCCATAGGCGAGAGCATCTCGCTGGTCTGGCCTCCGACCGGCATCGCCTTCGCCGCGCTGGTCCTGCTGGGCTACCGGTACTGGCCCGGCGTCGCGCTCGGCGCCTTTCTCGCCAACGCCGGCACCGCAATCCCCCTCGCCGCCGCCGGGGGGATCGCGGTGGGCAACACCCTCGAGGCGCTGCTCGCGGCGTATCTGTTCCGGGCCGCCGGCGGGGCGCGGCCGCAGCTGGATCTGCTGCCCCAGGTGCGCGCCCTGATTCTTGCCGCCGCGCCCTTGGGCGCGGCGGCGAGCGCGATCATCGGCGTCGGCAGCCTCGCCAGCGCGGGAGCGCTCACGGCGCCCGTGCCGGTCGCGCTCGCCGTGTGGTGGGCCGGCGACCTCCTCGGCGCCCTGGTGGTGGCGCCGGTGTTGCTTGCGTCGGTCGCGCCCCGCCCGATAGCCAGCAACCGTGGCGTCATCGAGCTGGCCGCTCTCTGCCTGGGCGCGGTGGCCGGGGCGGAGCTGGTGCTCGGCGAACCGGTTCGCATCGCGCTCCTCCGGCGTCTCGAGTATCCGTATCTGCTGTTCCCCGTCGTCGTATGGGCGGCGCTCCGATTCGGGGCTCGGGGTGCGTCGCTGCTGACCCTCACGGTCGCGGTCGTGGCTGTGTGGCACACCGCGCACGGGGGCGGCCCGTTCATCACTCCAAGTGTCCTGGAAACCCAGTTTGCCATCACGCTATATGTGGCCGCGGTCGCGGTCACCGGCCTGGGGCTGGCCGCGGCCGTTCAGTGGGAGCGGGCCCAGGCCACCGGGGCGCTCAAGCAGAGCGAGGAGCGACTCCGGCTCGCGCTCGACGCGGCGCGAACGGGTATCTGGTTCTGGTCGGTGGACAACAACAGCGTCACCTGGGACGGGAATCTGCGGCAGCTCTTCGCACTTGCTCCTGAGGAGCGAATAGCGACCTACCAGGATTTTCTCCAGCGGGTGTACCCGGAAGACCGGGACCTGGTGGACGAGTCGGTGCGCAAGGCGCTCGCGGAGGGCGGCGACGCCGACTACGAGTTCCGGATTGCTTTGCCGGACGGCGAGATTCGCTGGATCGCCAGCCGGAGCGAGGTCGGCCGGGATGAGACCGGCCGGGCGCGCTATATGACCGGGGTGTGCCTGGACGCCACCCCTCGGCGCCTCGCCGAAGAGCGGTTGCGCCGAGCCCATCGCATGGAGTCGGTGGGCCGGCTGGCCGGCGGGGTCGCCCATGAAGCCAACAACCAGATGACCGTCGTCCTGGGCGCGGCCCGGCTGGTCCTCGGCCGGCCGGATCTTGCGGACGACGTGCGCGCCGACCTCGAGTACATCCGGAGGGCGGCGGAGCGGACCGCGGCCGTCACCGCGCAGCTGCTGGCGTACAGTCGCCAGCAGTTCATGCGGCCTGAGGTGCTCGACGTAAACGCCCTGGTACAGGGGTGGGAGCCGGTGCTCCGGCGCATCATGGGTGAAGACTGCCTGGTCTGGCTCCGGCTGGGAGCCGACGTGGGGCGGGTCAAGGTGGACCCCGGCCAACTCGAGCAGGTGTTGCTCAACCTCGCCTTGAATGCTCGAGACGCGATGTCTCACGGCGGCAGTCTCACGCTGGAGAGCTATCGGACAGACCTCACACCCGGCTATGCCCGGCTCAAGCCGGAAGCGGACATCAGGCCCGGTCCCTACGTGGTCCTGGCCCTGAGCGACACAGGACATGGAATGGACCGGCTGACCGCGAGCCGGATATTCGAGCCCTTCTTCACCACCAAGGAGCCCGGCCAGGGCACCGGGCTCGGTCTCTCGACGGTGTACGGGATCGTCAAGCAATCGGATGGCTACGTGTGGGTCTACAGCGAGCCGGGTCGCGGCTCCACGTTCAGGGTGTACCTGCCTTCCACCAGCGAGCGGCCCACGCCGGCGGAAGAGCCTGAACTGATCCCGCCCGCCTCGGTAGCGGGAGAGCGCATCCTCGTCGTCGAGGACGACGAGGCGGTCCGGCAGATCGCCCGGCGTGCGCTGGAAGAAGCCGGCTACGAGGTGCTCGTGGCGGAAAGCGGACACGATGCGCTGGAGCTGGTGCAGGAGACTGGCCGGCCGGTTCGCCTGGCCCTCATTGACATGGTACTCCCCGGCATGAGCGGCCCCGAGCTCGCTCTCGAGATGGCAACGCGCGCTCCGGGAACCCGGGTCATCTTTACCTCGGGCTATCCCGATGGCGAAATCCGGCGCCGCGGCCTGCTGGCGGCCGCAGCCACCTTCATTCAAAAGCCGTTCACGCCCGAGGCGCTGGTGCGGACGGTGCAGCAGGAGCTGGACCCGGGCCCAGCCCCTGCCACGGAAGTCTCCTAAGCCGTCTGGGTCAGCTGTTGCTGCAGTTTCTGCGCGTGATCCAGGTGTTGTTGCACGACCGGGGTAGCCTGCTCGATCAACTTTCGAATGCGGTCGTTCTGGGTGGACCGGTGCGCCTGGTCCAGCAGGTCCTTCACCGCCTGATGCGCGCTGACTTCCTTCTCTATATAGGTGCGATCGAATTCCGCGCCCTTCGGGGTGGCTTGCAGGGCGTTGGTCTCATCCTGGGCCGCCGAGGCCAACGGATCGTTGGCCGGCGCCGCTGGAGTGATCTTGAGCTCCTTGGCCAGCTTCTCACCGGCGCTCCGCAGCCGGTGGTGATCTTTCATCATCTCCCTCGCGAACGTCTTCACGCCGGCGCTGGTGCCCTTCTTGGCCGCGACCGCGCCGGCCGAGCTGTCGGCCTTGTTGGCCTCGTCGAGCAGGGCCATGATGTTTGCATCGGTGAGAGCCGCCGGCGCCGCCCCGCCCCTGGTCGTGTCTCCGGTGGCGCTGCCGGCGGCCCCCGTCGTATCCGGAGGCGCGGGCTGATGCATGGCCGTCTGGTCGCCTCCGGCTTCGACGCCCCGGTTACTCCTGCACGCGCCCAGGAACGGCACTATCAGCATCAATGCCGTTGCCGCCCGTCGCGATAGTTCGTTTCTCATGCTATCCTCCACCTGCCTGGGTCTGGCGAACTAAATTTTCCGAACACGAGAACGCCAGATTAGAGCGGCGCGTCGGGGCAGGTGGTGATAGTCCTCACCCGCGGCTGTTCGCTTCTGGCTCGGCCGGGACGGTCACCTGCAGCGAGAGAGCTGGGTGACGCGTGGATTCCCGCGACCTGCCCATACCATGGCACGTCGCGACCCGGGTTTCCCGGCGGGCTCCGGATGAGCGGTTCGCGCCGCCTCGCGACTCCTCGCCATCTTCCGTACCCGCAATCGGTTTGGGCAGTGGCTGGGGGTTGCTCGGGTTTGCGTGATGGGGCCTCGCCGCCGGGCATACGCGTTGCAAGCAAATCGTTAGTCCAACCTGGACCACAACTTCACCACGCGCGTGAACCGGATCGATTGGAAGCACCGCGGGGCCCCGGGTCCCGGCTCGATGCATCCAAGCCACACCGGCCGCGCTCCCCCGTCGGAGCCACTGCCATGGTCACGTTTCTGAAAGGTCTACGCCGCCCGGACAATGAGGCGGCGACTGCCGTCGCCGGGTCTCGCGCCGAGCGTTCCGCGGCCGCCCGAGAGCACATGGCCCTGGAGGCTTTGGTCGCCCGGGCGGAGGCAGCCGCCGAGCGGCTTGGCTCGCTTTCGGCCATCACCGAGACGGCGGAAGCGTTGGAGGCTATGCAGAAGCGGTTCGCGGCAGTCGAGACCCAGCTGGCCGGGCTGGAGCACGTCGGCGCCCGGTTCGCGAGCGCTGAGGAGCAGGCCGAGCGGGTGGCCAAGGCGCAGAGCCGGACCGACACGCAGCTGGCCCATGCCGCCGAGAACGTCGATCGGATTCAGGGACAGATGGGGGCGGTGAGCGACAAGCTCGATCGAGCGCTGCTGCTCCGGGACGAGCTCGAGAAGTTTCTCGATCTCGAGGGTCCGATGTCGGCGCTCCGGACCGAGGCGGACACGCTCCGGACCCAGCTGGCTGATCTGGCCGACGGGGTTACCCGGATGCGGGCCCAGCACGACGACGCCCTCCGGGCTCACCGGCACACCACCTCCCGGCTCGAAGCCTTCGACCAGGACCATCAGGCGGCCGCCGGCAAGCTGGAAGAAGTCGCGCGGCGGGTGCAGACGGTAGAGCGCTCGCTCGAGCCGATCACCCAGGCCACCGAGGCGATCCCCAACGTCCAGCACCAGCTCGCCGTCCTTAAGGCACTGGCCGATCAGGTCGCCCAGAAGGCGGCCACGCTGGAGCAGCAGCGCGAAGCGGTCGATCGGGCGGCCAACCAGATATCGCAGCTCACCCGGCTCGACCGCGAGCTCGACGTCTGGCTTCGCCGTCAGGAGGAACAGATTCGACGGTTCAGCACGGTGGAGGCGAAGGTCGCCGAGGTGCAGGCGGTGCAGGGGAAGGTCCTCGCCCGGAACGACGAGCTCCAGGCGGGGCAGCAGCAGCTCGACGAGGGTCAACGGACGGCCCGGCAGGCGCTCACCGATCTGCGGGAGCAGATGCGGAAGAGCAGCGAAGGCTTCGAGCTGGAGAACCGCGGCTTGCACGCGGTCAGTGAGCGGATCGGTGACCTGCGGACCGCCGTGAAGGAGTGTGAGGGGCGGTTCGCGGTGCTCGATGCCGCGAGCCAGGGCGCGACCGCAGTGCAGGCCCAGGTCCGTACGCTGGCCGACCAGTCGACCGAGCTCTCGCAGGAGCTCGCCCGCTTGTCGGAAGAGGCCCGCCGGATCGGGTCGATGCGTCAGGATGCCGAGCGGCTGGAAGCGCTGGCGACCGAGGTCGCGACCCGCATGCAGCGGATTGAGGAGGTCAAGCCTCAGGTGGACGAGGTCGTGCAGCAGCTGGGCACCCTGAACGGCACCCACGAAATGATGGCCGACGGGCTGGAGCAGATGCGGCTCGCGTACGACGAGATGGCCCGGCTCCGCGACACCCACGCGGAAACCCAGGCCTGGCTCGCGAACGCGGATATCTGGACCCGCAAGGTGCAGACCCAGGTGAAGGAGCTGAGCGGCATGGAGCCCGCGGTGGAGCGTATCCGCACCGACGTGGAGCAGGTGAAGGTGG
>DASQPE010000373.1:0-4521 GCA_035644115.1 Gemmatimonadales bacterium
CGTCCAGCCTCTCCGCCCCGCCTCCGCCACGATAATCGCCGCCGCCCCCTCGTACCCCAGCCGCTCGGTGTTGAGCACCATGTGATAGCCCACCGGATCGCTCCACTCCCGGGCATAATGCTCCCGGTGGTAGCGCTCCCGTTGCGCGTCGGTCTGCTGGGTCACCCGCTCGGCATCTTTCAGCTCGAGCCCCAGGCGGGCCGCGGCGACTCGGATCCGGAACGGCCGGGACGCCACCAGCTTTACGTGCAGAGCGTCACGCTCCCGCGCGAGCACCGCCGGGGCGGACCGTCCCACCAGCACCGCGCGCCCTTGGGCCGCTGCTTCGGTGACCACGGCTTCGGTGATCCTGACCAGGGTCGCCTCCGACAGCTCGGGCACTGTCCCGGTCGTGGGCGGGAACAGCTCCGGCGTCGCGGTTGCGAGTACCTGGGCCAGCCGCTCGATGAAGCTCGGCGTCCGCTCCTCGATCCCGGCGACCTCCTCGGATGAAAGTCCGGCCCGGGCCGCGATCCGCTCGACCAGGTCGTTGTCCACCAGGCGCCAGCCGAGCGCCTCAGCGACCCGCCGAGCGACCTCGGAGCCCCCGGCGCCATATTGCCGAGAAATGGTGATAAGCATGATTACGTGACGGGGCGGGAGCGGGCGGGAGCGGGCGGGAGCGGGGTCTCCTCCGCGGCCTGCTCCCGCCTGGTCCCGTCTGCTCCCGCCTGCTCCCGCCCGCTCCCGCCCGCCTGCCCAACTGCCGGCCTGCTCTTACCCAGATACCACGCTACCCACGCAACGGTGAGGCAGCACGCCGCGCCCCCCAGCCCGATCGAGTAGCGCACGCCCAGGTGCTCGGAGACCAACCCCGCCTGCAACGAGCCGAACGGCGCGAGCCCGAGCACCAGGAACGAGTACACCCCCATGACCCGCCCCCGGAGGTGGTCGGGCGCCTGGATCTGCAGCAGCGTGTTCCCCAGGATCCCGTTCGCCGCCATGGTCCAGCCCGCGATAGTGAACAGAGCGAGCGAGGTCGAGAAGGTGTGTGCCACCGCGATCAAGGCGAGGACCACTCCGAAGAGCGACGACGCCATCATGAGCAGCTTCTCTTTGCGGTATCGCTTCCCGAAGCCGGCCAGACCGAGCGCCCCGGCGGCCGCGCCGACCCCGATGGCGGAGATCAATGCGGCGTAGCCCGACGCGCCGACGTGGAGCACGTCTCTCGCGAACACCGGCGCCATGGTCATGAAGGGGAATCCGAACACCGCAAAGCCCGCGATCAGCACCACCAGCGCCCGAGGCCAGCGGTTGTCCAGCACGTAGCGGAAACCCTCCTTCATGGCCGCGAGCGTGTCGGGCCGGGCGCCGGCCGCGGGCGCCTCGGTCTTCATAGCGACCAGGCCGGCCACGACCGCGAGATAGCTCGCGGCGTTGGCGAAGAAGCAGGCGGCGAGCCCGGCCGCGGCGATCAGGGCGCCGGCGATCGCTGGGCCGATCACCCGGGCCACGTTGAACGCCGAGGAGTTGAGCGCGATTGCGTTCATCAGGTCCTCGCGCTCGACCAGGTCCACCACCATCGCCTGGCGGGTCGGAACCTCGAATGCCGAGAGCAGGCCGGCGAACGCGGCCAGCGCCATGATCCAGTGCACGGTCACCCAGTGGAAGGCGGTCAGCACCGACAGGGTGAGTGCCTCGACCAGCATGAGCGACTGGAGCAGCAGCACGAACCGTCGTTTGTCCACCCGATCGGCGACCACGCCGCCATAGAGCGTGAGCGCGAGAATCGGCAGCGAGCCCAGGCTGGTGACCAGCCCGACCGCGAACGGAGAGTTGGTGAGCTCGAGCACCAGCCACCCCAGCGCCACCTGTTGCATCAGGGTGCCGCAGAGCGAGATGAACTGGCCGATCAGAAACAGCCGGTAGTTGCGATGCCGCAGCGCGGCGAAGGTCGAACGCAGCCGGAGGGCGGCGGCCCGGGGGAGAGCCGAGGCGGTAGATGCGATGGAGGTGGACACCGTTACAACGTAAGCGACAGCGTGAAAAGTGAAAAGTGAAAAGTGAAAGGGGGTCCCGCGATGGGCAGCGTTTGTTGAACCTTCCCGGGCGCCGGGGTAGGTTCAAAGGAAGTGAGCGGGACACCGAGCCCCTTTTCACTTTTTACTTTTCACTTTTCACGCTTTTTTTCGTCCGGGGTCCATGCGCTTCACCACCTACTCCAAGTTCCTCCCCGAGCTGGCCGACGCGGTGAACCTCCAGGGCCTGCTCGACCAGCTCAGCGACTTCCTGCTCCAGTCGGGGTTCGCCGGGCAGGGGCAGTCGTTCTGGCAGGACGAGATGGGGGACGGGGACCGGTCGCTGGACGCCCTCAAACAGGCCATCCTCCGGGCCCTCATGGAGTCGGGCCAGCTCACGCCGGAGATGCTCAAGGTGCTCCGGGGCGAGGGCAGCGGCGACCCGGCCCAGGACAAGGAGATCGAGCGCCAGCTGGGCGAGCTGCTCGACCGCATCGTCCAGCGGCTTATGGATGAAGGCTACCTGAACCTCACTCAGGCGCCACAGGTGCCGGGCGGCTATCAGTCCATGTTCGGCCCCGGCGGGGTGGCGCAGTCGGCCGCCCAGCAGGTGCATTTCAACCTCACCGAGAAGGGGATCGACTTCCTCGGCTACAAGACCCTCAAGAACCTCCTTGGCAGCGTGGGCAAATCGAGCTTCGGGGCCCACGACACGCCGTATCTCGCGACCGGCGTCGAAGCCGAGGGCACCAGCAAGCCGTACGAGTTCGGCGACGTGCTCAATCTCGACGTGCCGGCCACGCTCGGCAGCGCCATCGCCCGCGAGGGGCTCGGCGTCCCGCTCAACCTGGAGTACGAGGATCTGATGGTGAGCCAGTCCGAGTACCGGTCGTCGTCCGCGACGGTGCTCATGCTCGACTGCTCCCACTCGATGATCCTGTATGGTGAGGACCGGTTCACCCCGGCCAAGAAGGTCGCGCTCGCCCTCACCCATCTGATCCGCACCCAGTTCCCCGGCGACAGCCTCCGGGTGGTGCTGTTTCACGACTCGGCCGAGGAGATTCCGCTGAGCGCGCTGGCGGCGGCGCAGGTCGGGCCGTATCACACCAATACGGCCGAAGGGCTCAAGCTGGCCCGCCGGATCCTGCTGGGCCAGAAGAAGGACATGCGCCAGATCATCATGATCACGGACGGCAAGCCGTCTGCGCTCACGATGCCGGACGGGCGGATCTACGTGAACTCGATGGGGCTCGACCCGCAGATCCTGGCGGCGACCTACCGCGAAGTCGCCAACTGCCGCCGGAGCGGGATCATGATCAACACGTTCATGCTGGCGCGGGACCGGAGCCTTGTGGAGTTCGTCAAGCAGGTGGCGGCGATCTGCAAGGGCAAGGCGTACTTTACCAATACGATGACGCTGGGGCAGTTCATCTTGATGGACTTCATGAAGCGGAAGACGCGTAGAGTCAGTTAGCCCGTCGTTGTGCAGCCGTTGTCCCGCATGGCCCGACAACCCTTCGCGCTAGACAAGTCCCAAGCCAAACGCATCTGGCTGCACGCCCAGAGGCTCGACGCGCACGCGCCGTTCGGCGACGGGCCCGAGGCGACGCGGGCCGCGGTGGAGCATCTGGGGTACGTGCAGATCGACACCATCAACGTGATTGAGCGCTGCCATCACCACATCCTCTACACCCGCATTCCGGGGTACCGGCGCGAGCATCTGCGCCAGGCACAGAGCGTGGACAAGACGGTTTTCGAGTACTGGACCCACGCGCTGTCCTACCTGCCGATCGGCGCCATGCGGTTCTACGTGGGCGCGATGAGGCGGGAGTGGGAGCGCCGGAGCACCTGGTTCACGGCGGTGACGGACCAGGACCTGCGCCGAGTGCTGTCGCTCATCAGGCGCGAGGGCCCCCTGACCATCCGGGACATCGATGACGACGTGCTGGTGGAAAAGGATCACCTCTGGGCCAGCCGCAAGCCATCGAAGCGGGCGTTGCAGCTGGCCTTCTACCGGGGCCAGGTCACCATCAGCCAGCGAACCGGCATGCTCAAGACCTATGAGCTGCTGAACCGGCACTTCGGCTGGCAGCGGCTGCCCAAAGCCGCGCCGGAGCGGGACATCCTCACCTATCTGCTGGACCGCGCGCTGCGATCACAGGGCGTGGTGAGCATCGATTCCGTCTGCTATCTCGATCCCCGGCGTAAACCGGCCATGAGGCGAGTGATCGAGACGCGGGTGCGGCACCAGGAGCTGGTGCCGGTCGTGCTCGAGGGAGCCGAAAAGGTGGACTACTGGGCGCGGCCCGACACGCTCAACACCGCCCTGGATCCGGTCGATGATATGGTCCACATCCTGTCTCCCTTTGATCCGCTCATCAACCAGCGCAAGCGAGTCCAGCTCTTCTTCGACTACGAGCACCGCTTCGAGGCGTACGTCCCCAAGCCCAAGCGGGTGTTCGGCTACTTTGCCCTGCCGGTGCTCATGGGGGACGAAATCGTGGCGGCCGTGGACCTCAAGACT
>DASQPE010000374.1:0-6936 GCA_035644115.1 Gemmatimonadales bacterium
CAGGCGCTGGGCACTTGCATGTGGCTGATCGAGGAGCGTAGCCCCCGGTGGTGGGCTCGGCCCTTCCTGGTGTTTGGAGTGAACCCCATCGTCGCCTTTGTCGGGGCGGAGGCGACGGCCCGGTTGCTGTATTCAGTGATCCGGGTTTCCTACCAGGGTGAGACGGTGCCGCTCCAGGCCGCGATCTATCGCTCGGCCTTTGCATCCTGGCTCCCGCCGGAGGCGGCGTCGCTGGCGTTCGCCGTGGCCTTTGTCCTGTTCTGGTACGTGGTGTTGGACCTGCTCTACCGGCGGGGGGTAGTGATCAGGATCTGACCGGAGTCGGGCGGCGGCCTACCCGGCGGACCCGGCCCGGCATGGCTCGCCGCTCGGAGTGCCAGCGGTCGAGCGCTGCCCCAAGCGCGATAAGGATATAGCGATGGGCCTCGGCCATGTCGGCCAGCCGGCGCCGGACCAGGGGGCTCGCGTGCCCGATCTCGCGGCGTGCCTTCGCGACCAGTACGCTGAAGCGGCGCATCCTTCCACCCGGAGCTCCAGGGTCGGGACCGGGAGATCGGGCGTGACCTGGTAGTAGACCCGCCGATCGCCCGGGTGGCCCACCCGATCGAGCACGCCCCGCCGCTCCAGCATGCGGGTCTCGGTGCTGATGCCGGCCTTGCTGGCCCCGAGGTCGGCCGCCAGCTGGTCGAGCGAGAGTGAGTCTTCGCTCAGGAGCAGCCGTCCGAAAATGCGTCCCGCCGTTCGTGAGAGCCCCTCGGCCTCAAAGAAGAGGCCGACTTGCTCGACGAACTCGACGCGGCCGGCAATGCTAGAATGCAGGAGACGCTCCGCCAAGTGATCGGGCGAAGCTTAGGTTCGTTCAGTCCGTTCAGGCAATACTGAATCCTGTGCGCGGGCCCCCCGTAGGGCACCGGCTCCCGCTTCACCGGAGAAAGCAGCCCCCCGATGGTCCGCTCGTGTTTGTCGCGCCCCGTCCTGGCGGGCGCCCTGCTCCTGCTCGCGGCCGGTTGCGCGCCCCCGCTGCCGGGGCCGGGCGGCGGCGCGCCCGCCACTGCCCCGGCCCCCCACGCCCGATGGACGCCGCCGGCGCCCACGACCGCGGCGCCCTCGGAGCGGCGCCCGCCCACCGAGCTTCCCCAGGATCTCGCCGAGCGGGTCCGTCGCCTCACCATCGAGGACGTCGTCGATCTCGCACTCCGTAACAATCCCACCACCGCGCAGGCCTGGGCTAATGCCCGGGCCGCGGCGGCCGCCTACGGAGCTTCCAAGGGGGCCTATTACCCCACGCTCGATGCGGCAGCGACGGTCACCCGGGTCAAGCGAGCCTCCACTGGAGGCTTTGTCGCGGTAACGCAGACGAACTATGGGCCGAGCGCGACGTTGTCGTGGCTCTTATGGGACTTTGGCGGCCGAGGCGGCACGATCGAGGCGGCCCGCCAGGCCCTCCTGTCGGCCGATTGGACCCACAACGCCACCATTACCGACGTGGTGCTTCAGACGCAGGTGGCCTTCTACACATACGTGGCGAGCGGCTCGCTGCTCGCCGCCCAGCAGGCCTCGGTACAGGACGCCGAGGCCAATCTGGCAGCGGCCGATGCACGGCGCCAAGTCGGCGCGGCGACCATCGCCGACGTGCTCCAGGCCCGCACCGCGCTCTCCCAGGCTCGGCTCGCGCTCGACACGCTCGAGGGCAGCCGTCTTTCCGCCCGGGGCGCGCTCGCCGTCGCCCTGGGGTACCCGGCCAGCCTGCCCTACGACGTCGACAGCGTCAGCGCGCCCCGGCCGATTGCCGCGGTCGCGGACAGCGTCGAGGCGATCATCGACCGGGCGGTCCGCGATCGGCCCGATCTCGCCGCCGCGCGGGCCGATGCCGCGGCAGCTCAGGCGCGGGTGCGGGAGCTGAGGGGCAGCCGGCTGCCCTCCCTCGTCGCCACCGGGACCGCGGGTTACACCTACATCGCGAACCTCCCGGGCGGCGGATCCAACTACAACTTCGGGCTCGCCCTGGAAGTCCCGCTGTTCAACGGGTTCGCCCGGGAATACCAGCAGAAGCAGGCGGAGTTCCAGGCCGATGCGACCTCGGCACAGCAGCGCAGCCTGGAGCAGCAGGTCACCTATCAGGTCTTCAGCGCCTATTATGCACTCCAGGCCGCGACCCGACGGGTGCAAACCGCGAACGATCTCCTGGCCAGCGCGGCGCAGTCGACCGAAGTCGCGCTGGCGCGCTACAAGGCGGGGGTCGGCACCGTGCTCGACCTGCTGGCCGCTCAGAGCGCCCTCGCCGACGCCCGGGCTCAAGTGGTCCAGAGCCGGCTGGCCTGGCACACCTCGCTCGCCCAGCTGGCCCACAACGCGGGCGCGCTCGACTCGAAGGGCGAGACCGACCTCAGATTCTCGCCCGATACCGTGGAGAACCCACCGTCGCGATGACGCGCTCGCTCGCGCTGTTCCTCTTTCCCTCCGTTGTGCTCGCTGCCGCATGCGGCAAGCCCGTCCGACGGGAACTGCCGCCAGTGCCGGTCCTCGCGGCCACAGCAGAACGGCGGGCGGTACCGTTCACACTCGAGGCCAATGGGACCGTGGAGCCGCTCGCGACGGTGGCGGTCGAATCCCAGGTAACCGGCTATCTGCTGCGGGTCGGGTTTCAGGAGGGTGACGAAGTCCGACTAGGCCAGGTCCTGTTCGAGATCGATCCAGGTCCATATCGCTCGGCGCTGGAGCAAGCCCGGGCGGTGCTGGCGCGCGACCAGGCGCAGCTGGTGGCCGCGCAGCAGGACTTGCAGCGCTACGAAGCGCTGGCCGCCAAAGAGTATGTCACCACGCAGCAGGCCGAGCAGGCGCGAGCCACCGCCGCGGCGCTGGAAGCGACGGTGCAGGCCGACCGGGCTGCCGTCGGGGGGGCCCAGATCAATCTCCAGCACGCGACGATCCGTTCGCCGATCGGCGGCAAGGCCGGCGGCCTGCTGGTAAAACCGGGGAACCTGGTGCGCGGGGGTGCCGGGGTTCGGCTGGTGACCCTCAACCAGATCCGTCCGATCCTGGTCCGGTTCGCGGTGCCCGCAACCCAGCTCGAGCTGATTCAGCGCTATCGCACCAAGCCGCTCGTGGTCGAGGCCCGAGCGGTCGGCGGCACGACGGAAAGCCGGGGAACTTTGAGCTTCGTGGACAACGCGGTCGATTCGGCCACCGGCACACTCATGCTGAAGGCCAGCTTCGACAACCGGAACGGCGCACTCTGGCCCGGCCAATTCGTGAAGGCGGCGCTCGAGCTGTACGTCGAACCGGAGGCCCTGGTAGTGCCGTCCACTGCCGTCGTGACCGGCCAGCAGGGGTCCTACGTCTTCGTGGTGAAGCCCGATCGGACCACCGAGATCCGCGACGTTCGCATCGCCCGTCCGGCCGGCGACTTTACCGTCCTCGCGGGAGGCGTGGAGCCCGGCGAGCAGGTGGTGACGGAGGGACAGCTGCGGCTCACTGCCGGAGCCAAAGTCCTGATCAAGCCTCCCGCCGGCGCGGCGTCGGGGGCGGCTGGGACGACCAGAGGTAGCTCGTGAACATCGCTGAACCATTCATCCGGCGTCCGGTCATGACCACCCTGGTCATGGCCGGGATCCTCATCTTCGGCGTGCTGGGCTATCGCAAGCTGCCGGTCAGCCAGCTGCCCAACGTGGACTACCCCACGATCCAGGTCAGCGCGAGCCTGCCGGGGGGCAGCGCCGAAACCATGGCGTCCGCGGTGGCGACCCCGCTGGAGCAGCAGTTCTCGACCGTCGCCGGGATCGACGCGATGACGTCGATATCGAGCCAGGGGCAGACCTCGGTCACGCTCCAGTTCAATCTGAGTCGCGACATCGACGCGGCCGCGCAGGATATACAGGCAGCGATCGCACAGACGCTTCGGTCGCTGCCCCAGGACATGCTGCCGCCGAGCTACCGGAAGGTGAACCCGGCAGACAGCCCAATCCTCTATTTCGCGCTCACCTCGACCACGCTGCCGCTCCAGCAGGTCGACGAGTACGCCGAGACCTTCCTGGCTCAGCGGATGTCGATGGTGGACGGCGTGGCACAGGTGCAGGTCTATGGATCGCAGAAGTATGCGGTGCGGGTTCAGGTCAACCCGCAGGCGCTGGCCGCCCGGAAGATCGGGCTGGACGAAGTGGCCCAGGCGATCGCGAGCGGAAATACCAACCAGCCGACGGGCGTACTCTGGGGGAAGGACAAAGCCTGGACCATCGAGACCAATGGGCAGCTCCGCGACGCCGCGGCCTTCCGCCCGCTGGCGGTTGCCTGGCGCAATGGTGCCCCGGTCCGGCTCCAGGACATAGGACAGGTCATCGACGGGGTCCAGGACAGCAGGGTCGCAGCCTGGTTCAACGGCGCGCGTGGGATCGTGCTCGCGGTGCAACGGCAGCCGGGCACGAACACCGTCGCCGTCGCCGAGGCCGTGCGGAAGATGGTGGACGACTTGCGGGCGCAGCTGCCTGCCTCGGTCAAGGTCGACGTCCTGTTCGATCGTGCGCTCTTCATCCGGCAATCCGTCAGCGACGTGAAGTTCACCCTGTTTCTCACCATCTCCCTGGTGGTGATGGTGATCTTCCTTTTCCTCCGGAATGTCACCGCGACGATTATTCCGAGCCTGGCGCTGCCGATGTCCCTGGTGGGCACCTTCGCCGTCATGTATCTGCTCGGGTTCAGCCTGGACAACCTGTCGCTGATGGCCCTCACGCTGGCCGTCGGCTTCGTCGTAGACGACGCCATCGTGATGTTGGAGAACGTGGTCCGGCACATGGAGATGGGGAAGCCGGCCTGGCGAGCAGCGCTCGACGGCGCTCAGGAGATCGGCTTCACGATTCTATCGATGACGATCTCCCTGGTGGCGGTGTTCATCCCGATCCTCTTCCTGGGTGGACTCATCGGCCGCCTGTTCCAGGAGTTCGCCGCCACCATCGGCGTTGCCATTCTGGTGTCCGGCTTCGTGTCGCTGACGCTCACGCCGATGCTGTGCAGCCGCTACCTCAAGCCGGGCGCCCATGCGGGACACGGGCGGTTCTATGACCTCACCGAGCGGGCCTGGCAGCGAGTGCTGCGCGGCTACGACCGGAGCCTCCGGTTCGTCATGCGGCACCGGTTCGCGACGCTGATCTTCTCGTTCGTCTTGCTGGCCGCGACCATCGGATTGGCCGTGGTGGTTCCCAAGGGTTTCCTCCCAAGCGAGGACCAGGGCCAGCTGATTGGCACGACTGAGGCCATCGAAGGGGCAAGCTTCGACGCGATGGTCGAGCTCCAGCGCAAGGTCGCCGCCATCGTCCAGAACGACCCGAACGTGGCCGGGTTCATGTCCTCGGTCGGCGCCGGTGGTCGCAGCCCCACGATCAACCAGGGCCGCCTTTTCATCCGGCTCAAGCCACAGGACGAGCGGAAGCTGAGCGCCGACGAGGTCGCCCGGGAGCTGCAGCCCAAGGTGAGCCAGGTGCCGGGCATGCGGGTGTACCTCCAGAACGTGCCGGTGATCAGCATCGGAGGCACGGTCAGCAAGAGCCTGTACCAGTTCACGCTCCAGAGCACCGACATCGACGCGCTCTATCAGAACGCCGGCATGCTGGAGCGGAAGCTGGCGACGGTGCCGTTGCTCACCGATGTCACCAGCGACCTCCAGATCAAGAATCCCCAGGCCAGGGTGGATGTCGATCGCGACCGCGCGGCGTCGCTCGGCGTCACCGCCGACCAGGTCGAGAGCGCGCTCTACAATGCGTACGGGTCCCGCCAGGTCTCGACCATCTACACCCCGACCAATCAGTATTGGGTGATCCTGGAAGTGCTGCCGGAGTACCAGCGCGACCTTCCGGCGCTCGATCAGCTCTACATCCGCTCGGCGACAGGCGACCTGGTCCCGCTGTCGGCGGTGGCCCGCTTCACCACCGACGTAGGCCCGCTCAGCGTCAACCACTCGGGACAGCTGCCCTCAGTCACGCTCTCGTTCAACCTCGCGCCCGGGGTGTCGCTCGGTTCCGCCGTGACGTCGGTGCAGCGGGTCGCGACCGAAACCCTGCCGGCGACGATCAGCACGTCCTTCGCCGGCACCGCCCAAGCGTTCCAGGATGCTCAGCGCGGTCTGTTGGGGCTCTTGTTCGTCGCGATCGTGGTGATCTATCTGGTGCTGGGAATTCTCTACGAGAGCTTCGTGCATCCGCTCACGATTCTCTCGGGATTGCCGTCGGCCGGCTTCGGGGCGCTGCTGACGCTGCTGGTGTTCGGCTACGACCTGAACGTCTACGCGTTCGTCGGCCTGATTCTGCTGGTCGGCATCGTCAAGAAGAATGCGATCATGATGGTGGACTTTGCGGTGGAGGCCGAGCGCCGGGACCAGAAGCCGGCCGAGACCGCGATCGTCGACGCCTGCCTGATCCGGTTCCGGCCCATCATGATGACCACCATGGCCGCGCTGTTGGGGACCTTGCCGATCGCCCTCGGCGCGGGGGCGGGCGCGGAGTCGCGCCGGCCGCTCGGCGTGGCCGTGGTGGGCGGGCTGGCCTTCTCCCAGGTGGTGACGCTCTATCTCACGCCGGTGATCTACACTTACTTCGACGGCCTGCAGCGCCGGTTTGGAAAGTGCAGGAGTGCGACGCCGGCGCCGGAGGAAGAGGTGCCGGCGCTGCTTTGACCGGTATCTCCACCGCCGCCCACGACCTCCCCTCGGGGCCCGCATATCTGAGATCGTAGAGCCGCACGACCTCGCCTCGAGCGTCCTGGTGCACCACCGCCACCGGAAACCGCGACCACGACAGAAACGCCAAGCCCGCGGCTGAAGCAGTTGCGGCGGCGACAACGGGTAAGCCGAGTCCGGACGGGACAGTTTGCGGCTCGAACGAAACCCCGGGCGACCCCAGCCAACGGAACGTGCCGAGTCGGTAGCCATCCGGCGTCGCCAGCACCACC
>DASQPE010000375.1:0-6048 GCA_035644115.1 Gemmatimonadales bacterium
CGTGGTGCTGATCTCGAAGATCTCGGGCAGGGAGAAGACGAGGCCGTGTTTGTCCGTGAGCAACTTCATGCGGAGCGCGGCGATGATCCGGGTAGCGAAGAGGAGCCCCATGCCGACGGCCACTTTGCCGAGTTGCGCGGAGCGAAGGGACCGCATGACGTCGGCAAAAGGAACGACGCGGAAGATGTAATACAGCAGCGCGCCGGCGACGGCGAGCTTGAGGAATCGACTTACCCGCCGCCGGACGACGTTCAACCTGGCGCGACCTCTCGCAACCGCGCGTCCCGGGCGTGCCGCTGATAGAGGGAGACGTATTCGCGGGCGACGACCGGCCAGCCGAAGTTCTCCGTCAGCCGGCGTCGTGCTGCGGCGCCCAGCGCGGCCCGCAGGGCCGGCTCGCACAGGAGGCGACAGAGGGCTGCTCGCAGCGCCGCCACGTCCTTCGGCGGCACCAATAGAGCCGCCTCACCGACAACCTCCGCGCACCCAGTCCCCTGGGTCGTGATGATCGCCAGTCCCGCAGCCATGGCCTCCAGGAGCACGATCGGGAAATTCTCCGACTCGGAGGGCATCACGAAAATGCCGGATTGCTCGTAGAGCTCCCGAAACTCGGGGGCTGCGTTGTCCACCCACTTCCAGAATCGGATGGGGACTCCGGTGTGAGCTGCCAGCGCCTGGAGGGTCGGGAGATAGGGGCCATCTCCCACGATTTGTACCTCATGCTCGAGCGGAAGCCCCTCGAGCGCTCGGATCAAATATTGAATTCCCTTGCGCTCGAACATCTTGCTCACGGCGAGTATGCGGGTTCCATCGCCGGACGGCCGGAACCGATCGGGGTCGATGCCGTTGGGGATGACGCTGAGCTGTGACCCGACCTGCCGCTGGAGCACGAGGGACCGGATCGTCTCGCTGGGGCAGATCACCTCGGCTGCGTTGCGAACCACCGCACGCCAGGCCGGCGCGAGAACCTTGTGGGCCCAGCGGAGCCGGTGGGGATTGTAGCCCGGCACGTCCGATCCATGAGCGGTGATCACGTAGGGAAGGCCGGTCCGGCGCTGCAGCGTCCAGGCGATCACCCCATCCGGGAAGATGAAGTGAGTGTGATTCAGATCGTATCGGCGCCGGCGGGCCAGCCCGAGCGCCACCGGCAGTGCCGCCCAGACGTACGTGCTCGCCTCGGGACCGGTGCACACGTGCGCCGCGCGGCGCATACAGGGCACGCGGTAGACCTGCGCGCCGTGCACTTCCTCCCTCCGTGGCAGCCCCGGCCATCCCATCGTGACGACATCGACCTCGTGCCCCTGGCGAACGAGCTCCCGGGACAGTCCCTCGACGACGCGAGCCCCCCCTCCACCGAGCGGCGGGAACTCGTAGCACAAGGTGAGGAGTCTCAAGTCGTGGTTCGATGATGGATAGGTGGAATCAATGGCGCCGACTTGGCCCCGCAAGAGCAGGAACGGGGTCCGCCGCTCACGGCGACCCAAAAAGGGGCAGCACCTTCCCCTCCAGATCGGCCGGAGCGCTCACACCGAGCGCCTGAAGCACTGTCGGTGCAATATCCTGCAGCGTTGCGGTGAGCTCGACCGGGCGGACTCCCGCTCCCCGTGCCAGCAGGACGCTCTCATTGTAGTGATCACTGGAGTGGTTGGGCGGGCTCGCGGTGACCACCTTGCCTCCGCCCGAGAGACCGGCGTCGCCGCTGTATCCCGGTTTCCACTCGACCACGAGGTCGGGGGCGTTGGCCAGCTCCTCGCCCCGGTAGATCTCTTCCCGCGCGAACACGCGCTCCACGATGGCTTGGCCGGTGCGAGGGTCGCGAAGATCGGCCAGAATGCGTTGCAGCCGGTCCCGCTCGGCCTGGTACTGGTCGGGAGCGATCGGGCCCAGCGGCCGATGGCCTCGCACGTTCAGATAGACCTGTCCGAGATAACCCATCGCGACGGCGCGGGTGGCGGCCCAGTCCACATCCCGGTACGAGAGGAACGCCGCCCCCGTGACCTTGGCGCGCTGTCCGCGGCCCAGCCGGTAGTGAAACAGCTTGTAGAGATTCAGCCGATGGGCGGCTCGTTCGGCCGTGGCCGCCGATAGCCCCGCGCGAAACACGGCACGCTTCAGCCGGGTGCGCGCATCGCCGCGAAACCGCAGATAGCCCTCCCGCTCCAGCACGGCATTCAGATGAACCTTGGAGTGCTCGAGCCGGTGTCCCCAGGCGCCGAGGAATAGAACCAGCCCGCGAGGCCCGGCCAGCTCGACGATCTCGCCGAGCATCTCGTCGATCGTCGCCAGGCCCTCGAGGAGTGGATCGCGGCCACCGAAGATCTCCGACACGGGCCGGTAGTCCGGATGCGCCGGGTCGTAGAACTTCCAGAACGCGTGCAGCAGCTCGCCGTACATGTGGATCGTGAGCATGCCGAAGTCCCAGTCGCCGTCGCCAAACAGCGAGCGCATGGCCCGCCGGCGCATCGCCAGGACTTGCATCGAATGGTCGGCGATCTCGCGCTCCCGGCCCGGCGAATACGAGGCGCCGAACGGCACGAAGTAACCGTCCGCCCGGAGCCGGCGGCCGAGCTCGGGCGGAAACGCGAACTCGTCGCCGATGCCCTCGTCTCCCGAGACCACGAAGCCGTTCACCTGCGGAAGTGGATGGGTGAGCGGCACGTTCAGCAGCCCCACTCGCTTCCCGGCGTCGGAGAGCTGCTGGTAGAACGTGGGCGGGCGGAGCAGGTGGGTGCCATAGGGCACCCGGTCGTAGCCGCCGGCGGGAAACTTGAAGAAATCGAAGAGCCCCGTGGCGCCCGGATTCCGGCCGGTCAGCAGGGTCGCGAACGACTGAGGGGCGACCGGTTGCAGCGGGCCGCGGAGCCTGCCGTGGGCTCCCTGATCGAGAAAGGCCCGAAAGTTCGGCAGCGAGTCCCGGCGCGCCTGGAGAAACTCGAGCGTCGGTCCCGACAGCTCCAGGATGAAGACGCGTTGGTATACCGAGTCAGCCGGCACGGCGCTGCTCCGCGAGATCGCGATAGAGGGCTTCGACCCGCGCTGTCGCGGCCTCACGCGTGAACCGGGGGACCCGCTCGGCCGCTGCGGCGCGGAGCCGGCCGGCGAGCGCGGGCTCGCCCAGGATCCGCAGCACCGCGTGAGCCAGCGCCGGCGCGTCGGCATAAGGAACCAGCAGGCCGGTGACGCCGTCCTCGACCGCGTCCGCGCTGCCGATCACGCGGGTGCCGACGATCGGGACGCCCGCCGCCATCGCCTCGAGGAACACCAGACCGTATCCCTCGTCGCGCGAGGGCAGCACGAAGACATCCATTGCGTGGTAGGCCGCGGCCACGTCTTCCTGATAGCCGGCGAAGCTGACTGCGTGGGCCACGCCGAGTCGCCCGGCCTGACGCTCGAGAACGCCCCGCAGCGGTCCGTCGCCGACGATCAGCACTCGGGTGTCGGGATCTTCCCGCAGCAGCAATGGGGTGGCCTCCAGCAGAACGTGGATCGCCTTCTGCGGCGCCAGGCGGGCCACGGTGCCGATGAGTCGCCCGGCGCCGCGGCGATACTGGGAGACCCGCTGCGGATCCACCCGTGAGCCGTCGAACCGGCACAGGTCGATTCCCGGGGCGACGATCTCGACCCGACGGGTCAGCCCGCCGTAGGCCTGCCGCATGGCGTCCCGGATTCCGCCCGAGTTGGCGATGTGAAGGTCGATCCGCGGAGCCAGCAGCCGACCACCGTAGCGGTGCATGAGTGCCTGGCGGTGAGGGTCGTTGGCCACGGACGCGACCAGCAGCGGTCGAGGCGCCAGCAACGAGAGCACCGTCAGCGTGCCGATCAGGGTGCTGTACTCGAGGTGGAGATGCACCAGGTCCGGTTGCGCGCGACGGACCAGTGCCCGGAGTGAGAGCATGCCGAGCGGCCTCCCTCGGGTGAGGCCCAGGGCCCCGTACGACACGCCCGCCGCGGCCATGCGCTCCGGGATGCCAGGCAGGTCTCGCCGACGCAGGGCCCGAACCGCCAGCTCCATGTCGGCCGCCCGGGTCTCGACCAGATCCAGCAGGATGCGCTGCTCGCCGCCTAAACCCATGTGATCGATCAGGTGGAGAACTCTCACGCGCTCGCCGTCGGCTCGAGCTCCACCCGCTGCCCGGCAAGCGCGTGAGAGCGGCGGATCGCCTCGATGACCTCGAGCGAACGCCGGGCATCGTCGCCGGTCACGAGGGGAGGCGCTTCCCCCCGCACGGCCGCTGCCATGCGGGCGAGCACCTCGGCATGGCCCTGCGGTTCCTCGCACTCGAGCTGGGCCACCCGGTCAGCCTGCCGGCGGAGGTACCCGCGCACCGAGCGAAACGGGTTCACCCCCCGGCCCGGGCCGGCAATTCGATTCGCCAGCCGCCATACGGGAGCGGCCGGACCAAGTCGCCAGCGGCCACCGGCGGATTGAACCATCGACTCGATCTCCGCCGGGGACAGCGAGCGGGCGCGGATCCCGTCGGATGCCGCGAGATCCAAGCGCGTGATCTCGGCGGCGTCGTAGTCGCGGACTTCCAGTCGGAAGCCACCGCGAGTGCCGCTCAGGTCGAGTGCAATATCGTCGCGCGACCGGTTGGTAACCGCGCCGGCCGCGAGCACTGCAAGCGCGCCGCCGGCAAAGCCCATGGTCACCACCGCGGTGTCCTCGGCGCCCGGCGCGACGACTAGAGTCGCGGTGGCCCCGCTCACCCACGCCGCCGGGCCGAGAAACCAGACCAGGAGGTCGATCGCGTGGACCGCCTGGTCCAGCAGCAGGCCGCCGCCGGCCGTGACATCGGAGCGCCAGCCATCGCGTTCGAGCTGCGCCTGACTCTTGAACCAGGTGTGGCTGGCAGTAGCCAGCAGCGGGCGCCCGAAGGCGCCGTGAGAGACGAGCTGGTGCAGCGCACGGGTCGAGGAGTGAGCGCGCTGCTGGTGTACGACGCCGAGCTGTACCCGGTGGGTTCGGCAGACCGCGAGGGCACGGTCGGCGTCGGCCAACGTCGTGGCCATCGGCTTCTCGACCAGAACGTGCTTGCCGGCCACGGCTGCCGCCTCGATCAGCGCAGCGTGCGCGCCGGGGGAGGTGCAGATGGAGACCAGCTCGATGTCCCCCCGCTTGAGCAGTTCCGCGGCCGACTCGAGCGCGGGTACCCCGAAGCTGCGCCCGGCGGCATCGCGAGCCGCACGGTCGGGGTCGGCCAGCGCCACCAGTCGGACGCCGGGCAGTTGCCGGAGACTGGTCGCGTGCCACCGGCCGATGCCCCCGCAGCCGATTACGCCGACCCCGACGGTTCGGACGGCGCTCACGACTGACCGCAGAGCTCGGGGATCGGCCGTCCCGCCAGCGGCACGGCGGCGCGAGTGCCCAGCATGCGCAGGACGGTCGGGGCGAGATCCAGAATGTCGGCACCGGACGCGAGCGCTAGGCCGGTCGGAATCCCGGGGCCGCCGGCGATGAGAAACCCCTCGCCGCGGTGGTTGCCGCTGCGACCGTTGGGGATTCGCCCGGGGGTCGAGCGGATGACACGGCCGAATCGAGCCGAGTCGGCGGCGACGTGGCTTCCCGCTGGAGAGTCGCTCCAGCGGACGACGAGGTCCGGGAGCCGGTCGCGTCGCTCGCCGTCGGGGTACAGGCGCTCCACCCGCTCGACCGCCGCAACCAGCGGCTCCTTGCTGGCGGAGTCGTGAAACGAGAGGAGTCCGTCCGTGATCCGATCGCAGAGATCGTCGACAGCCGCGCCGGGCGGCACCATCCCGCGCTGCTCCCGTCCCTGCAGGTTGACTCGGACGTAGCCCTGCAGGTCGGCGCGGAGGGTGAAGGCCGGGGTCCGCTCCCACGCGATGCCCCCGGCGGACCATAGGGTCATCAGCCGGTTGCGCAAGGCGGCCGGAACCCGCAGGGCGAGCGCGCGCCGCAATTCGAGCGGGATGGCTTCGCCCAACCGGCGCACCAGCCCCCGACGGGGCCGGGCGTCGGTGCGTCCCGCAACCACCCGGGCCAGCATGTCGTCGAGCAGGTCGGCGCGCGACGTGTTCGCCATCATGCCG